>DATMBX010000193.1:0-2422 GCA_035558955.1 Solirubrobacterales bacterium | reverse complement strand
GCCGGCGAGAAAGGCGCCGCCCGGGTAGTAGTAGCCGGGCGGGTACCAGTAGTACGGCGGATACGCGGGATTGGGCCAATAGCCGTAGACGTACGACGGGTCGTAGGTCGGTACGTAGACGACCTCGGTCGCCGGCTCGATGACGATGGTCGTCTCGCCGCCCTCGGTCTTGGTCGTGACCACCTGCTCCTTGCCCGACTTCAGGTTGCCCGCGGCGCTCGCCTTGGCGCGCAGCCGCTGCACCGCCTTCATCACCTCGGCCTCCTGGCCGAGGAAGGCATCGCCGAGCTTCTGGGTCCAGTCGACCCTCTGCTCCATCATCTCGAGCACCTGGGGCACCGCGGTCAGCGACTTGACGCTCGGGTCCCAGGTCTGGCTCTGCATCGCGTTCTCGAGCGCCGCGCCCGAGACCTTCGGATTGGCTTGGGTCCAGCGCGCAGCCAGCACGACCTCGAGCGGATAGGTCGACGCCATCAGCACCTGGGCCAGCAGCGCATCGGGATAGAGCGCCACCGGCGCGACCAGCTGCTCGATCTCTTCCTGCTTGAACGGGGCCGAGGCCGGCGCGGCCGCCGTCGTCGTCGTCGATGGAGGAGGCGACGCCGGCTGGGCCACGACGGGCAGCGGAGCCGGGACCGCGATCGCGACCGCGACACCCCACGCCAGGGCATAGGTCCTGAGCGACACCATGCCGCCAAGGCTATCGCCCGGAGCGGGCCGCGGCCATTGCCTCAAAGGGAAAGCGCGGCGACGTCAGCTCCGCCTAGTCGTCGCGGATCAGCTCGCCGTTGGCGGCGAAGCGGTAGCGAAAGGAAAACCACTTCTTGGTCTGCGAACCCGTCTCGATGCGAAAGGCCGTCATCAGACGCTCGCCGTCGGTCTTGAGGTAGATCGCGCCGTAGACCTCGACATTGCTGCGCCCCAACGAGCGCACGTCGGCCTTGAGCTTTTCGACGCTCGCCGGCGGCAAGGTGCCGGCCGCCAGCTTGTCGATGCTGGCGAGCATCTTGTCGACCACCTTCCTGTCTTCGGTCGCCCGTGACGAGCGCTGGAGCTCCGTGGAGAGGATCACCGGAGCACCGCCGCGGCCGAACTGGCCGAGGCGGCCGAGCAGGTCGGGCCGGGGATGGATATGGCCTTCCGCGTCGCCCGACGAGATGACGAAGGCGGCCGGATTCACCGCCTCCAGGAATGCGTCGGTCACCTTCTCGGAGCCATGGTGGCAGGACTTCATGACGTCGGAGCGGAAGACGGGACCCGCCTTCGCGAGCATCTCCCTGTAGGCGGCCGATCCGCGCTCGGGAAACCTGTCGATGCCGGCGTAGTGCCCGAGCAGGAACTTCTCCGCCGGCTCGTTCAGGTCGCCGCCGAACAGGACGCTGAACCTGCCGTACTCGAGTCGAAGGATCACCGAGTGGCCGTTCTTGGTCTCGCCGTAGGAGCCCAGACGGCGCAGGCGGGGCTCGCCCGCCACGGTCTCGACGACAGGTCCGAGGACCCGGATGGTGTAGTCGCGCCCGTCCGAGGGCGCGAAGCCCGGCATCCAGGCCACGCCGTCCTCCACCTGCGCATGCCCGGTGGAGAGCATGCGGATGTCGCCGATCTTGGGATTGGCGAGGGCCGCGCTCATCGTCTTCGCGTACTCGAAGTCGCTCTGGTCGCCCTCGAAGATCGCCGCCACGGCGGCCCGGTCGACGGCCAGGCCGCCGAGGTAGGCGATTCCGGAGGCGGGGTCGACGACCGGCGGGCCCTCCACCTTTTCCCAGGTGCCCGCGACCGGCCGCTCGACCAGCCCGTTGTGGTAGATGGTCTTGAAGCCGATTCCGCCATTGGCGAAGATGTCCTTGAAGCCGTAGTAGTGATCGCTGTCCGGATGGGTGAGGACGGCCGCGGAGAAGTCGAAGCCGCGCGAGGTCTGGAAGCGCGCCGCCAGGAAGGCGCGCATGTTCGCGCCGTCGCCCGCGTCGATGACGACGATCCGCTCCTGGGCACCGGTTTCCGGCGAGACGAGGAGCGCGCCGTCGCCCTGGCCGACGTCGACGAAGACGATCTCCAGCGGCCGGGTCGGCAGCGTCTCTTCCTTGGGGATGAAGAGCGTGCGTCGCTGTGTGGGTGAGCGCGGCGCCCAGTCGACCTCGAGCCAGCCGTCCGGCAGCTCGCTCTTCACCTTGAGGAAGTCGCCCCAGATCACCTCGCGGAACTTCTTGCGGTTCGCGTCGTAGAGATGGGTCGGCTTGCCGTCCTCCCGGAGAGCGACGAAGCGATTCGGCATGGCGCCTCCTGTGTGCGTTCGGCTGACCTCGGCGAAGGCGGCAAGTGTGCCTCGGTCGAGAAGGCTACCGGCAACGCCCCCGTTCAGTGCAGGGAGCCCAGGTAGGTCGCGAGGATCTCGATGTCGGCCGGCGTCAGCGCCTGGGCGGCC
>DATMBX010000192.1:0-12229 GCA_035558955.1 Solirubrobacterales bacterium | reverse complement strand
GCGGTGAGGGCCGAGCGGCCGGCGAAGGGGCGCAGAGCACGCAGGACGCGGTCGGGGTCGACGCAGGCCGAGTAGACGGCGAAGGCGATCATCGCGACCGCGGCGCGCAGGCCGATCACGGCGCCCGCGGCGATCGCCTCGGCGGTTACGTCGACCTGCCCCAGGAGCGGCCAATCGCCGAGGCGGGCGATCACCGTCTCGCCCCGACTGACCACCAGCGCGTTGACGGCGACGATCAGCACCGCCAGAGAAAGGCCCATGCGAAGCGCCGCGCGAACGGCGTCGCGAGCGCCGGCGAGCCGGCCGGCGAGGACCGCGGCGAGGCCGGCCGCGGCGAGGACGATCGGGGTCGAGTAGAGGAAGGCGACCGCGACGAGGGCGCCGAGGAAAGCGACCGCCGCCCCGGGCGACGCCGCCTGGAGCGGGCCTGGCCTCGGCGTGTAGGCGAACGGCGATTTCATCTCAACTGCCCATCGGCAAGGGAATCTCCTCCCCGTCCTCTGTCGCGACCGCGTAATGGTCGCGCAGATCGGCCGCGTCGAGCAATCCCGCCGCGGCATGCACGCCCGCCGCCGTCGCCCCTGTGACGACCCAAACCGGCGGCGCGTCGTAGCGGCGCGTCGCCGCAACCAGGCCCGCGCCCGGCTCAAACGGTCGAACCCCCTGCCCCTCGCGGTCAAGTCCCCACAGCCGCCCAAAGCCTCCGCTGTTCCTTTTGTCCGCATAGGGCACAAAAGGAACAGCGGAAGGCGCGGCGGGGGCGAAGTCTGCGAAGACGCCGCTTGCCTGCGGTCCGTCCTCGATCTGGGACGCAGCGGGGTCGCGCCGTAGCTGTGCCCAGGGGCCGACCAGCACTCGGATTGCGCCGACCGGGGCACCGTTCGTGACATCCGCCCCTACTTGCTCCAACCGCTTGCGCGCCTCCGCGCAGGCCTGCCCCCCACCCTGGCATTCGACCGACACCGGCCGCCGCTTACCCTCATAGCCGCCGGCGAACGGCTGCGGCCATGACCCAACCACGGCCGGAACCCGCATCGCCTCCGACCACTCACGGTAGTCCCACCAGATCCGCTCGCCGCCGCGCAGTCGATAGTCGGCGGCGCCCACGGTCGACTCGACCCCGTTGACGTAGAAGAACCAGTCGTAGGAGTCGCCAAAGCTCCGGTCGGCCTCGAGTCCGTCGATCGACTGCACGAAACCGCCGCCGTAGCGGGTCGTTATCTCGGCGTTGCGGTCCAGCACCCGCATCACCGTGTCGGACTCGGTGACGTCGCCGACCGAGTGACCGAGGAGCGACTCTGCTCCGAAGTCCCGGGTAACCGTCAGCTCGACATCGCCGCGGCCCTCTCCCGGACCGAGGCCGCAGCCGGCGGTCGCGAGCGCCGCAAGCAGCGCAATCGCGACCGCCGTGCCACGGCGCCCGGTCATTTACCCGAGCTGCCGGGGCACTTGCCTCCGATGCAAACCGCCTCGGTGTTGGACGGGATGTCCTTGCCATGGCGGGCGATCAACCGGGCGGGATTGTTCAACACGACCGTGGTGCGGCCGTCCCCTCCGGTCGGTTTCGTCGCGCCCTTCACCTTCACTCCGGCGGCGGGCGTCCTTTTCCCTCTGTCGTCATAGGAGAAGACACGGACACCGAACGGCGTCCCAGCCTTCGCCCTGTCCGGCGCGGTCAGCGCCAGCTCGTCGGGGTAGGGAAAGGGGGCCAAAACCCAGAGCACGTCGTCGCCGGCGCGCACTTTCACCGTCTCGCCGCCGAGATTCGGGTTCTTGTGGTTGACCTTCAGGTACCAGGACAGCTTCATGGTCGCCACCTGACCGCCGACCCCGCAGAGCGCGAGACCGAAGTCGAAGTGGTCGGAGATCAACACCGGCTTCAGCGCCGGGGTGAACTTCGAGGCCTGGATCAGCAGGCCCAACGCCGTCGGCCCCGGGATGGTCACCGATCTGCCGCTGCCGCCGGTGCCGGTGCCGAAGCAGTCGGCCTTCGGACTGGTCTTGATCGACGCGGTGCCGGCGCCGAGCGAATCCTCGGCGAGGACCTTGCCGGTGCTGCTCACCACCCGCAGGTTGGCGAGTGGGCCCTTCGCGAACGCCGAAACGGCGGTCGAGAGGGCGAATACGACGACCAGCGCGCACGCGGCGACCAGCCGGAATGAGATGGATCTTGGCATTTAAGCCACCCTTTCCTCGAGGGTTGTCATGGCTGGCCGGGGACAGGTCTCCTGGCTTCCGGGGTGGACGGCCGCACCTTCCCGGGGGCTCTGTGTCGCCCCCAGTGGCCGGCGCAACGTGCGCCTGCGACTTCCTTTCCCGGTCACAGTGGCGGGACCGCGCCGGTTTCGCACCGGACTTCCCTTGACCACCGACCGTATGTACGCGGGCGAGTGTATCCGTCAAGGCGGCCGCCGGCCTAAACGCCGAGCAGGGCGCTGAGGACGAGCATGACCGCGGCGCCCGCGGCTATGCCTACGGTCGGCCCGAAGCGAGCCCGTCGGGCGTAGGCCTGGGGCAGCAGCTCGACGACGATCAGGGTCAGCATCGCGCCGGCGGCGAAAGCGAAGGAGAAGGGCAGCAGGGACTGAACCTCTTCGACGGCGATGAAGGCGAGGATCGCGCCGACCGGCTGCGGCGCGCTGGTTCCAACCGCCGCCCAGAACTGGCGGGCGCGGCTGTAGCCGGCCGCCGCCATCGGGACCGCGACGCTGGTCCCCTCGGGGATGTTCTGGATCGCGATCGCGAGGATTACGAAGAGGCTGAGCCCGGCCCGGTCGGAGGCGAAGGCGGTGCCGACGGCGAGCCCCTCGGGCAGGCTGTGGACGAAGAGGACGACGAAGACCAGCGCCGACGTGCGAGCGCCGGGGCCGCTGCGCCCCATGAACGGGTGATCCGTCTTGAGGTGGCGACGGGCGACGCCGAGCAGGCCGGCGCCGAGAAGAAACCCGGTGACGATGGCCACGACGGAGCCCTCGTCGGTCGCCGGCAGCAGCAGGCCGACGATAGAGGCGACTCCCATCACGCCGGCGGCGAAGCCAAGCAGGAGCGGAGTCAGCTGCGCCGCACGGTCGCCGAGAAAGAAGACGGGAATCGCGCCCAGCCCGGTGGCGAGTGCAGTACCGCAGGCGGCGAGAAATAGGACGAGCAGGTCGGGCACGCCCCCATTAGACCGTTCCGCTGCGACTTATGTCTGCATAGGGCTCATAAGTCGCAGCGGAACGCCCGTAGCCGAAGAAGGCGGCTTTCGACCACTGAATATCTGTCTACCGGTGCGAATGGCCGCAGTAACGTCGCCGCCCGCTCGGCTCCCCGCCGGGCCGTTTTGGCACTTCGATTGGAAGGAAAAGACGATGAGGCAGGGACTCCGCCGGCCGTCGCCATCTCTAGTGATCTCGATGCTCGCGCTGTTCATGGCGATGAGCGGCACCGTCTACGCGGCGAAGAGCGCCAAGATCAGCGGCAAGGCGATCAAGGTGAAGTCGCTGCCCGGAAACCGCCTGAAGCCAAAGTCGGTCACGGCCAACCGGCTGGCGCCCGGCGTGCTCGCCTCCCTGCCCTCCGCCGCCGCGGGAGCGCCCGGCGTCGTCACCGGCCTGGAGATCGACGAGCTGAGCCTCGGCCAGGTGCCCGAGGCGGCCCACGCCGACACCGCCGACTTCGCCAAAAACGCAACCAGCGCCGATACCGCGCTCAATGCCGTCAACGCGGTGAACGCGAGCAAAGTGAACGGGTATGAGGCTGGGTGCCTGCCGGGGACCGAGTTGTTCGCGAGCGCTTGTTGGCAGACATCGGCGAGCGTGACACCTGTGCCGGCTCCCGCAGCGGCTCAATCATGTGCGGCTCAGGGTGGAGAATTGCCTGAAGCACTCTCGCTCGCTGCATATTCGCAGCAGGCCACACTCGATCTCGGGAGTGAGTGGACAAGTGACATCACCAGCTACACGTCACCAGATGTCTATAGCACTGCAACCGTTTCGCCTGCCGGGGTTGTTGGATCTTCTCTGCAAACTTTTTCGAGAAACTACCGCTGCGTCTTCCCCCTCCTCCGCTAGCGGCCGACGGCATACTCGCTAACCCGTAGGCACCGCATTCCCGTCACCCGTCTGCGACCCGGGCCGCTCGGCTCCAGGAATCGAGTCGAGGAACGGCGCCAGGTGCTCGCCGACGATCTTGCCCTCGTGCTCCCAGTGCGCGTGGTCGGTCAGCTCCGACGTCTCGCCGTGGCCGCCGGTCAGCCTGCCGTACAGGTAGCGCGGCCCCTCCCCCGTCCATAGCGTTCCGCGCAGGATCGGGTCGAAAGGCCGTGAGTCGGCAGGGGCGCCGATTTCGGCGGCGATCGCCTCGGCGGCCACGTCGGCCTGTTGGGCGGCGATCCCGCCCTGCTTGACGGGGAAGGCGGTGACGTCGCCGGCGGCGAAGACGCTGTCCATCCCCAGCGCCCGGCAGTGCTCGTCGACTGGGATGAACCCATCCTGATCGTGAGGGACGCCGGCGATACGCCGCCCCTCCAGCCGCGGCAAGCTGACCACGGCGTCGGTTTCGACCGGCTCGCCCGGAGCGATGTGCAGCAGCCCGCGGTCGAATTTGACCGGATGGACGCCGGCGATGGTCTCGATGCCGCGCTCCCCCAGCAAAGCGGTGACCTGGCCGGCGGCTCTGACGCCGAACAACCTCAGTGGCGCGTCCTCGGGGGTGACGATCTTCAGTTCGGCGCCTGTCACCCCGGCCCGAGAGAGGCTCGCCTCGGCGAGCAGCGCCAGCTCGTAGATCGGCAGCGACCAGCTGGCGCCGCCGGGCATGGTGAAGACGGCGCTGCGCAGCTCCCCTTCCCGCAAGCCGCGCACCACTTCGGCGACGCCACCCTCGTCGGGCACGCCCCAGAAGGTGACGGCGCCCGGCACCGCCCACAGCATCCTGACGCCGTGGGCGAGCAGCAGGTAGTCGTAGGGAACCTCGTGGCCGTCGCGGGTGACGACGTGGCGGCGGTCGCCGTCGACGGCGATGACGCTGTCGAGGCGAAAGGAGGCGCCGGCGCGCTCGGCCAGGTCGGCGAGATCGAAGGTCAGCACCCGCCCGGCCCCGAACGGCTCGCCCACGGCCAGCGGCCGGTAGGCGAACTCGCGGCGCGGCGCGTGCAGCTCGACCTCCGCGCGACCCCGC
Source organism: Solirubrobacterales bacterium (assembly GCA_035558955.1). Lineage (GTDB taxonomy): Bacteria > Actinomycetota > Thermoleophilia > Solirubrobacterales > 70-9 > DASVDE01. Next base: position 7,069 of record DATMBX010000192.1, on the reverse strand, counting down.
AAGGCCAGCATCGCCTCCAGCGCGGCCACCCCGCCCCCGGCGATCAAAACCCGGGGCCTGCGACCGGCCTGCGTGGAACCCCTCTCCATCAACCGGACACTAAGTCGGGCTCCGACGCCCGCCATCCGGAGGAAGTACGGCTTTCGACTACGTAGTGCCGCCGAGCGAGCGTAGAGCCGTCACGACCTCCTCGTCGGAGACCTGGGAGAAGTCGCGATACCACTGGCCGACGCCGTAGAGCAGGGGCGGCATCGCCAGGCAGACCATCTCGTCGGCCTCGTTCCGTAGCCGCGCGGCGGAGTCCGGAGGGCAGACCGGGACGGCGAGGATCGTGTGCGCGGGCCGGCGCCGGCGCACGGCACGCAGCGCCGCGGTGTCGGTGACCCCGGTGGCGACTCCGTCGTCGACGACGATCACCGTACGCCCTTCCAGGTCGAGGGCGGCGCGGTCCCCGCGGTAGGCGGCGACCCGGCGCCGAAGCTCCTCGGTTTCGCGCTCGATCAGGGAATCGACCACGCCTCCGCTGAGTCCCAGCACCGCCACCGCCTCGGAGTCGATCACCCGCGTGCCGTCCTCGACGACGGCGCCGATCCCATACTCGGGGTTGTGCGGGGCGCCGAGCTTGCGAACGGCGAGGATCTCCAGCGGGGCGCCGAGCGCCGTCGCGACCTCCCGCGCCACCGGCACGCCACCACGCGGCAGCGCGACCACGACGGGATCCTCGGCGGTCAGCGGCGCCAGTCGCTCCGCCAGTTGCCGCCCGGCGTCGCGGCGGTCGGCGAAGCGAGAGTTCCGAAAGATCCCCATCCAACCGATTCTCTACCCGCACCCGCGGGTATTCATCGGAGGAGCTCGCGGATCGAGGCTCACAGACGGCCCTTTCGCCAACCTCCCTCTCATACGGATGGGCGGGCGGGCGGCTCTTCCGCGCCGAGGCCGGCGATCAGGTCGACGTACTGACCCAGCCTGTGAATGCCGAGAAAGCTCTCTCGGATCCGCCGTCTAGCCGCTTCCCCCAGTCGCGCTGCGCGGTCGGGGTCGTCGAGCAACTCCCGGATCGCCCGGGCGAAGCCCTCGAGGTCGCCGGGGTCGACCAGCACGCCGCTTTCGCCGTCGACGATCTGATCCTGGATGCCGCCGACCCGGCTACCGACCATCGGCCGCGCCTTCCACATCCCCTCGGCGACGGTCATCCCGAAGCCCTCGGCAAGGCTCTTCTGCACCAGCACATCGGCGCGGCGCTGGATCGCGTTGACCATCGCCCCGTTCTCGTCGATGTCCTCCATCGGCAAGACGGCCAGATGGGCACGCCGCCGGGTCTCCTCAGGCAATCGTCGCCAGGCGTCGGCAACCGCCTCCAGCACGCCGGCGCCCTCCGGGTCGTCGGAGACCGCCCCCGCCGACGGGCCCGCCAGCACCAGGTGGGCGCCCGGGTCGTCGAGGTGGCGGGCGAAGCACTCCAGCAGCCCCATCGGGTCCTTCAGCCTGTCCCAGCGGGACACCTGAGCGACCAGCCTGGCCCCGGCGGGCAGCGGCTCCTCCTGGTGAATCTTGGCGCGGCGCTCGACCCGACCGGGGGTGCCGTCCCCCCGGGTGAAGACGGGCGCTGCCTCCGGCGCATGGGGGCCGAGGCCGATCTCGCCGAGAATCGCCTCGACCACGACCGGCTCCATCTCCTGGTTCTTCGGCGAGAAGGGGTCCACCGACGGCGGCACCATCCAGGCCCGCTCGACGTCGAGTCCCTCCCAAACGTACTGGGGACGGGAGAAGACATAGGCGTCCGCCTGCTCCACATAGGGTCGGAGGAAGTCCCAGGCGCGGCGGACCAGGTCGTTCGGCTCATCCACCCCGATGTGACAGCGCCAGATGACCCCGACCCCGCCGTCCCGCACCGCCGGCACCAGGCCGGCCGTTTGAGGGTCGTGTAAGTAGACGACATCGCCGGGCTGCAGTAGCCGGGTCAGGTGACGGGCGCTCTCGGCCAGCGTCTCCTCGTAGATCGCCCGCTCCTCCTTCCCCATCGAACCACCGTCACCGGGGTCGCCATGGAGGTTGTTGTGGAGGCGCTTGGTGATCGTGAAGAAGTCCGGCCCGTCGCGCAACACGACCCAGCGGGTGTCCACTCCGACGCCGCGTACATACGGCAGCAGCGCGCGCAGCATCTCCGCCACGCCGCCCCCGCGGTGGGTCGAGTTGACGTGCCAGACCGCCCGGCCGGAGAAGAGCTTGCGCGCTCGGCCGGCGATCTCCTCGAAGACCTCGTACTCGGATCCCAGGAGGGGGCGGTACCGATCCAGCGGCTGGGGAGGCACCTCGACGAACTCGGGTCGCGCCACCAGCTCACCGTCCCGACGACATGAGCACCGCCGGCTAGGTCTCGATCATGCCGTGTTGGAGCGCGTAGTGGACCAGCTCGGCCCGGCTCGACAGCTGCAGCTTCTGCTGGATGTGCGCCCGGTGACTCTCCACGGTGCGGATGCTGAGGTAGAGCTGCTCGGCGATCTCCGCGTTGGTGTGCCCCAGCGCGATCAGCCGCAGCACCTCTCCCTCGCGCTCGCTCAGCTCCCCGCCACGCTGGGACTCCGGCTCGGCGACGAGCCGCGCGCCCAGCGCAGGCTGCAAATAGGTGTCGCCGCGGGCGGCGCTGCGCACCGCCTGCACCAACTCGGAGTCGGCGGCCTCCTTCAACACATAGCCGCGCACCCCCGCCTGTAGAGCTTTGCGGGCGAAGGCCGGCTCGTTCTGCATCGTCAGCACGACGATCTCGGTCCTTGGCGAGGCCTCCTGGATATCGGGAATCGCTTCCAGGCTGGAGCGCCTCGGCATGTTGAGATCGAGGATCAGCACCGTCGGCTTGTGTCCGCGCACGTAGCGGACGGCGGTCTCGGCGTCGCCGGCCTCGGCGACGACCTCGAGGTCGTCCTCCGCCTCCAACAGCATCCGCAAGGCGTTGCGCACGACCGTGTGGTCATCGGCGAGGACGATCGTCGTCGTCGCCTCATCTCGCCCTCTGTCGTCGCGCTTGATGGGCATCGCGACGAGATTACCGTCGCCCTGGGGGCCGCCTGGCGAGTTCATCCCCTTCATCTAATCTCGCCGCTCGCCCCCCTGCCATCCGGGTTTTCCCGCGAGCTTTTGCCGCCCGCAGCCCAATTTACCCGCAATTCCACTAAAAGTTGTCTTGCTCAACTACTCCTGAGCAGAGATAGTTGGGTGACTGAGTCGTCGATCGACTGGGGGTGCGCAGAGGTGGGACCGGCGCTGTACGACAGTGGCGCGCTCGACGAGCCCCGCCTGCGCCAGCTGATCGAAGTCGGCCGCGGCTTGGTGGCCGAACTGGATCCCGAAGTGATCTTCGCCCGGGTGCTGGAAGTCGCTTGCGAGTTGACCGGCGCCGGCTACGCGGCGCTGGGCGTGCTCGACGACGACCGCCGGGAGTTGGAGCGCTTCATCACCCACGGCATCGACGAGAGAAGGCGCAGGGAAATCGGCGACCTGCCCCGCGGGCGCGGCGTCCTCGGCCTGCTGATCGAGCAACCGCAGCCCTTGCGACTGGCCAATGTCGGCGAGCACCCCCGCTCTTACGGCTTCCCGCCGGGCCACCCGCCGATGAGCAGCTTCCTCGGGGTGCCGATCGTGATCCGGGGGCGCGCCTGGGGCAATCTCTACCTGACCGAGAAGGCAGAGGGCGAATTCGACGGGGCCGACGAACAGTCGGCCCTGATCCTCGCCGAGTGGACCGCGATCGCGATCGACAATGCCCGCCTCTATCGCAGCGTCGAGGAGCAGCGCGACACCCTCAAGCGAGCGGTGCGAAGGCTCGAGGCGACGACTGAGATCGCCCGAGCGGTCGGCGGCGAGACCGACCTCGGCCGAATCCTGGAGACGATCGTCAAGCGCGGCAGGGCGTTGGTCGAGGCGCGCTCGCTGTTGATCCTCCTCGAAGGCGGCGGCGAGTTGCGGGTATCCGCAGCCGCCGGGGAACTCGACCACGACGCGGAGATGAGCATCCCGATCGGGGGCTCTGCGCCCGGCCGTGTGTTGAAGTCGCGGCGCCCGGACCGCCTCTCCCGCATTGGCCCCGACCTTCTCTCCCGCCCCAGCAATCCGGATGCCGGCGTCGCCGCGCTGCTGGTGCCGCTGATCTTCCGCGGCCGTGCGCTTGGTGTGCTGGTCGCCCTCGACTCCCTGGGCAGGAGCGGGGGCTTCACCGAAGAGGACGAGCGGGTGCTCGACTCCTTCGCGGCCAGCGCGGCGACCGCGGTGGCGACGGCGCAGTCGGTGGCCGAAGACAGGATGCGCGACAGCATCGAGGCGACCGAGCGCGAACGCGGCCGCTGGGCTCGCGAGCTCCACGACGAGGCGTTGCAGAGCATGGCCGGACTGCGAGTGATGCTGTCCACCGCTCGGCGCGGCGGCGGCGAAGCCGAGACCGGCAAGCTGCTGACCCAGGCGATCGAGCGGGTGGACACCGCTATCGCCGAGATGCGCCGGCTGATCGCCGACCTGCGCCCCGCGGCGCTCGACGAGCTGGGCTTGGCGCCGGCGCTGGAGGCGCTGGTCGAGCGCCTCACCTGGGGGGAGGTTCTGGACGCCGAGTTGCGGATCGACCTCGCCTACGGCTCCGGCCGATACCCAACCCGCCTTGTCAGCCAGATCGAGGACACGGTCTACCGACTGGTACAGGAGGCGCTCAACAACGCGGCGCGGCATGCCGGCACGGACAGCGCCATGGTGGAAGTGACCGAGGCCGACGAGATCATCCAGGTGCGAATCCACGACGAGGGACGCGGCTTCGACCCCGCGGCCGAAACCGACGGGTTCGGCCTGCTGGGAATGCGAGAGCGGGTGACGCTGGCGGGTGGAACCCTGAAAGTGGAGAGCGCGCCCGACCAGGGAACGACAGTGATCGCCGTGCTTCCAGCCCGCCACCGCGACAAAGCCGGCGCGCTCGGGGAGAAACGGAACGAGCCAGCAGAGGGAAAAGCTGCCGGGGGCGGCTGACCCGGCCGCTTATGCTCAATGGACATGGCGGGGGTCTCACCCAGAGTGAAATGCCGTGCCGCGTGCCTACTCGCGGCACTCGCTTGTGTGCCGGCGACTGCACTCGGCCCAAGCACCGCGAATGGGGCAATGCGCATCCACGAGCCGCGCGGCGCGTTCGCGAGTGAGGCCGGCGAAGCCGCCTACGTCTCCCGGGTCAACGACTACTGGACCCCGGAGCGGATGCGCAACGCGCGTCCTTTGGATGGAAGCGGCGGTGCAGGCGGAGAACCGACGGCAACCGCCAGCTACGCCGCCGTCCCCGATCCCACAATCTTTCCCTTCGCAGTCAACGGCCGCATCTTCGTGCGCCAAGGCGGGCGGGCGGGCTTCTGCTCGGGGACGGCGATCGACAGCCCGACCAGGCAGTTGGTGTTGACCGCCGGCCACTGCCTCAACTCCGGCCCGGTGGACGGCACCCGGTTCAGCTTCTGGTTGACGTACATGGAGTTCGTCCCCGCCTACAACGGCGGTCAGGCCCCGTTCGGCGCCTTCGTCGCCCAGCGCGCAAAGGTCTACGCGCTCACCCCGTGGGTCAAGCGGGGCAACCCCAACTTCGACATGGGCGCCTTCCTCACCTATCCCAATGCGACCGCGCAGAATGTGGCCGATGCGGTGGGTGGCGGCGTGGGAGTGGCGCTCGACCTCTCGCGCAACCAGCAGTTCCAGACCTTCGGCTACCCGGGGAGAATCGGCTACCTGCAGCAATGCGACTCTCCCTTCGTCGGCAGCGATCGCAACACGTACAGACTCGGCGGCAAACCGACGATGTCAATCCGCTGCCACTGGGCCCCGGGCGCCAGCGGCGGGGGCTGGCTGATCAACGGCGGAACCATGATCAACGGCCTGATCAGCTACGGGCTCAAAGGCGACCGCGTCCACACCTTCAGCCCCTACTTCAGCAGCGCCAACGCCGGCAAGCTGATCGCCGGGCTCTAGACCTGGGAGGCCGCCGCCAGGCGCTCTCGGTAGTAGCGGTAGTCGCTGCGGTCGGGGCGCAGGTTCGAGGCAAGCGCCAGGTGGTGACGAGCCCGCCTCGTCTCCCCGATCTTGGTCAACGCCCGGCCGAGGCAGAAGTGGGCGTAGTCGTTGACGTTGTGCGTTTCGACCACCGCCTCGAACTCGGCCGCGGCATCCGCGAACCGCCCCGAGCGGTAATAGGCCCGCCCCAACGCCTCGCGCACCGAAGACTTCTCCGGCGCCCGCCGCGCCGCCTCCGCCAGCGGCTCGGCAGCCTGCTCGAACGACCCATCCTCAAGCAACTCGATCCCACGCCGGTAGAGGGTGTAAGTGGAGTCGCGAATCTCGAGAGACATGCCTCAAGTGTAGGAACCCCACCCCGCGGTCGCTGGACTCAGAAGGGACAGCGACGAGAAGCACCGCTACGGGGATTCGAACCCCGGTTTCCGGACTGAGAATCCGGCGTCCTAGTCCCCTAGACGATAGCGGCGTGGAGGCGGCATTCTAGCGAGACAGCTGGGTCGCGTTTCCTGCGGGTCAACCGCTAAATTGCTTGCTGCCAGCGGCTGTGGTGGAACTGGCAGACACGATACGTTCAGGTCGTATTGCTCGAAAGAGCGTGGAGGTTCGAATCCTCTCAGCCGCACTCCCTCAATCGTAAATTGGACCAGCGGCTGGCCGAAGCGCGGTGAATCAGGCGGCCTGCTTCTCCGCCTCACCTTTACTCGCCCGGGCGGCGGTAGCGGCGATTTCTTCGGCGAAGGTTGGCCACAGCTCGCGAGGAAGGTCGTGGCCCATGCCCTCGATCAGGCATAGGCGGGCGCCGGGGATGGCTCGGGCGGTGGCGCGGCCGCCGCTGGGACGGATCAGTTGATCGCGGGTGCCGTGGAGCACGGTTACGGGCAGTCGCAACCGGCCCAGTGCGGTCGTCCGGTTGCCGGAAGCCGAGATCGCGTGGATCTGGCGAAGGACTCCCGCCGGTCTGTGCGAGCGGTCGTACATGGCGCCGGCGACTTCGCGGAGCCGGTCCTCATCCATCGGGAAGCCAGGCGACCCGATCACCTTG
>DATMBX010000191.1:0-2083 GCA_035558955.1 Solirubrobacterales bacterium | reverse complement strand
TCGCGAAAACGGCCTCGCTGAGGCACGTCGACAATCGAGTCAGGTCGTCTCGCCCTCCCAGCCAGCACCGCCAGCACAATGGCGATAGCACCGAAGGCGTACCACGCTGACTCGACGTGATGACGTCGAGCGGTTCCTGTGACGTGATATCCGACAAGGAGAAAGCCGAGGTAGGCGACCGACGCCGCCCCGATTCCCCACCGAACCCAGGCAGCGCGTCCCGCCCACGTGCCGACGATGACGTTCATAGCGGCAGAATGGCCATCACACGGGCCTGTCGCCCCAAGGCTATTGGCGGGCCGGTGCGTCGGCTATTCCGTGCCGGCCCGCGAGCCGAGCTCGCGATCGAGGTCGAGGAGCGACGCGGGATCATTCCCCACCAGCCGGAACTTCGCCACGATCTCGCGCGCCGACTTCTCCTCCTCGACCTGCTCGGTGAGGAACCACTGCAGCTCGACGGTCGCCGAGAACGCCTTCTCGCGGAACGCCAGCTCGTAGAGCGCGTCGATCTGCCGGCTCACGTCCTGCTCCTGCGACAGCGCCGCCTCGAAGACCGCGGCGATGGTGTCGAAGGTCTGCTTCGGGGCGGGCATCGCTCCGAGCTCCACCGCGCCGTCGCGGGCGATGAGGAAGTCGTACAGCTTCATCGCGTGCCCGTACTCCTCCTGGCTCTGGAGTCGCAGCCAGTGCGCGCAGCCGTTGAACGACTGGCGAGCGCAGAACGCCGACATCTGCAGGTACGAGTACGACGCGGTCAGCTCGGCGTTGATCTGGCGGTTGATGGCTTCGTGGACGACGGCGTTCATGGCTGCTCCTGCGAACGGGGGGACATGGGGTCGGATTCGTAGAAGACCGTGCTCTGGTCGCCGCGCTGATCGGCGAGCACCGCGAAGTGCTCGACCATCGCGTCGCGCCGCGCCAGCAGCGCCTTGCGCGCCAGCGGCTCCACCCACCGGGACAACGCGGCCTCGACGTCCTCCTCGCGTAGCGCCTTGAGCCGATCGTAGAAACGCCGATCGATGCGACGCAGCAGCGACGGCGTCTTCAGCTCCTGCGTATGCCGGAAGGCGCGCGTGAAGTCGATGAGCCAGAGGTGAAAATCCGCGGTGACCAGCTGGTTGCCGAGGTTGCGGTCGGTGTCGGCGACGAGGGCGTTGAAGGCGCGGGCGAGATAGAGCTGTCGCTCCCACGCCGGCACGTCGGGCGGCTCGGCGCCCTCCTTCACCCGTTCGTCCTCGTCCCACTTCTTGTCGACCCACCAGGTCAACGCACCGCGCCGGCCTTTCCATACGCGCTCGACCGACACCGGCACGAGGTCGTCGTAGCCGAGCAGCCGGGCGAGGCGGTAGGCGGCGATGTTGTAGCCGTAGAAGTCGCGGAAATCCCGCTCGGTCCGGCCGCTCCGGAAGCGGGCTTCTTCCTTGTGCGCGTCGACGTCCTGGAAGGCGGCGTCCTGGACGACGTCACCCTCCTTGAGGGTCAGCCGCCACGGTTTGGTGACGCCCTTGCCCAGCTGTTTGGCGCCGACCACGTCGGCCTTGTCGAGGAACACCTCTCGCGCCTCGGCCGTCCGCAGAACCCGGGTGGCCGGGACGGCGGTCTGGCCGGCCGCCGCTCCGGGCAGCGTCGCGAGCAACCCGGCAACGAGGACGGCAGCGGCGCGGACGCCGGGAAGGGCATTCATCCGGCGGCTATAATACGCGCTCCGAGGAACCCTCCCATGTCCTGCTGCGGCGTGCGTACCGGTCGGGCCAGTCTCATTGCCATCGCGCTGATGCTCGGCGCCCTCGTCGGCGACGCGCCGGCGCAAACCATCCGGCCGGCCCCGGATCGCCCCGCCGGCGAAGGCGAGGGCCCCTTCGAGCGGTTGATCCTCCGCGGCGTGACGCTGATCGACGGCACCGGCGCCCCGGCCCAGGGTCCCGTGGACATCGTGATCGCGCGCAACCGGATCCTGGAGGTGCGCTCGGTCGGGTATCCCCACCTGCCGATCCGCCCCGACGCGCGTCCCGGCGGCGCCACGCGGGAGATCGACGGCAGCGGCCTCTACGTCCTGCCCGGCTTCGTCGACTGCCACGTCCAC
>DATMBX010000190.1:0-2672 GCA_035558955.1 Solirubrobacterales bacterium | reverse complement strand
CTCCGCGGCCGCGGTCGCCGCCCGGCGGACGGCCGCCTCCGGGACGCCCGCCCTGGGCAGCCCCCTCGTCGTCGCCCGGCACCTGGTCGGAGCGGAACCCCTCGGGCATGACCTCGCCCTTGTTGATCCAGCATTTGACGCCGATCCGGCCGGTCGTCGTGCGCGCCTCGAAGAAGCCGTAGTCGATGTCCGCGCGCAGCGTGTGCAGCGGCACCCGGCCGTCGGAGTAGCCCTCGGTCCGCGCCATCTCGGCGCCGCCGAGGCGCCCGGAAACCTGGACCTTCACGCCTCTGGCGCCGGAGCGCATCGCCGAAGTCAGGGCGCGTTTCATCGCGCGGCGGAAGGCGACCCGGTTCTGCAGCTGCTCGGCGATCGACTGGGCGACCAGCTTGGCGTCCAGCTCGGGGCGTTTCACCTCGCGGATGTTCACCTTCACCGGCTTGCCGGTCAGCTTGTGCAGGTCCTTTCGCAGCGCGTCGACCTCGCTGCCCGACTTGCCGATTACGATGCCGGGGCGGGCGGTGTGGATGTCGACCGCGATCTCGCCGCGGCGCTCGATCGTGATGTCGGAGAGGCCCGCGTGGGCGAGTTTGCCCTCGATGTGGTCGCGGATCTTGAGGTCCTCGAGCAGGATGTCGGCGAAGTTTTTCTCGTCGAACCAGCTCGACTTCCAATCGTGGATGTAGCCGACGCGAAAGCCCTCGGGGTGGATCTTCTGTCCCATGCTTTCCTACTCCTCCGGGCTCAGGGCCACGGAGATGTGGCTGGTTCGCTTGTGGATCGGGGTGGCGCGGCCCAGGGCCCGCGGGCGAAAGCGCTTCAGCGTCGGCCCTTCGTCGACGGTGATCTCGGCGACGCGCATCTCGTCGGCGATCAGGTCGTGGTTGTTCTCCGCGTTGGCGGCGGCGGAGTCGATCAGCTTTTGGATGCCCTGCGCGGCGCTGCGCGGCGAGAACTGCAGGAGCGCCCGCGCTCTGTCGATCTGCAGGCCGCGCACCTGGTCGGCGACCAGGCGGGCCTTGCGCGGCGCGATCCGCACGTAGCGGGAGCTGGCCCGCACCATGATCGCGACTTCCTTCTTCGGCTTCGCCTTGGCCGCGGGCTTCGCCGCCTCTTTTTTCGGCGCCGCTTTTCTCGTGGCTTTCTTCGCCGGCGCTTTTCTCGCAGCCGTTTTCGCCTCGGCTTTTCTGCCGGTGGCTCTTTTCGGCGCCGCTCTTCTGGCAGTCGGTCTTTTCGCCGCTCTTCTGGCTTTTCTCTCGTCTGTCATCGCTACTCGCCCTTGCCGGTGCCGGAGTGGGAGCGGAATGTCCTGGTCGGGGCGAACTCGCCCAGCTTGTGCCCGACCATCGACTCGGAGATGAAAACCGGGACGTGTTTGCGCCCGTCGTGGACGGCGATCGTGTGACCGACCATCTCCGGGAAGACGGTGGACATCCGCGACCACGTTTTCAGCATCTGCTTGTTGCCGGACTCGTTCATCGCGGAGACGCGCTGCATCAGGCGCTCTTCGACCCACGGTCCCTTTTTCGTCGAGCGTCCCATCGCCTACCTCTTCTTCTTCCCGCGCCGGCGGCCGCGCACGATGTAGCGGTCCGACTGCTTGCCCTTCTTGCGCGTCCGGTAGCCGAGGGTCGGCTTGCCCCACGGGGTGACCGGGTGGCCGCCGGGGGTGTGGTGCGCCTCGCCGCCGCCGTGCGGGTGGTCGACTGGGTTCATCGCGACGCCGCGAGTCTGCGGGCGCTTGCCCTTGTGGCGGTTGCGGCCGGCCTTGCCGACCTTCAAGTTCTGGTGTTCGGCGTTGGAGAGGACGCCGACCGTCGCCCGGCACTCGGCGCGGAGGAGCCGCATCTCCGAGGACGGCAGCCGCAGGGTGACCATGTCCCCCTCCTTGGCCACGAGCTGGATCGCGGTGCCGGCGGCGCGGCCGAGCTTGCCGCCCTGCCCGGCGGTCATCTCCACGTTGTGGACGATCGTGCCGGTCGGCATCTCGCGCAGCGCCATCGCGTGGCCGGGCTTGATGTCGGCGCCGGGGCCCGACTTGACCTCGTCGCCGACCGAGAGCTGCGCCGGGGCGAGGATGTAGCTCTTCTCCCCGTCGGCGTAGTGCAGCAGGGCGATGTAGCAGCTTCGGTTCGGGTCGTACTCGATGCTGGCGACCTTCGCCGGCACGCCGTCCTTGAGCCGCTTGAAATCGATCTTGCGGTAGCGCCGCTTGGCGCCGCCGCCGCGGTGGCGGGCGGTGATGCGGCCGTTGGCGTTGCGGCCGCCGGACTTGCGCAGGCCCTCCGTCAGCTTGCGCTCGGGCTCGCTCGCGGTCAGCTGCTCGCGCAGCGGGTAGGTGGCGAAGCGGCGGCCGGGGCTGGTCGGTTTCGTTTTGCGGTTCGGCATCTCTACGCGGTCTCCGCGCCTTCGAACAGCTCGATTCGCTCGCCGGGGGCGAGCTGGACGACGGCCTTCTTCCAGGCCCGGGTGCGACCCTGATGCAGGCCGCGGCGCTTCGGCTTGGCCCGCACCTTGGCGGTGCGCACGGCGGCGACGTGGACGTCGAAGATCTCCTCGACCGCCTGGGCGATCTGCGTCTTGTGGGCGCGATCGTCGACCCGGAACGTGTACTTGCCCTCGGCGATCAGCGCGTAGCTCTTCTCCGAGATCACCGGGCGGATGAGGATGTT
>DATMBX010000189.1:0-6269 GCA_035558955.1 Solirubrobacterales bacterium | reverse complement strand
TCCTAATCATCGCCGACTCGCCGTGGACGGGGAAGCCTTCGGCACGAGCGATCGTGTCGACGTGCGGAGCAAGCTTCGCCGCCGCCTCGGCGGAGACCTTCACCGTCGAGATCCGGCGCCGGAACACTGCCGGCCCGAGCGGACCGGAGAAGCGACCGGCGCCGCCGGTGGGCAGCACGTGGTTCGACCCGGCGACGTAGTCGCCGAAGGCGGTCGCGGAGTAGCGGCCGGCGAAGACGCAGCCGGCGGTCGTCGCCCGGTCGGCAAGCAGGGCCGCGTCCTCCTCCATCAGCTGCAGGTGCTCGGGCGCGAAGGCGTTGGCGAGGTCGATCGCGTCGGCCAGATCGGGGACCTGGACGAGCGCCAAGGGGGCCTCGCCGACCTCGGGGAGCTCGGCGGCGGCGCTCCCGGTCGCCTCTTCGACGGCATCGAGCACGGCCTTTTCGACGGCGACCGCGACCAGAGGGCCCTCGGCGCCGTGCTCGGCCTGGGCGCAGAGATCGAGCGCTGCCCACTCGGGGTCGACGTCGTGTCCGGCGACGACCATCAGCTCGGAGGGGCCGGCGAGGGAGTCGATTCCCACCTGGCCGTAGACGGCGCGCTTCGCCTCCCGCACCCAGGCGTTGCCGGGGCCGGCGATGACGTCGACAGGGTCGATCGTCTCCGTGCCGTAGGCGAGCGCGAAGATCGCCTGGGCGCCCCCCATCGCGTAGATCTCCTCGACCCCGCAGAGTGCCGCCGCGGCGAGGACCAGCGGGTTGACGTCGCCGTTCGGCCCCGGCGGCGACGCGAGCGCGATCCGCTCGACCCCCGCGACGAGGGCCGGGATGCAGCACATGAGCACGCTCGACGGATAGGCCGCTCGGCCGCCCGGCACGTATACACCCGCGGCCCCCACCGGCACTTCGCGCACTGCAATGCTTTGTCCCTGCGATAGGGGGACAAAGCGTTGCACCGGGTCGATTTGCGCTTCGGCAACGGCGCGGATGTTTGTGGCGGCTACGTCCATCGCTTCGCGGAGCGCGGGGTCGAGGGCGGCAAGGGCTCGCTCAGCCTCCCCCGTTGCAACCCGCAAAGACTCCGGCGCGCGCTCGGTCGCGTCGAAACGAGCAGTCAGCCGCCGCAAAGCCTCGTCGCCGCCTTCGCGGACCTCACGCTCGATCGCCCCGACGTCGACCGGCGGCGTCGACTCGGCGGCCCACTCCCGGATTGCGCTCGCGGTCGTGGCGGCACCTCCCCACTCGAAGCGCCGCGTTCTCACAACGCGATCCCATCGCGCAGCTTCGCGGTCAGCGCATCGACCTCCGCCGCGCGCAGCTTGTGCGCGACACGGTTGGCTACGAAGCGCGCCGTGCACTCGACGATCTCCTCGCGGACCTCGAGGTCGTTTTCCTCCAGCGTCCTGCCGGTCGCGACCAGATCGACGATCCCGTCGCCGAGGCCGATCAGCGGCGCAAGCTCGACCGAGCCCTTCACCTCGATGACCTCGACCTGGCGCCCGGTGCTCTCGAAATGGCGCTCGGCGATGCGCGGGTACTTGGTCGCGATTCGCATCATGCCCAGGCGCCGCTCCGCCTCCCCCAAGCGCTCGTCCCCCTTGCGCCCGGCCAGCACCATCCGGCAGCGACCGAAGCCGAGGTCCAGCAGCTCGTAGACCATGCGGTCAGACTGCTCGAGCAACACGTCCTTGCCGGTGATGCCGACATCGGCCGCCCCGGCTTCCACATAGGTGGGAACGTCTGAAGGGCGCATCGTCACCAGGGTGATCTCCTCACCCTCGAAGATCAGCGAGCGGGACTCGCCGCGCACCTCGGAGGTGTCGATCCCGGCCGCGTCGAGCGCGTCCAGCGTTCCCTCGAGCAGGGCGCCACGGGGCACCGCCAGCTTCAGCGGGCCTTCGGACTTGGCGTGTCCCATCCCGGCGACCTCGACGCTCACGAGCCCGCCCCCCTTCGCGATTCCTCCTCCATCTGGGCGACGTGGACGCGCTCCAGATAGAGGGCGAAGCCCGCCGCCGGCAGGTCGACGCCGAAACGCTTCAGCAACCCGTCGTAGCGGCCGCCGCCGCCGAGGACGTGGCCGATCGCCGGGTCGTAGACCTCGAGGATGGCGCCGCTGTAGTAGCCGAGGTCGCGCAACAGCCCGAGGTCGATCCGCACCCGGTCGGCGACACCACGCTCCTCCAGCGCTTCGAAGGTCTCCTGAATCCGCGCCGTGGCGCGCTCGACGGCGCCGCCGCCCAACTCGCGGGCGAGATCCAGAACCTCACTACCGCCGCGAAGCTGTGAGAGGGCGACGCAGGTCTGCACCTGCTCCTCGCCGATCCCCTTCACCTCGGAAAGCTCGACTTCGAGGCCGACGAGGTCGTGTGCCGCGAGTCGCTCCAAAACCGAATCGCGCACCTCGCCCTCTATCCCCAACTCGGTGAGAAGCTGGCGGTAGAGGTCGGCGTCGCCCAGCCCGATCACAGCCCGATCCAGGCCGGCTGCGTCAAGCGCGGCCTCCAGAACCTCGACCACCTCAGCGGTCCCTTCCGGCGCCGAGGCGCCGATCAGCTCCACTCCGGCCTGCGCGAACTCGCGCATCTGGCCGCGCTGGGGACGGACCGCGCGATAGGCGTTGGCCAGGTAGCAGAGGCGCAGCGGAGGCTCCGCATTGGCATAGCGGGACGCCACCAGCCGCGCGATCGGAATCGTCATGTCGGAGCGCAGCGCCAGCAGGTCGCCGCGCTCGTCGAAGAAGCGGTAGGCGGAGTCCGCGGTGCGGCCGCCGCCTCGCGCCAGCACCTCGTCGTACTCGATCGCGGGCGTCGCCACTTCCCCGTAGCCACGGCTCTCGAAGACGTCGATCAGCGCCAGGTGCAGGCGCCGCAGCTCCCTCATCTCGTCGGGGAGCACGTCGCGCGTGCCTGTGGGGATGGGATGGATCATCCGCCGGACCTTACGAGAGTCGGATCGAAAGCCCTGCTACGCGGCGACTTCCGCAGCGACCCGTTCAATCTGGGCGCCGAGCCCGCGCAACCGCTCCTCGATCTGCTCGTAGCCGCGATCGATTTGCCGGATGTTGCCGATCTCCGAGGTGCCCTCAGCCGCCAGGGCCGCGATGAGAATCGCCATCCCGGCGCGGATGTCGGGGCTTTCGACGCGCTCGCCGTGAAGCCGGCTCGGACCGCTGACGATCGCCCGGTGGGGATCGCACAGCGTGATCCGAGCGCCCATCGCGACCAGCTTGTCGACGAAGAAGAGGCGGTTCTCGAACATCTTCTCGAAGATCAGGATCTCCCCGTTCGCCTGGGTGGCGAGGGAGAGGGCGATCGAGGTCAGGTCGGCCGGGAAGGCAGGCCAGGGCCCGTCTTCGATCTTCGGGATCGCATCGCCGACGTCGGCGCGGATTCGCAACTCCTGCTCCGCGGGCACAACCACGTCGTTGCCCTCGATCGTCGACTCGAGGCCGAGGCGGCGAAATTGGCGGCGGATCATGATCAGGTCGGCGGGCTCGGCGTCGCGGATGCGAACCTCTCCTCGGGTCGCCGCGGCGAGCGCCATGAAGCTGGCGACCTCGATGTGGTCGGGAGAGACAGTGTGCTCGGCGCCGCCGAGGCGGTCGCGCCCATGCACGGTCATCACGTTGGAGCCGATCCCGTCGACCGTGGCTCCCATCTTGGTCAGGAGCCTTGCCAAGTCTTGGACGTGGGGCTCGCAGGCGGCGTTCGCGATCGTGGTCGGGCCGGGAGTCAGCGCCGCGGCCATCAGCGCGTTCTCGGTTCCCATCACCGAGGGCTCGTCCATGAAGATGGCGCAGGCGCGCAGGCCGTCGCCCGGGGCGGTCAGCTCGATCCAGCGATCGCCATCGACCTGGGCGCCGAGGTCCTTGAAGGCGTCGAGGTGGGCGTCGAGGCGACGGCGGCCGATGAAGTCGCCGCCCGGCGGCGGCATGCGAGCTTCGCCGAAGCGGGCCAGCAAGGGCCCGGCGAGCAGGAACGACGCGCGGATTCTCTTCGAGAGCTCCTCATCCACCTCGGCGGCGGAAACCGCCGAGGCGCAGAGGCGCAGGCTGTTGTCGCCGATCCAGGCGACCTCCACGCCGAGCCGCTCCAGCAGGGCGATCTGGGCCTCCGTGTCGCGGATCCGCGGCACCCTGTGCAGCAGCAGCTCCTCCTCCGTCAGCAGGCAGGCGGCGAGGATCGGCAGAGCCGCGTTCTTGTTGCCGGCGGCGGTCAACTCGCCCGAGAGCGGCGCCCCACCTTCGATGACGAACTTCTCCATGACTGGGCTAGGGTAACGACCGGCATGCGCAGGGGCTGGAAGATCCTGATCGGCACCGCCGTCGTCCTGGCGGCGCTGCTCGCCGTGAACACGCTGATCGTCGGCGATCAGACGAAGCCCGCCGAGGCGAACGTGCCCGGCGGCAAGATCCTGTCGCTGACGGGCGGCGATCTCCAGGTTGTCGACAGTGGCCCGCGCGACGCCGACCCGATCGTCCTCATCCACTGCTTCACCTGCGCGATCGACTGGTGGGACGAGATGATGCCGGCGCTTGAACGCAAACACCGCGTCATCGCCGTTGATCTGCTCGGGTTCGGGGGTTCGGAGAAGCCGGAGTCCGGCTACTCGATGGAGGACGAGGCGGCACTCGTCGCCGAAGCGCTTTCCCGGCTCGACGTCGACGACGCCACGGTAGTCGGCCACTCTCTCGGCGGGACCGTCGCGACCGCGCTGGCGCTGGGGCATTCAGACCTGGTCGAGCGCCTGGTGATCGTCGACCAGGCGCCGAACAACGAGGACTACGAAGCGGGCGGGCTTCCATTCACCGCGCAGCTGACATTCGTACCGGTGATTGGAGAGGGTCTCTGGCAGATCATGCCGGACTTCGCGGTCGAGGACGGCCTCGGTGAGGCCTTCGCGCCGGGCTACGAGGTCCCACCGGAATTCGTGGAGGACTTCCGACGCATGACTTATACGTCGTACGACGAGGCGGCCATGGCCGAGAACGATTACGTCCAGGACGCCCCGCTCGATAGGCGGATCCGCGAGGCAGGCATCCCTCTACTGGCGATCTTCGGCAGCGACGAGCAGATCTACGACTCAGCAAAGGCACTCAGCGCATACGGCGCGATTCCGGGCGCCAAGACAGTGCTCGTCGAAGGGGCCGGCCACTCACCCAGCGTCGAGAAACCGGCGAAGACAGCCGCCCTCGTTCTCGCCTTCGCCAGGCACGAAATGCAAAAACCTGTGCAGGATCGACGTGCCGTCCGGAACCGTCCGTAAATTCGAACCCATGTTCGATTCAAGAAAGACATCCAGCAGACTTGCAGACGCGATCGACCTGACGATCGACTTCGCCACCCTAGGCGAATACGGCCTCGAGCCAGTCGAACGGCCAGCCCCACCTTGCTCTGGGCGCCGGCGCAGCGGCAGTATGCGCAGCACCGGCACCTGGAGCTCGGCGATCGCTCGCTTCGCCCCTCAGTCCTAGAACGACAAAGGGCCGCCCTCATGGGCGGCCCAGAGTCAAAGAAGGACCGGCGGCGACCTACTCTCCCAGGGGGTTGCCCCCCAAGTACCATCGGCGCTGAGTGGCTTAACTGCTCTGTTCGGAATGGGAAGAGGTGTCTCCCACTCGCCATGCGCCACCGGAATTTTGCGAGACCGCCCCGGTGGAGCTTGAAAACCGCACAAGGCCGCAATCGATAAGTAATTAAATCCGTCAAGCCCTCGACCCATTAGTACCGGTCGGCTGAGCGCATTGCTGCGTTTACACCGCCGGCCTATCAACCTGGTGGTCTACCAGGGGTCTTACTCCCTCAAGGGGATGGGAGAGCTCATCTCGAGGACGGCTTCCCGCTTAGATGCTTTCAGCGGTTATCCGTTCCGTGCGTAGCTAACCTGCGGTGCCCTTGGCAGGACAACAGATACACCAGCGGCACGTTCATCCCGGTCCTCTCGTACTAGGGATGACTCCTCTCAACTCTCCAACGCCCACAGAAGATAGGGACCGAACTGTCTCACGACGTTCTGAACCCAGCTCGCGTACCGCTTTAATGGGCGAACAGCCCAACCCTTGGGACCTACTCCAGCCCCAGGATGCGACGAGCCGACATCGAGGTGCCAAACCGTTTCGTCGATGTGGACTCTTGGAAACGATAAGCCTGTTATCCCCGGAGTACCTTTTATCCGTTGAGCGACGGCGCTTCCACTTGCAACCGCCGGATCACTAAGCCCAACTTTCGTTCCTGCTCGACCCGTCGGTCTCGCAGTCAAGCTCCCTTG
>DATMBX010000188.1:0-2280 GCA_035558955.1 Solirubrobacterales bacterium | reverse complement strand
CTGCACATGAAACGCCGCGCCACCTCAGGCGCCAATCGCCTGGCCGGCTAAGCGGCTTGGCGAGTGCCGAAGTAGGCAGAGCCTGAGAGCGCGCGGTCGAAGCGGGACCAGGACTCGCCCTCCGGTAGCTCTCTCTCGAGGCGATCGAAGCTGCCGAGGCGGCCGCCGAGGTTGTCGATCATGTGGACGAGGACGGCCTCGCGGGTGGCGGGGACAACCGGGGAGCCGTGCTCGAGGGAGCCGTGGTGGCTGAGGATGATGTGCAGGACCGCCTGGGCCAGCCCGGGGTCGAAGCCGGGGATGTCTTCGATCCGGCGGCGAACGAGGTAGTAGCCAAGCGGGATCTCGCCCTGCAGCCGGCCGGCGTCGGTGAGGTCGATCGCCAGCGGGTCGTCGTTGTAGGCGACGGTCTTGCCGATGTCGTGGAGGAGGGCGCCGGTGACCGCGACATCGCGATCGATGCCGGGGAAGAAGGCGGCCGCGGCGCTGACCGCCTGGGCGACGGAGAGGGTGTGCTCGAGCAGCCCGTGGCGGTAAGCCTGGTGGTAGACCTTCGCCGCCGGCGCGTCCTGGAAGCGGGCCCAGATCTCCGACCCCTCGCCGAAGAAGACCTCGAGCAGCTCACGCAGCTGGGGGCCCTGCACCGTGTCAAGCAGGGCGCGCAGGTCGGCCTCAAGGCGGTCGAAGGAGATCTCCGACTCGGGAGCGAGGTCGGCCGCGCGGTATTCCTCCGGCGCCGCCTCACGCAGCTCGGAAACCTTGATCTTCGAGCCCCAGCGGTCGCTGACCTCGAAGACGCCGGTTACGAAGACGGCGGAGCCGGAGCCTGCGAGCGCGTAGCGCGCCTCGGCGTCCTCCCAAGAGACGGCCTCGACCGAGCCGCTGGCGTCGCCAAGGCTGAGCCGCAGCCACGGCTCGCCGTTGCGCTTGCGCCGCAGCTCCCGCTCGCGCACGGCGTAGACGCCCTCGACCCGCTGGCCGTCGTCGAGGTCGCGCAGCGCCACTCGCTGGGGGGCGGAGGTGTCGGTGAGAGCCTGCTGGTACATCTCGACTTCAAGGTAATGCGGAGGGCGGACGACGCTCAGAGCAGGCCGCCGACCCAATGGCCGAGGGCGTTTCCTCATTGCGCTCTGCCAGCCCGCGCGGCGACGCCCTCCAGCATGCGCTGGACCGCGTTGCGCTGGGAGTCCTCGACAGGCAGATCACTCGCTCGGCGTCGCAACTCCGTGGGGTCAGCGAGACCCTGGCGAAGCGCCTCCTCGACGAACTCCCAGTCACGCTCTCGTCCGGCGACGCACTTGGACAACAGGAGGTCGTGGACTTCGAGGCACCAGCCGGTCGCGCCTCCCGTGTTCTCATTTTGCACTCGAATCAACCGCTGCTCCCAGCCGCGGGGTACCGTCGCCGTCTCGGGGCCGACCGCGTGCGCGTAGTAGCCAAAGGTCGAGTCAAAGTAAGAGCCGTTGCCGAGGCTGCCCTCGATTTCGTCGCTGCTCTCCGGGCGGTTACGCGGATAGATGTCTGCCTCTTTCGAGACAAGAAGCGAATCGGGGGCCTCCGGAAACTGGCCAAGGATCGCCTGGCTTCCCACGATCACCAGCTCGTCGTCCCCGGCCACGGCAGCGGCGGCGCGGATGACATGCTCAAGCTCGTGACGGCGCATGACCGACTACCGGATCGCCTCGATTATCCGCTGGCGTTCCTGCTCGTTGAGCACACCGGCGAAGGGGCTGTTCTGGCGGAGGTCCCGACCCTCTTCGTCATCGGCTGAGATTGCCTGCGCGACATCGGGCAACGGGCGGGAAAGGAGTTGCCGCCATCGCTCGGCGTATCGAGGATGCAGGTGCCGATCAGCCGCCAGCCGCTCGATTCGCTCCCGGGCTTCGTCGACCATCTGCTCGTTCAGGCGCCCGGCGACGATCCGGTGGTAGGCGAGGCCCCGCTGCTCGGCAGTCCTGTGGCCATGCGGCCGACGAGAGGATGCGGCCTCTCCCGGAGATGACGCCGGGACAATTCTCTCCGCCTTCTTCCGCCTCTCCTCCAACGCGGCAGCGAGGAGGTGGCGAGTGGCCCCGCGTTCCTCCAACTCGTCGATCGCCTCGCGCATCTCGATCACGAACTGACGAGGGACCTCAGCGCGACCGGCCGGTGTGAGAACAACCGGGATGCGACCGGCTGAGACCCAGCGATCGAGGGCGGTCTGGCTGACTCCGAGAATTCGAGCGGCGCGGGAGCGAGAGAGAGACGAGCCGAGACGAGCCTCTAGATCGCGACGAACGG
>DATMBX010000187.1:0-7111 GCA_035558955.1 Solirubrobacterales bacterium | reverse complement strand
CGCGTCACTGACTCCACCAACGCGCGCGCCAGGGAGCTGGCCGCAGCCGGGGCGCCGCACGGCACCGTGGTCACCGCCGACGAACAGACCGAGGGACGGGGCAGGCAGGGGCGCACGTGGGTCGCGCCGCGCGACAGAGCGCTGCTCTACTCGCTGCTTGTGCGATCCCTCGGCGACCGTCCGCTGCTTCCCCTCGCCGCCGCACTCGCCGTTTGCGAGACCGCCGAAGCCCTGACCCCGGGAATCGAGTGCAAAGTCAAGTGGCCCAACGACGTCCAGGTCGACGGCCGCAAGCTGGCCGGGATCCTGATCGAGGCGCGTCCCCAGGACGACTGGGCGGTGATCGGCGTCGGACTCAACCTCACGATCGAGCCCGAAGAGCTCCCCCCCGAGCTCCGCAACCGCGCCACCTCCCTCGCCCCCACCCCTGGTGAAACGCAAACGACAGGCAATAGATGTCGTTTGCGTTGCACCGCGGTGTTGAGTGCGACGTTAGAGCGCTGGATAGATGCCGGGGATGAGGCGATCCTTGCTGCCTGGGAGGCGCGCAATGCGCTGCGTGGCCGGGAGGTCGCTTGGGACGGCGGCTCAGGAGTCGCCGGGGGCATCGACGGTCGCGGCAACCTCGTCGTCGCCACCTCCGGCGGCACCGTCACTCTCAACGCTGGCGAGGTCCACCTCAGCGCCTGAGGAGTTCTCTTCCTTACCTGCTGCTCCGTTTTTCTCGACCTCCGCTCCATGCGGAACCGCACCCTGTCTCGGCCTTCTGCGCTTCCGCCTCCGTTTGCCGCCCTTGGGGAAGTTGCGCAGCAGCTCGCGGGCGATCGCCGACGGTTTCCGCGCCATCCGCATCCGCGCGCCGCGCAACACCTCCTCGCCCTCGGGCGTGTGAGCGACCGCGGCGGCGAGCAGCGCCACCGCCAGCCGCCGATCCTGTCTTCGGGACGCATGGACCAGGCGCCGCGCGTTGCGCCCATGCGCCCGCCCGGAGGAGTTGACCAGAAGGCCGAGCAAGCGCTTCGTCTCCGGCCAGCGCTGCACCGCGTACTCCTCGTGCAACTCGCGGGTATAGGAGGCGAGCCGCCAGACCCACGCCTGCGCCTGGTCGCGGCGGCCGATCCGCTTGTCGACCAGCGCTTGCAGCAGCGTCTTGGTCCCCGCCCGCTTGTCCTCGCGGCTCCAGGTCCCGACGATGTCGATCGCGTCATCGAAGGCATCGGGATCGCCCAGGTCGGCGATCTCCGACAGCGCTTTCAACCGCAGCTGGGCATTGCGGTTGCGCTGCACACAGGTCAGCAGGAAACGTCTGCGCAGCTCCTTGGTCTGGTCGTTCTGCAGCATCGCCCGCGCCCGGCGCCAGCCCTGCGGGTTGACCCGCGCGCCGGCCAGCGCTGCCCAAGCGTGCTGCTCGGGGTAATCGAGGTTCTCGACCGCGATCCGCCACAGCTCCCGCTCCAGCACCTGCATCCGCCGCGGCTCGTCGTCGGACACGGGGACGACGCGGCGCTCCACGCGCACCTTGCGCCCGCGCCCGCGCCGCACCGGCCCCACCACGATCGCGCCGCCGCGGTAGACGTCGCGGTCGAGCAGGCTGTGCAGGGTGACGATCGCCTCGTCGTGGGTCGTCGCGGGATGGACGAAGTCGATCACCAGGCCCGCCTCCTTGCCCGGCGCGCGGCGCGTCACCCGGCCAACCCGCTGCTGGTAGATCCGCCGCGACGCGGTCGGCGCCAGGTGCATGCAGATCGTCGCCCGCGGCGAGTTCCACCCCTCCGCCAGCAGCATCGCGTTGCAGAGCACGTCGACCTCGCCCCGCTCGAACGCCGCCAGGATCTCTGCCAGCTCGCGCTTCGGCGTCTCGCCGGAGACCGCTCGCGCCACGATCCCGGTGTCTTTGAACGCTCTGGCGACGTTCTTCGCGTGCTGGACGCCCGCCGTGTAGAGAACGCCGGGGACTCTGCGGAAGCGCGTCTTGTAAAGATCGGCGATCGCCACGTTGAACGGCTCCTGGTCCAGCAGCGCGGCCAGCTCCTCCTGATCGAAGTCCTGGTCGACCTCGCCTTTGCGCAGCGGCACTCTGGCGATCGTCCGCACCCCCGGGCCGGGCGGGATGCGCAGGCAGCGCAGCGGCGCGATCACCCCGCGCCGCGCCGCCTGGGCGAGGTCGAAGCGCGAGGTCTGGGTCGGGAAGAGGTCGGCGACGTGACGAGCGATCAGCGCGCCCGTCGCGGTCATGCCGATGTAGACGGGGCCGGTCCACTCGCGGATGCAGGCGCTCGTCTTCTCACCCAGCGCGGTGTGCGCCTCGTCGCAGATCACGATCGAGTAGGCGTCGGAGACTCTCTTGTGGTTGCGGACGAACCACTGGTAGGTCTCGACCGTCACCGGCCCATCGGGGTCGTCGCGGCCGTCGAGCAGCGGCGGTCGCAGCCGCTCCTTGTAGCCGCGCTCGGAGATCTCGCCGATGAACTGGTCGACCAGGTTGCGGCGGTGGGTGAGGATGAGGACGCCGCCGGTGCGCGACGCGTCGATGAAGCCGACCGCGGCCACGGTCTTGCCGGCGCCGGTCGCGTGCTCGAACCAGAAGCGGCGCTCGGCGCCGGGATCTTCGGGCGCCTCGGCGATCGGCGCCTCCTCGTCCTCGGCCGGCTCTTCCTCCCAGTCCTGGGGCTCCTCGTCGGGGGCAAGCTCCTCGGGCTCCAGTGGCTCCTCGTCATCCTCCGCCGGGTCGGCCTCCTCGACTGACTCCGCCGCCGCCGCTTCGGCCGCCGCCGCTTCGGCCACAGCCGCCTCGCCGTTGCGGCGGTCGTCGTCGGCCGCCACCTGCTGCTCGGCCATCAACTCGGTCAGCGTCCCGGAAAGCGCGTCCACCTGGTGCGGATTCAACTCCGCCCCGTCGCGCAGCCTCGGCGACCCCTCGGCCAGCAGCCGCTCCAGCCCCAGCAGCAGGGAGAAGGCGCGCCGCCACTCGATCGACGGCTCCTTCGCCCCACCGTCGATCTCGGCCAGCGCCGCGTCCAGCGCCCGGCGCCGCGCCGTCCCCGGGGCAAGCGCCTCCGGTCCCTCGCCGTCTAGCAGGAAGGGCTCGCGGGCAAACTTCGCCGCGCGATCGATGTCGTCGCTTGAGGGAACTGCCGCCGACGCGGCAACTGCGCTGGTGTTGGCCATGAAGCCCTTGGGGGTCCGTCCCAGCCGGGACGTAGACGTGCGGCCGGGACAAGTGGGTGAGGATGCCGAGAGTCTTTCCCTCCCCCGGCGATCTCAGCGGCCCGCATCCGAGCGAACCGAACGGATTTATTGTACTCATCAAGGCCAGATGAGTGATTCCAAAGCTGAGCACCCGCCAATGGCGCGCCCCGCACGGCACTGGCTCGGCGCCTCTTTCGTTCTCATCGTGACGTTGTTCGGCTGCGGGTCACAAGTTGCGGAAAACGGCGGCAAGCACCCCGACTACGCCAAGGCCCTCGCCGGCGCGCCCGCCCCTCTCGCGGCGATTCATCGCCAGGCAAACGACCTGCTGCCGGGAGGGGTCGACGCCTACGAGAGACGGATCGCCGCCCTACGCGGCTACCCGATCGTGGTCAACGTTTGGGCCTCCTGGTGCGGCCCCTGCCGCTTTGAGTTCCCCCACTTCCAGCGCGCCGCGGCGCGCTATGGCAAGCGGGTCGCATTCCTCGGAATCGACAGTCAAGACTCAGGCGCCGCCGCCGCGACCTTCCTCGAGAGCGAGCCGGTCCCCTACCCCAGCTATGAGGATCCGGACCAGGAGATCGCCGACAGCGTCGACGCCTTCGCCCTGCCCGCCACCGCTTTCTACGATCGCAAGGGCGATCTCGTCTTCACGAAGCAGGGGAACTACGAGGACGAGGACGAGCTGCGGGCCGACGTCGAGCGCTACGCGCTCGGCGGCAGCGAGAGCGGATAATCGAAGCATGGACTTCTTCGTAGTCGTCGCCCTACTCGGAGTCGCACTGCTGATCGTCGAGCTGCTGCTGCCGACCGGCGGGGTGCTGGCGGCGCTCGGCGCTGGCGGCCTTGTCGCGGCCGGCGTGCTGGCCTTGGGAGACGACTCCAGCTACGCCGACTACGCCGGCCCCGGACTGATCGCCCTCGGCATCCTCTCTCTCGTCACCTTCTTCGTCGTCGCCCGCAAAGTGCTGGCCGCCCACCGCGGGGGGCCGGTTCGCACCGGGTCCGAGGAACTGGTCGGCGCCCTCGCCGAAGCGCGCAGCGCGCTCGACCCCGAGGGACAGGTGTGGATCGAGGGGGCGCTTTGGCGGGCGCGGCTGCCGAGCGGCGTGGAGCCGGTGCCGATCGGGGATAGAGTCACCGTCGAGGCGGTCGAGGGGCTGACGCTTGTGGTGCGCCCCGCGGCCGCGACGTCGTCCACAGGCCGAGCCGAGGAAGGAGCACGCTGATGGAGGTTGCGCTCGGAGTTCTGGCAGTTCTGGCGTTCTTCCTGCTGATCGCCGTCGGCACCTCGGTGAAGGTGCTGCGCGAGTACGAGCGCGGGGTGATCTTCCGGCTCGGGCGGTTGATCGCGACCAAGGGCCCCGGCCTGATCCTGCTGATCCCGCTGGTCGACCGCATGGTCAAGGTCGACCTGCGCACGGTGACGCTCAACATCCCGCCGCAGGAGGTGATCACCCGCGACAACGTCCCCTCCAGCGTCAACGCGGTCGCCTACTTCCGCGTGGTCGATTCCAACCGGGCGATCGTCGAGGTCGAGAACTACCTGCTCGCCACCTCGCAGATCGCGCAGACGGCGCTGCGCTCCGTGCTCGGCAAGGCGGAGCTGGACCAGCTGCTGGCCGAGCGTGAGCGCCTCAACGAAGAGCTGCAAAAGATCATCGACGAGTCGACCGAGCCCTGGGGAGTGAAGGTGACAGCGGTCGAGATCAAGGACGTCGAGATCCCCGAGCAGATGCAGCGGGCGATGGCGCGCCAGGCCGAGGCCGAGCGCGAGCGACGCGCCAAGATCATCAATTCCGAGGGCGAGTACCAGGCGGCGCAGAAGCTCACCGACGCCGCCGACATCATCAGCACCAACCCCGCCGGCCTGCAGCTGCGCTACCTGCAGACCCTGCTGGAGATCGGCAGCAACCAGAACACCACCGTGGTCTTTCCTCTTCCGATGGACGTAATCGAGCCGTTCCTGAAAGGCAGCGGCGAGAAGCCGCCGCCGCCCGCCAGTTGAGCGCCCCAGAGATACGCATCGACCAGCTGACCGGGCTGCGAGTCCTGCTCGCGCCGGGCCGGTCGCAGCGGCCTGAGGGCTTTGCGACTTCCGCGAACGAGGCGAAGGGACCGGCCGAGTGCCCCTTTTGTGAGGGACACGAAGAGCGGACGCCGCCTGAGGTTTATGCGACGCGGCCCGAGGGGGAAGAGGCGAATTCCCCCGGGTGGACGACCCGGGTGGTGCCAAACCTCTATCCGGCGCTGGCGCCCGCCGAAGATGACCCACGTGTTCCCCCCGAGCTGTTCGTCTCGCGCCCCGCCGACGGCGCCCATGAGGTGATCGTCAACGGGCCCGAGCACGTCACCGCGATGGCCGAGCTTGACGAGGCGCAGTTCGGCGCCGCGGTCGCCACCTGGCGCGAGCGCATGCGCGCCCACTCCGACGCGGCCTACGTGCAGCTGATCGTCAACGAGGGAAAGGGAGCCGGGGCATCGCTTCCCCACACCCACGCCCAGCTCTACGCGCTGCCCTTCGTCCCGGCGTCGGTCGCCCGCGAGCGCGAGCGGGCCGGCGCCTACCGTGAGAGCGCCGGCGGCAACAGCCTGCTCGGCGACGTCCTGGTCGAGGAGGTGCGGCGCAGAGAGCGGCTGATCGCGATCGACGAAGAGGCGGCGCTGATCTGCCCCTGGGCCTCGCGCTTCCCCTATGAGATGCGAGTGATCCCGCGCAGCGACCGCGACCGCTTCGAGGACGACGACACCGGCGCCGCGATGATCCGAACCGCCCTGCGCGCCCTCGCCGCCCGCTTCGACGGCTCGCCCGAACTGAACCTCTGGGTTCGCACCGCCCCTCACGGCGCCGAGCACTTCCACTGGCACGTCGACATCGCCCCCCGCCTCAGCATCAAGGCGGCATTCGAGTTCGCCACCGGCGTCGACATCGTCACGTACTCCCCCGAGCGCGCCGCCGCGGACCTTCGCGAAGCGCTGGGCTAGCCGCTATACCCTTCAGCCGTCCCTTTTGGGAGGCAAGCACCAGTAGCTCAATTGGTAGAGCACCGGCCTTCTAAGCCGGTGGTTGCGGGTTCGAGCCCCGTCTGGTGCGCTTCTCCGCCTCAGCGAGTAGAAACCCCGCATGCGCCACAGCACCCAGACCGCGCTTGACGAGGAGAACCTCTTCGACCAGCTCGACGCGGCGCTGCGCGCAGTCGACCCCGAAGGCTTCCGCGTCGTCCCGGCGCTGAAGCCGGACAGCCCGGTCGACGCCGAGGTGGTGGTCCTCAAGAACGAGGCCGCCAAGGCGGGCGCCGAGGCCCTCGTCGCCTCTCCCGCGGTCGGCGAGGTCGAGCTCGCCGAGCGACGCCTACTCGTCCGTTTCTCAGAAGAGCGAATCGCCGCAACAGGCGCCGCGCTCGAAGAGGGCCGCGCTGCCGGGCTCGCCACCGGCGACCTCAGTCCCGGCCGCCGCGTCATCGTCGACTTCTGCGACCCCAACGCGACCAAGGCCCTGCACGCCGGGCACCTGCGCAACATCGCCCTCGGCCACACGGTCTCCAGCGCCCTGGCGGCCTCGGGCGCCGAGGTCTTGCGCCAGAGCCACATCGGCGACGCGGGTCGCTCGATGGGCGAAGCGATGGCCGGCTACGTCCGCTACGCCGACGGCCGGACCCCCGAGGAGACGGGCGAGAAGAGCGACCGCTTCGTCGGCCGCCTCTACGCCCGCTACGTCGCTGAGGAGGGGACGCCGGAGGACATCGCCCCCGAGGACGCCGCCGTCGCCCACGACCTCGACGAGCGCGACGACCTCGCCCAGGAGCTGATCTCCGGTGCCCAGGGAGGCGAGCCCGAAGCGCGCGCGCTCTGGCTGCGCTTCCGCGACTGGGCGGTCGAAGGCCAGAACGCAACCCTTGCCCGCCTCGGCGTCGACTTCGAC
>DATMBX010000186.1:0-6221 GCA_035558955.1 Solirubrobacterales bacterium | reverse complement strand
GCCGTTGAAGCTGAACTCGACCCGGCCGGCGTGCAAGAACTGCTGGAGGCCGCTTTCACCGACCTTCACGTTCAGTGCCCTGCCGGATTTGCCGCTGGCTTGGATTTGTCCGTCCTGCGCATGCCTACCCCGGGTATCGATCGGCTGGAGTTTGAACCCGTCTGCCGTCCCGCGACCTCCTCGCCGGACCGGTCAACCCTATTCGGGTCCTTGGTTCTTGGTGTAGGGACCCGGCGGGCTGAGTACGAGGAGACCAGACGGTTGAAAGATTTCGTAGCGCTCCCGCTTTGCGCGAGAAGCGATAGGCCATGCCCAGTGCTGGCCCCTCGTCGTCGGATGTGATTGTGGTCCTGCGCCGCGCGGCTTGGCGGGTGGAACGCCTCGCCGTCCACTCCGAGGATGCCGAGCCGCCCGTGGTCGCAGACGAGGAAGTCGGCCTCGCGGTTGGCGCGCGTCCCGGGGTCGCGGCCGAACCGTGGTTCCGAGGTGGTTGGACAGCGGGCCGGTCAAAACGGAATGCCTTCACCCTCCTCCGGGACCGGCTCCTTGGGCGGCCAGGGCTCGCGCAGTTTGTTCAATGCGTAGCGTTGATCGTAGGTGTGGCCGAGCGGTGACTTTCGCGTATCCCGCTCCTGTGCCCAGCGTCGCAGGAGACGGCGCTCGCGAAGCTCGCCGAGCCCACGGCGCAGGGTGCTGATACTGAGTCCGTACCAATCGCTCGCCCGCTCGAGCGGAAGCTCGAAGAACTCCTCCTCCCGGGACTGCAGCGAGAAGCCAATTAAGAGCACCGCCTTCGCAGGGAGCGCTAGCTGGCGCGCGTAGCCACCGCGCCAGTAGGCCAGTGGCAACCCAAAGTAGGGCTCGTCTTCGACGTAGGCGGCCTGCCAAGTGCGCCCGGAGCCGTCCTCGCGGAGAATCTCGATCCCGCGCACGCGACCCTCCCGGTGCCTGCGCACCAGCCCCTGCCGCTCGAGCCAGCCCCAAGAGCGCGAGACGGTGGCACGGTTGCCGACACTCTCCTTGATGCCGATCGCGTGCATCCACTGCGCTGAGGTGGCACGAATTGGGTGGCCCTCGGCCAGGGGCGCCACGGTGTGGGCGTAAAGCAAGAGATCGAAGGCGAGCGCCTGGCGCTCGCGCACCAACGTGGCCAGCGGGCCCGCCCCGCCGCCGCGCTGCGGTTGATGCAGGAAGGCGATCCGCAGTGGCGTTTCGCGACGGGTGATCTGGCCGAGATTGAGTAGCGGCGAGATGTAGAGGGTCGGATCTTTCTTCTTCATCGGGCTTGCGTAACAATACTAAGGACAGCTCTTAAATGCAACAATTTGTGCTATGTTGGCAATGCGGTGGAACGCCCCTCGACAACTCAGCTCTTCTTCTTGGCGATCGAGGCCGCGATAGCCACCTTCAATTACTGGAGTGGTCCTTTCCTTTCTGCCGAGGCCCCGCTCTGGACTCTGGCCGCGGCCTTGGTTGCGGTGCTCGTTGCCTACCGCGGTGCCCCTGCGGTGCGTGGTCGTCGGCGCGAACGGCGCGAGCGCGAGGAAGCGCGAGAGCGGCGGGAGCGCGAACTGCTGGAGACGATGAAGAAGCTGCTGGAGGACGGCGGACCGGGCCAGGTGCCGACGTCGCGCTAGGAGCTATCCGATCTCACGCCTGAGTCCTTCACGTTGTCGCTGATGGAGTCAAGCGCAACTTTGCCTGCGAGCAACTGGCCGTGGATGACCGCTGGAGACGCAGGCTCGCAGTGCTCGCCTCGCCTCACGTACAAGGCAAAGTGGCTCCCCAAAACCTTGCCTTCCACAACTGTGCCGGTGACGAGAAAGGGCTGGAGGGCAGCGGCTTGCGGGGGGACTCGAATCACCAACATGCCTTTGCCTTCCTCAGTCTCGACCGCCTCTACTTGCAGTCCCTCTGGCGGCGGCAGGATCAGCCTCTCGAGTGCCTGTCGATGTTTGCGGGGATCAATTGCGCGAACTGGCTGAAGTGCTACTCCCTTGAGATGGTCTTGGCCTTCGACTTTCTTTCGTGAGAACCCGACGACCAGCAACCCCCCAGCCGGTGCGTTTGCGAATGCAGAGATGTCCTTTGCCAGCTCTAGGGCCTCCAGCTCGTTCTTCAGGTCGTAAGGCTTCCCCTTGACCTCCAACCAATCGCTCTCTGGCTGTCCGATCAACAGCTCGGGGCGCTGCGCGACGATCAAGTCGACAACTGACTCTGGGGTCAGCATTCCACCAAGGCTTGCCTCCCAAAGCTGTAGAAGCGACCGACCTAGATCAAGTGCATCACCGAGGGTCCGGCCGCGAACACTTTGAAGCTCGACACTGAGCGTAAGCAGCTTCGCTAGCGGCAGATCCTCCTCTCGCACCTCCAGAAACACGGCCCGGTTGGCCTTGAGTTGCGGACTCAGAACCTGTGCAAGCTCAAGCGCGTTGACCCTGATACCCGGCTCGACCGCGATAGTCGTGGTGACGATGAAATGGTCACCCGATACCTCGAACTCAACAGGTATCGGACTGAACCCTTCCTCATCTTCTCTAAGAAGTTCTTCAGGCACGTCATAGACCCGGAAGGTCAGGTCATAGTCGTACATGGTGGCCCAGTACCGCCTCGCAGCATGCTTGAGGTCGGTTAGGGAGGCCGATCGAAGCCTCTCCTCTGCGCCTATGAAATCGGCGACGTCAATACCCCACATGGCCGGTTCGCCACCGATCTCAAATTCTTCGGATTTGTAATTCCACCGAACTGATTCGCGAGCCATATGCCCTCCCATCGGTCGCTAAGACAGCCCGTCGCGAAACAAGGCGCGGGGTGGTTTCAGTCGTCCCTAAGTAGGACCACAGTCGGTACGACAAAGTAATGCCCTGCGCGCGGCGGCGGCGCAACCAGCCGCCCCATCTGAGTCGAACCGACAGTGATCGCTGCCGCAGTCGCCGCCCTCGCCGGCGATCTCCTCAAGGCGATCTAATCTGGTCGATCGAGGTTCGGACGTTGATGATCCGACTGTGCTGAAGTGGATCGCGTGTTAGCACGGTTGCTAACTTGACTTGACAGACGTCCACTAGGGGTGACGATGAGCAAGCGAGCCAATCCCGTCGGAGGAGCCGTTTCCGACCACATCAAGGAGTCCCTCAAGGACCCTGAGTTCAGGGCCGAGTACGAGCGCCTCGCACCGTACGAGGAGCTGGCCCGAATCGTCATCATGCGCCGCGCCGTCCTCGGCCTGACCCAGGCAGAGCTTGCCGCGCGGATGGGAACCACCGCCTCCGCGATCTCCCGCATCGAGAGCGGCCGGCACGCGACCAGCCCCCAGACGCTCAAGAAGCTCGGCGCCGCCTTCGGCGCCCGCGCCGTCCTCGGCTTCGAGTTCGGTTCGGCAAAGCACCCCAAGCGCGAGCTGGTAGTCCTCTAGACGTAATTCCTAACCACGGGTGGGAGGCGGGAGCGGCACCGACTCGGTTCTGACCGGCCAGTCGCCGAGTCCCGCTTTCACGCGAAGGCAGTAGCCAGGTCAGTGGGAGTCGGTGTTTGCTCGAACATTGCCGAATGAGCTAGGTTTGCGTTATGCCGGAGAAGGGACGTCTCGACTACGACTTGGTAGGGATCGCCGATGCGCTTTCGCGCCATGAGTATCGGGTTCCGACCTATCAGCGATCTTACGCTTGGGCAGATGCGGAGATCCTCGATTTCTGGGACGACCTCCGACAGTCACTCGACGCGGAAGAGCCCGATTACTTTCTTGGCACCCTCGTCCTTACTCCACACGAGGAGGTTCGCCGAATAACAATCATTGATGGGCAGCAGCGGCTCGCAACTACATCTCTGATGCTAGCGGCGCTGCGGCGCGTCTGGATAGACCTAGAGGAACCTGAGCAGGCCGATGACATCTTCAATAACTATCTCTCGGTCTTCGACCGCCGGTTGAACACACGGGAGCCGCGTCTGATGCTGAATGACGAGGACGACCAGTTCTTTCGCGAACTCGTTGTTGAAGACAAGTCCCCGACGCCGGAGCGAGAATCACATGAACGATTGAGCGATGCGCTTTCCTTGTTCAAGGAGAAGCTCGACGCCGATGCGCGCGCCCACGGTAATAAGAGCGGCGAGCGGCTGATTCGCTGGACGGAATTTCTCGACAATCAGGCAACCGCAATCACGGTGACTGTGCCAACTGAGGCCGACGCCTTTGTGATCTTCGAGACCTTGAACGACCGTGGCGCGCCTTTGACGATCGGCGACCTGCTGAAGAACTACCTGTTCATGAGGGCCGGAAACCGCTTGGATTCCGTCAGGACGAGCTGGATCCAGGCCCTGAACGAGCTCGATATTTCGGCAGAGAACGAGGTCTTCATCACGTTTTTGAGGCACCACTGGAGCTCGATGTTCGGGGCCGTTCGGGAGCGTGACCTCTACTCGGGCATCAAGGATGAAGTCAGGAGTGCCAACCAGGCCGTGCGGTACGCGAAGCAACTCGCTAAGGCGGCCAAACTCTACGCAGCGCTTCTATCCCCTAGTGACGACTATTGGACCGAGCGACATTTCGGAACCTCAGTCAAAAACAACGTGGCCACACTCTTGACGCTGGAGCTGGCACAGAATCGCCCACTCTTGCTAGCGGTCATGGAGGAATTCAGCAATCGGGAGCTGAAGCGGACACTGAAGGCCCTGGTGAGCTGGTCGGTTCGGGGCATTGTCGTTGGCGGAATTGGCGGCGGAAGGACGGAGCGTGCCTACTGCGAGGCGGCGGTGGCAGTTAGGACTAGCAAGATCACGACAACCGAACAACTCCTCAAGCAACTGTCGCCAATCGTTCCCGAGGACGATGATTTCAGAGATGCCTTCGGTCGCGCCCGGCAAACGAAATCCGCCATCGCACGCTATCTGCTGCTCGCGCTGGAGCGCTCAAAGGTTGGAGACGCCGAGCCGGAGCTCGTACCGAACGCTAACGAGGAAGTGGTAAATCTCGAGCACATTCTTCCCCGCCGCGCCAAGCAAGCGGACTGGCCGCAATTTCGCGAGGAGGAGATTGGTACCTGGTCGCAGCGCATAGGTAACCAGTGTCTGCTCAAGAAGAGCGAGAATGCAAAAATCGAGAATAAGTCGTGGCGCGTGAAGAAGCCGATCCTTGCACGCTCGTCGTTAAGACTGACCAAGGACGCGGGCCGAGCGGACGATTGGAACATGAATGACATCGTCAACCGTCAGCGCCGCTTGGCGAAAGAGGCAGTGAAAACCTGGCCGCGGGAACCGGTCAAGTAGGCCGAGGAACGGCCTCAAATATCCCCATCCGCTCTCGCGGTTGCTAGTTCAGCACTAGATCGCCAGCAGTGGATCGATACCTCTGTTTGCGTCGGTCACGGTTACTGCTGCTTGGCGCGACAAGCAGCAGTAACGGCGAACCGTCTGGCCCGGCGGGCACTGCGCGACCGAAGAGCCCACCGCGCAGGAGACGTCGAAGTCACAGAGCGTGGCGCCGGCCCCGCTCACCTGCGTGATGACCGAGAACCCGCCGCGCGGGCCCGCCGGCCCCTGGGTGCCCCTCGCTCCCCTGGTGCCGCGTGCGCCCCGGGGGCCGCGAACTTTCTTTCCCCGCCGGCGGGCGTGGGGGGCGAACGGGCTCCGCGATGCGCTCGCCGAGCCGAACCTCCTCACGGTTTCCCGGTGGACTCTGGCCAGGGCCCGCTCGAGCGCGGCCCCGCGGCGCTGCTTGGAAGCGGCTTGGCTTACAGCAGGCTGCGAATCTCTTCGAAGCGCGCAAGCACATCGGCAAAGGACGGGTATGCGGCGCCGGAGAACAGCAGCCGGCACTGGGTTTCATAGTCGGCGGCGAGCCGCTCTCGCAGCTCCGGCTCCGGAAAGAGAGCAGGGCTGTCGGTGAACGAGAGGTTGGTTGGAGGTCGGTAGATGTCGCCGAAGAAGGTGCGGCTCTTCTCGTCGTAGTCCTTGCGAATCTCGTCGTATTCCGGAGACGCGAGCATGGCGCGGACCTCGCGCTCGCCGGCCAGCGCGTACAGATCCGGGTAATGGCGGGCGTCGCGGCCGAGGGGGTGGTCCTCATCCAGGAGGCGAGTCACCTTGCCGTGAATGGCGAACATCTTCTCCACAAAGGTCCGCCGGTAGTGGAGCAGGGTCATGTCGAATCCGATCAGGTCGTCGGCGACGTCTGCCATCCCCTCCTCATGCAGGTGCTGGGCGACGAGCGAAGTGATGGGGACGACCTC
>DATMBX010000185.1:0-11879 GCA_035558955.1 Solirubrobacterales bacterium | reverse complement strand
CCCTACATGGCGCGGCCGATTCGCGGCGAGGTGCTGGCGCTGCGGGAGAAGGAGTTCGTCGAAGCGGCGGTCGCCCGAGGGGCGGGGCCCCTGCGAGTGATGCTCGGCGAGCTGCTGCCCAATCTGTGGTCGACGATCATCGTCTTCTTCACCCTCAACATCGCCAACAACATGCTGCTCGAGTCGGCGCTCTCGTTCCTCGGCGCCGGGGTGCAGCCGCCCAACTCGTCCTGGGGAACGATGATCTCCAGCGGCTCTGAGCTGATCTACAGCGCGCCGCTGCTGACGATCGCCCCGGGGGCGATGATCCTCCTCACCGTGCTCTCCCTGAACGTCTTCGGCGACGGGCTGCGCGAGGCGCTCGACCCGAAATCGAAGGTGGAGCTGGAGGCCCACGCCGGCACCTTCGAGCCGGAGAGGGGAGTGGCCTGATGGCCCGCTTCGTCGCCAGGCGACTGGCCGGAATGGTGATGGTGCTGTTCGCGGTCACGGTGATCGTCTTCCTGATCTTCAACGTCATCCCCAGCTCCGATCCCGCGCAGCGGATGGCGGGCAAAAACGCGACTCCCCAACTGGTCGCCAACATCACCGAGGAGTGGGGCTTCGACGAGCCGCTGCCCGAGCAGTACCTGAAGACGATGGAGAAGATCTTCACCGGCGACCTGATCTCCTATTCGAGCCAGCTCAACGTCGACGAGCAGATCCTGGAAGGCATCCCCGCGACCCTCTCGCTCTGCGCCGGCGCCGCGGCGATCTGGATGTTCTTCGGCATCCTCTTCGGCTATCTCTCGGCGGTGAAAGCCGGCAGGCTCACCGATCGGGCGCTGACCGTCCTGGCGCTGGTCGGCATCTCGATGCCGGTCTTCTGGCTGGCCTCGATCCTCCTCTACTACCTCACGTTCAAGGTCGCGCTGTTCCCGTCCGGGGGGTACGTGCCGCTGACCGAGGACCCGCTCGACTGGGCCTACCACCTGATCCTTCCCTGGACGGCGCTGGCGGTCCTGTTCGTCGGCTTCTACAGCCGCGTGCTGCGCTCCAACATGCTCGACGCGATGAACGAGGACTACGTGCGCACGGCGCGGGCCAAGGGGCTGGATGAGCGAGCGGTGCGATTCAGGCACATCTTGCGCAACTCGCTGATCCCGATCGTCACTCTGTTCGGGCTCGATTTCGCCGCCGTTGTCGGCGGCGGCGCGATCCTCACCGAGTCGATCTTCAACCTGGGTGGGGTCGGCCAGTACGCGGCCGACTCGATCTCCGACCTGGACCTGCCGCCGATCATGGCCGTGACGATGTTCGGCGCCTTCTTCGTCGTCCTCTTCAACACCGTGGTCGACATCGTCTACGCGTACCTCGACCCACGCATCCGGCTCGGGGATTCGCAATGACCGCCACGCACAAGCTGCTCGAGGTGCGAGACCTGCGGGTCGGCTTCGCCACCGAGGGCGGGCTGGTGCAAGCGGTGGACGGGGTCTCCTTCGACCTGGCGCCGGGAGAGGTGCTGGCAATCGTCGGCGAGTCGGGCTCGGGGAAGAGCGTCACCGCGCAGACCGTGCTGGGCTTGACGCGGTCGCCCAACTCGCGGATCGAAGGGTCGGTGCGGCTGCGCGGAGGAGAGCTGGTCGACGCGAGCGAAGCCGATCTGCAGAAGGTGCGCGGCGACGAAATCGCGATGATCTTCCAGGACCCGATGACCTCGCTCAACCCGGTCTACCGGGTCGGGTATCAGATCGTCGAGGCGATTCGCGCGCACCGAAGGATGAGCGACGCCGACGCGCGGGCGCTTGCGGTCGAAATGCTGACGGCGGTCGAAATCCCCGAGCCCGAGCGACGAATCGAGAGCTATCCGCACCAGCTCTCCGGAGGGCAGCAGCAGCGGGTGATGATCGCGATGGCGCTGGCTCTGGAGCCGAGCGTGCTGATCGCCGACGAGCCGACGACGGCGCTCGACGTGACGATCCAGGCGCAGATCCTCTCCCTGCTGGCCAGGCTCAACAGGGAGCGCAACCTGGCGACGATCCTGATCACCCATGACTTCGGCGTCGTCGCCGAGATCGCCGACCGGGTGCTGGTGATGCACGAGGGGCGGATCGTCGAGCGGGGCGGGCTCGACGAGGTCTTCTACGAGCCCAAGGACCCCTACACCCGCAGCCTGCTCGGCGCCGTGATCCGCTTCGATCGGCCGCCACCGCCTAGACCCCCCGCCCTCGTCGAGGTGCAACGCATACGACATGAAATGGCTGGCAAACGCGTTTCGCCATACGAGGGGGCGCTGCTTGAGGTGACCGACTTGGTCAAGCACTTCCCGGTAAAGCACGGCGTATTTGGCCGCGAGGTCGATCGGGTGCGGGCGGTGGACGGGGTCAGTCTCACCGTGCGGAGGGGAGAGACGCTCGGCCTGGTCGGCGAGTCCGGCAGCGGGAAGTCGACGCTGGCCCGCGCGATCCTGCGGCTGCTGGAGCCGACTTCGGGCTCGATCCGCTTCGAGGGACAGGAGATCGCCGGCCTCTCCCAGCGCCAGATGCGGCCGATCCGCCGCGACCTGCAGATCGTCTTCCAGGACCCCTACTCCTCGCTCAACCCCCGCAAGCGAGTAGGCCAAATAATCGGCGCCTCCCTGGCCCTTCAAAACGTCGAGTCCGATGAGGTGCAACGCATACGACATGAAATGACTGGCAAACGCGTTTCACCGCAGTCGCGCGAGCGGGTCGAGGAATTGTTGGGCCGGGTCGGGCTCTCGGCCGAGCTCTACGACCGCTACCCGCATGAGTTCTCCGGCGGGCAGCGGCAGAGGATTGGGATCGCCCGGGCGCTGGCGATGGAGCCGAAGCTGGTCGTCGCCGACGAGCCGGTCTCGGCGCTCGACGTGACGATCCAGGCCCAGATCGTCGAGCTGCTGGCCGACCTGCAGGAGGACTTCGGCCTCTCCTACGTCTTCGTCGCCCACGACATCGGTGTCGTGCGGCACGTCTCCGACCGGATCGCGGTGATGTACAGAGGCAAGATCGTCGAAGAGGGGCCGGCGGACCGGGTCTGTGAGCACCCCTCGCATCCCTACACCCAGGCTCTGCTCGAAGCGGTGCCGATCCCCGACCCGCGCGAAGCGCGGTCGCGTCGGCAAACTGTCGGGTAGTGACCCTTCCTCTCTCGCCGCCGATCAAGCCGCAACTGGCCCTGACGCGCAGAGCCCTGCCACTCGGCGAGGAGTGGGCCTACGAGCAAAAGCTCGACGGCTTCCGGGCGATCGTCTTCGTCGACGGCGGGGACTCCTACATCCAGTCGCGCGGCGCCAGAAACCTCTCCCGCTACTTCCCGGAGCTGGGCTTTCCGACCGGGCGCTACGTGCTCGACGGCGAGCTGGTGATCCGCGACGCCGATGGCAACATCGAGTTCGACGCGATGCAGAGCCGCATCCACCCGGCCGAGTCGCGGATAACCCTGTTGTCGAGAGAGATCCCAGCGAGCTACATTGTCTTCGATCTGCTGGCGGAGGACGACGAGTCGCTGCTGGACGCGCCTCTGTCGGAGCGGCGGGCGCGGCTGGAAGCGCTGGCTAAGCGGCTCGACCGAATCGAGTTGAGCGAGTTGAGCGCCGACCCCGCGCAAGCGGAGGCATGGCTGCGCAGCACCGAGGGCACGATGGCGAAGCAACTCGACGCGCCCTACGTGCCGGGCAGACGTAGAGGGATGGCGAAGGTGAAGCGGGAGCGGACGATCGACTGCGTGGTGATGGGTTGGCGCCCGGGCAAAGAGGAGGGCACGGTCGGCTCCCTGATCCTCGGCCTCTACGAGGGGGACGAGTTGCGATCGGTGGGTCACATCTCCGGCTTCAGCATGGAGGCGAAACGCGGCATGCGGGCACTGCTGGCGCCACTGGAAACAGGCGAGAGCGGCACCGCCGACCCCAGTCGCTGGGCCGGAAGACGGGACCTCGAGTGGGTAGCCCTACGACCCGAGCTGGTCGTCGAAGTCGGCTACGACCACGCGGCAGCGGGCCGAATCCGCCACGGCGCCCGCTTCCACAGGTTTCGGGACGACAAAGATCCTCGTGAGTGCACGTTTGACGAGCTGGACGAGTAGGTGAAGGAGGGACGGCGACCCCTCTCGCCGGACAAGTCGTCGGCCTAATTAGGCCGACGACTTTGAGTATCCGCCCGTCGAGAGGGGTCGCCGTCCCTCCTCTCAAGCGCCGGTCAAGCTTCGCTCGTCGAGGCATTCTCAGAAGAGAGAAGCTTGCGTTGGAGCGCTGGCCGAAGCACCAGTTCCTCCTGTCATATCCGCCTCCCTTACCTGCTGCTTTTCCCGTGTACGACCGCGACCCCAGCCCCGAACCACTCTCGTAATCCGACCGCACTCTGAAGCTGGGAGGTACGCGCGACCGTTGGAATAGAGCTTCTCGTAGAGAGGGAGCAGGTCGGGGCGTCTTGCCTCCAGCCAAGCGAAGAAGACGTCCTTTACTTCGTTACGGAGATGAAGGGCCACGCCGCCTAGGAAGGTGGCGCCGGCTTCGCGGGCTCGGTCCACTATTGGTTGGACCTGCTCCGGGGTGTCGTTTATGCCCGGCATCAACGGAGCGATGAGGACGCCGGAGGAGATGCCACGACGCCGCAATTCTGCAACCGCATCCAGACGAGCCGCGGGACTGGGAGTGTGCGGCTCTGTGGCTCGCCAAGCCTTCTCGTCGAGAGTCGGGACCGAGAGGTTGACCGAGACCGGCAGCTTCTTCGACATCCGCTCGTAGAGATCGATGTCGCGCATCACCAGCGGCGACTTGGTCAGCACTGAGACGGGCGTGTCCGCTTCCTCCAACGCCGCGAGGATCTCCGGCATCATCCGATACCGGCTCTCGACCCACTGGTACGGATCGGTATTGGTCCCCAGCGCGACGAGATCGCCTCTCCAGCTGGGCCGAGCCAACTCCGCCCGCAGCATCTCGGGCACATTGACCTTCACAACGATCTCCCGCTCGAAATCCCTGCCTGCGTTGAAGTCAAGAAAGGTGTGGGTCCTCCGAGCAAAACAAAAAACGCAGGCATGAGTGCAACCTCGATACGGATTGATCGTCCAGCCAAACCCATAGCGACCGCCGGGAACCCGATTCAGCGCCGATCTGGCGCGAACCTCATGAAAGTTGATCCCCATCGCCTCCGGAGCATCGAACGTCCGCACGACCGTCCCGTCCCCGATCCCCGGCAACCGCGGGTCCCTTTCAACTCTCTGTTCGTCCCATCGCACGAACACATGTTCGCAAAGCCTCAGGACAGTTCCATCGTTCTTGATATGCCGCCACCGCTGGCGGTAGGGACGGGGGTTCCCTCGACGGGCGGATACTCAAAGTCGTCGGGCTCATTAGCCCGACGACTTGTCCGACGAGGGGACCCCCGTCCCTCCCCCTACGACAGCGCGCCCGTAATCACGTAACGAAGAACGGCAACCACCTGCTCGGGAGCCCGCGCTGTGGCTTGCGCGGCTCGATCGACTTCCTTGAGCGCGTGATCGAGATCCGGGTCGTGCAGGGTGACGATCGGCTTGTCGAGGGCCGCGGCGTAGCCAGCGTCGAAGGCAGCGTTCCACTGGCGGTACTTGTCGCCGAAGCGGACGATGACGATGTCGGCGGCACGAATCAGGGTCTGGGTGCGGATCGCGTTGACGCCGGCGCCCATGTGGTCGCGCCAGAAGGGCTCGCTCTCCTCCCCCAGCGTCCCAACGCCGGCGTCGTCGGAGGCGGCGTGGTCGGTGACCGGGGACGAGAACTCGACCCGCAATCCGGCGTCGCGAACCCCGGCCTCGATTCGCTCCCGCCAGTCGGAGTGGATCTCCCCCGAGAGGTAGACCTGCCAGACGCGCTCAGCCATAAGGGAAGGCTAGAGGCTGGAGCCGGTTTCGTCGCGCCTGAACGCTTCGAGCTGATCGAGGGCCTGGGCGCGGGCTTTGGAGCGCAGCGGGGGAAGCAGGGCGACGAGATGCCCTTTCAGGCCGAGCGCCTGACTGGCCCATCTGTGGAAGTCGAAGTCGTCGACATGGTCGGCGATCAGGCCGTCATCGAAGCGGAATTTGGCCTGAATGTCGTTGACCACCGGGCGGCCGGTCGAGAAGGTGTAGCGGGCGATCCAGTGGGCGGAGCCGGTCTCCTCGCCGGCCTCGCTCTCGAGCAGCTCGATCTTCAGGTCGGTGGCGCGGCTGGTCAGCATCCGCCACATCGCCCCCACCTCTTCGCCCTCGAGGTCGCCGAAAGCGGGGTCGTGGAAGTGGGCGCCGGGCGCGTAGCAGGCGGTCATCGCCGCCCCGTTGCACTCGCCGAAGGCGGAGTAGAAGCGGCGAATCGTCTCGCGGTTCGCGTCGGCCCCCATGCGTCCACCCACCCTACTCGCCGGGCTCCGCCGCGACCGCCGTTTGCTCCTCGAAGTGCTTGCTCAGCATCGTCACTTGGCCCTGGTAGTTGGAGCCCAGGCCCGCCCCGTACAGCCGCTCCGCCGGGGCAGCCATCCGCTCCAGCGCCAGCTTGCAGACCGGCTGGCGGTGCTCGACCATGAAGGAGACGTCGCGGGCGCGCACCTCCAGGGCGGCGCGGCTGCCGTGGCGCTCGCCCTCCGGGTCGTAGCCGAACCCGGGATCGAAGAAGCCCGCGTAGTGGGTGCGCAGCTCACCGGCGGTCGGGTCGTAGGCCATCATCTCGGCCGCCACCTGCGGTGGGATGCAGACGCCCTCGGCGGAGAGCAGCAGGTAGAAGACCTCCGGCTCGAGCACGATCCGCCCGCCCTCCTCGGGGAAGACCGGGTCCCAGTAGTCGGTCCAGCGATAGGCGCGGATGCGGGAGAGGTCGATCGGCAGGCTGTTGCGCTTCGCCCGGTAGCCGACGATGCGGTCGCTCGGCCCCGAGAGGTCGACGCTGAGGAAGAGCCCGTCGGCGAGCGCCAGCTCCGTCTCGCGCAGGGCGTGGGAATCGAGGTAGAGAAGGGGGAACTCGCCCTGCATGACGCGCACGTCATCGTCGCGCAGCCGCGCGTCCCCGTGCGCCAGGCGCAGCTGGTTCAGCGACAGCCCCGTTCTCACCTGGATCGCGAAGGAGCGAGGCACGACCTCCAGGTAGAGCTTCCCCCGGTAGCCCGGCTGGATCTCGTCGAAGCGGTGCTGGCGGTCGGTCAGCACCCGGGTGAAGACGTCCAGCCGCCCGGTGGAGCTCTTCGGGTTTGCCTTGGCGCGGATCTCCGGCGGCAGCGCCAGCCCCTCGATCAGCGGCACCAGGTAGGGCCGGTCGCGCTCCAGCGTCGCCCCGTCGCGCAGATCGATCTTCTGAAAGGCGAGCCCCTCGATCTTCTCCTCGACGGTCGAGTCGGCGTCCGGCAGGAAGCTGCAACGCAACGCCCAGGCGTGGTCGCCGAGCCGCAGGTCGATGCTCGCCGGCTGAATCGCCTCCGGCCGGATCCGGTAGTCGCCGGAGTCGATCCACCCCGCCTCGATCGCTTCGCTCAGCCGCTGGGAGGGCAGCACCCCGGTGACGAGCCCGGCCTCGCCGCCGATCTCACCCCCACCGGCTGTTGCCGTCTCACTCACCCCGCAGAGACTATCCGCGACCGATCGTTATGAGCGATCAACGCCGAACATCCCCTCGAGGCGCGCCGCGATGGTGACGTCACCCTCGACGCTGCAGCGGCCCGCAACCATGACGGAGAGGGGATCCTCGATGCCCGCCGTCACCCGCACCCAGTCGGCGAGGCCGAAGTGGACGGTCACCGCCGGATCCAGCGGAGCCGGCTCGAGCAGGCGTGCGCGGCCGGCCTCGGCGTCGGCCTCGATCGCCCAGCGCCAGGGAGCATCGGAGGGTGGCTCAATCGCGAAGGGCTGCAGCTCGTAGACGATCGCGCCGCGGAAGCCGGCCGCTTCGGCGGGCTGAAACCCGCGCGCCATCGCGCGTATCAGCGCGCGCTGGCGCCGCGGCTCGGC
Organism: Solirubrobacterales bacterium; assembly: GCA_035558955.1. Taxonomy (GTDB): domain Bacteria; phylum Actinomycetota; class Thermoleophilia; order Solirubrobacterales; family 70-9; genus DASVDE01. The sequence goes on along the minus strand of DATMBX010000185.1, from coordinate 3,935 downwards.
GAAGCGACGCTCGACTCCGGCATCGTCGAGGTCGCGCACCATCGCCGCCAGCGCTCGGCGACCGCCGCGCGCCGCCAGCGCGCGGATCGGTCTGGCGCGCTCGGCGGTCCGTCGGACGCTCGGGGGCTCTCGACCTTCGATCTCGGCACGGGCGTCGGCGGCGCACTTGACTGCCCAGCCGACTCTGTAGCGGGCAGCAAGGGCCTCCGCCTCGGCGAGGGTTCTTCCCGCCCCCTCGGCATCGCCGCCGCGGTGCAGGGCGCTCGCAAGATCGACTCGGGCCAGGGCGCTCAACCAAACCAATTCCAGCTCGTCCGCCCGCGCTACCACTCCACGCAGTTCCGGAATGGCAGCGTCCATGCGACCCGCCAACAGATCGATCCGGCCGATGTGCCACTCCGGCAGATGGCCGAAGCAAAGCGAGGGCGCCGCCACGAGCAGTCGCGAGCGCCCCTGCTCAAGCAACGGTCGCAGCCGCTCCGCAGCCTCGAGATCGCCGACTGTGGTCGCTGAATGCGCGAGAGCGCAAACGGCCGCCGGAAGATGTCCATCCGGGTGCCGCACTCCATCGAGATCGTCTTCGATCAAGGAGCGAAGCTGGCGCCGCACAGTCTCAAAGTTCCCGTCGGCTGCCTGCATGTTTATCGTCCAGGCCACGATGGCGCCCCGGGGGATCTCCGCATCGAGCGCCTCGAAGACGCGACGCGGCATCTCCGTCTCGCCGCCGTAGAGCCAGCCGATATACGTCGCAAAGCCCAGCTCGCTGAAGATCTGAATGTCCGGGCGGAGGCGGCGAACGACTGCGCCGACACGGCGCACAAGAGCCTCCGACTCCGTCCGCCTGCCGCGATCGAAGTGCCTCATCGCGTGATTCAGGTCCACCTCCCAGGCAAAACGAGGACTGCCCAGGCGCTCGGCGATCTCGGCGCCGCGCTCGATCGCCCGCTCGCATTCGGGAATGCGCCCCATCGAATAGTTGACGACGGCGGACCACTGCACCACCCGGAAGAGCAGATCCTCGCGACCGCATTCCTCCGCCGGCGCGAGCAAGTCGGGCATGGAGTCCAGGTCCTCGAGCAGGCTCGCAAAGTTGAGCGGGTCGGGATGACGGGCGAACCTTGCAGCCAGCCAGGTGAATCGGGCCAGAACATGCGCTTCGGCGTCGCCGAGCTCACGCTCGAGCTCCTCCGCCCGCCGGGCCAGAGCGGCAAGGGTCTCGTCCTCCTCGGTGAAGATCATCAGGTAGGCCAGGCGAAAGATCATCCGCAGCGCCAGACGGGGCTCCGCGTCGCCGAGCGCTTCCAGGCCCTCTCGCAACAGGGCCACCGAGGCGGGGTCGTCGCCGCCGTTCTCCCAGCCGAAGCCGACGTCGCCGCCGGCGAAGCCCAGCGCGGCGCGGGCCAGCAGGACGGCGTCGCCGGTAGCTCGCGCCGCTTCGATGGCGGCGCGAAAGGAGTCACGCGCCCGTAGGAGGTCGGCGCTGAGGAAGTCCTGCTCGCCGAGCTCGAGCAGGATCGGTGCGCGGTCGAGGAGGTCGCCCCCCGGCATCAGGGAGAGGACACGGCGCAGGTGCGCGGCGGCGGCCTCGTGGTCGTGCCCTTCGGCGGCGGAGGCGGCGGCGGACCGGAAGGCGGCGATCGCCGGCTCGGGGCCGGTCAGCTCTACGGCGAGCCCATAGTGGCGGGCGAGCTCCGCCGGTTCGCCGTCCGGGTCCTCATCCAGCGCTCTTGCCACGGCCAGGTGCAGGCGAGCGCGAGCCGCATCGCCGATCTCGGCGATCAAGGCCTCGCGCACAAGCGCGTGGGTGAAGGCGATCGTCGGCTCCGCGGTGGCCACGTCCTCGACGAGCCGCTCCGAGAGGGCGTCGCGAGCGGCGCGCTCGGCCGTGTCGCGGTCGAGTTCCGCCACCTTGGCCGCCAGCGCAACCGCCGCCGAGGGACCGATGACAGCGACAGCCGTCAGCAACCGCTCGGTGGCGGGGTCGAGTTGCGCGAGGCGCTCCTCGACCAGGCCGGTGACGGCGTCTGGGACCGGCGCCGCGTCGAGCGCCTCGCTGTCTCGCAGCGCGCCCCGCCCATCAAGGTCGCGAACCAGTTCGCCGGCGAAAAACGGGTTGCCGGCGGTCCGCTCCGCCAGCCGGGTCGCGAGCGCCGGCGTTATCGCCCGGCCCAGCCGGGCGCCCACCAATGCAGCCATCCCCGTCGCGTCAAGACCGGCGAGGCGCAACTCACTCAGGTCGCCGGTGCGGCGCAGGTCCGCGAGCGCCTTGGAGACCGGGTGCCGCTGCCCCATCTCCCCCTCGCGAGCTGTCACCACCAGCGTAAGCGCGGCGGCAGGCGGGCTCTCGAGCAGGTGCCCGAGCGCCTGTGCGGAGGCGGGATCGCACCACTGGGCGTCGTCGAGGACGAGCTGGAGGGGACTGTCTCCGGCAGCGCAGCCCAGGGCCGCGCCGATTCCGCGCAGCAGGCGGTAGCGAGCGCCCTCGGCGGCGACCATGCCGCCGACGCCCGCCTGCTCGGTCGGCTGGCCCTGGTCGAGCTCGGGCACCAGCGCTGCAAGCTCGGGGCCCGCCGCGCGGGCGAGGGTGGCGCGCCACTCCTCATCGCCGGCCAGCGCCAGCTCGCCGATCGCCCGCACCCACGGCTCGAATGGCACGACCGTCTCCGGCGGGCAGCGCGCCAGCGCAACCGTCACACCCTCGACGTGAGCTTCGCTCGCCACCGCCGCCGCGTGGCGCGTCTTACCGATCCCCGGCTCCCCGACGATCAGCACCGCGCGGCGACCTGAGTGGGGGGCCGTCTCCTCACGCAACATCGAAATCTCCCGGTCGCGCCCGATCAGCGGCTCCTCCGCGTAGGCGGCGAGGATCGGCGGCAGCCGGATGCGGCCCGAAGGCGACTCGCCGTTCCGGCGCTCGGGCGCTTCGGCGCTCTCAGCCTCGGCCGTGACGACCTCTCCATCCTCTCCGGAACCCGGCGCCAGCTCGCGCCACAGAAGCTCCGACGCCCGCACCGGAGCCGGCACTCCCTTGAGGTCGTAGTCGCGGCTCTCCTTCAGCGGCACCCCGTCCCGCGATGCCACCAGCTCCCGCACCAGATCCTGTACGAGGACTTCGCCAGTGCCCGCTGCGGAGGAGAGGCGGCTCGCGATCACCACCGACATCCCATGCAGGTCGTCGCCGTCGGGAATCGGCTCCCCGGCCGCAACCCCGACCCTCGCCGCGACTCCGATTCCACCCTGCTCGGCATCCAGCCGCTCGACCGCGGCCTGAATCGCAGCCGCCGCTCGCAACGCTCCCAGGGCACTCTCGAAGCTCGACATCACCCCGTCGCCGAGAGTCTTGATCACCCGGCCTCTCGCACTCGCGACCGCATCCGTCACATCCTTTACATGGGCCCGGCGAACGCGATCCATCCGATCGTCGCCGAGCGTCGCCAGCAGGGCCGTCGAATCGACCAAGTCACTGAAGACGACGATCGCCACCCCAGCCATCGTTGGACATCTTTCCTCATGCCGCTATTGCATGCGGAAAGACGCAATATTCAGACAGTCGCACGCAATCAGCGGAGGGGGTGGGATTCGAACCCACGAGCCGCCTTACGACGGCCAACGGTTTTCGAGACCGGACCTCCTCCAAAGCTGATCGGCATTCCAGAGCCGTATACGGACTGCATACAGGTGGGTGCGCTGCACTCCGCGCTGCAAAACCCAGCGTTCCGGAGCGGCTGTGAGCGGCTCGCGCGAGTTCCGCGGCCGCACCTTTAGCCCCGCCGAGGACTGGTTCGACGGCGGCCTGCCCTTCGCACTCGCCAAGCTCGAAGAGGTCGCTGCGTTCCTGGCCGACCTCGCCGACGAAGCGACGAAGGGGCGCCCGTGGTGGTGCTCTCGCTGGCGCTGGTATCGGCGGACTCGACAGCGGGAGTACGACCTTCAGG
>DATMBX010000184.1:0-7011 GCA_035558955.1 Solirubrobacterales bacterium | reverse complement strand
GCTCTACCACGCCCTGCTGGCCCCGCGCACCTTCGACGACGTCAATGGCAGCTACATCGGAATGGACGGGGTGGTCCACGACGCCGGCGGGCGTACCCAATACGCGGACTTCTCGGGCTGGGACGTCTACCGCACGCAGGTCCCGCTGCTGGCGATGCTGATGCCCCGCCGCGCGAGCGATGTAGTCGCCTCGATGCTGGCCGGCACGGCGCAGAGCGGCTGCCTGCCGCGCTGGTCTTACGCCAACGGGCAGAGCATGACGATGGTCGGCGATCCGGCAGATGCCGCGATCGCCTCCGCGGCGGCATTCGGCGCCCGCGGCTTCGACGCCCGGCGGGCGCTGGCGGCGATGCTGAGAGGAGCGACCGAGGGTTGCGCCAGCGCCGACGGCAACTATGTCCAGCGCCAAGGACTCGCCGAGTACAAGGCGCTCGGCTACCTTCCGTACGACCTCGACGTCAAACGCCGCAACGCCAACTCGCTGTTCGGCGACCCCGGATCCGTCTGGGCCTCGGCGGCGACCACGCTCGAGTATGCGATCGCCGACTTCGCGATTGCTCAATTCGCGGCGCGTGCCCTGGGCGACGCCACCACCTACCGCGCCTTCATCTCGCGCTCGGCCAACTGGCGCAACCTCCTCAACGCGAAGAGCCGCAAGGTCGAGCCGCGTTATGCGAACGGCGCCTTCCCCACGCGCTACGACAACCTGCGTGGCGGCGGCTTCGTCGAGGGCAACTCGACTCAGTACACCTGGATGGTGCCGCACGATCCCGCCGGCCTGTTCGCGGCGATGGGGGGACGCGACCGAGCCGTGGGCCGGCTCGACCGCTTCCTGCGCAAGCTGAACGGCAGCGGCAGCGCCACTCATGCCGACCACGCGTTGCTCGGCAACGAGCCGAATCTCAACGTGCCCTGGCTCTACAACTGGGCGGGGCAACCGTTCAAGACTCAAGAGGCCGTGCGCAGGGCTTTGCTCACGCTCTACGGCGCCGGCCCGGCGGGCTATCCCGGCAACGACGACCTCGGCACCTTGTCGTCCTGGTACGTGCTCGGCGCGCTTGGCCTCTACCCGGAGGTGCCCGGCGTCGGCCTGCTGGCGATCGGCAGCCCACTCTTCCGAGAGGCAACGGTGCGGCTGGGGAGCGGGCGGAAGCTGCGGATCTCCGCTTCGGCGTTCGGAGCGCCGGGGGAGAGGGGCAGACGACGTCGTATCGTGCCGCTCCCCCTGTCCAAGGCCCCATACATACAGAGCTTGCGCGTCCACGGCCGTTCCTACGGGCGACCGTGGACGACCTTCTGCGCGCTGGCGAGGGGAGCCGACCTCACCTATCGCCTCGGGGCGCGTCCCAACCGCGCTTGGGGCGACTCCGCCGCCGCGCTGCCGCCGTCCTTCGGGCCGGGGCGGGCGATGCCGAAAGATCGCTGCTCTCCCTGATGCCCGCCCGGCTTCGCTCCAACGTCCTCTGGGCGCTCACCGGCCTGACCGCGCTGGGGGTGGCGGTCCGCTTCGCAAGCCTCGACCTGCAGAGCTACCACCACGACGAGGTGATCACCGCGGCGCGGGTGATCCCCGGCAGCTTCGGGCAGATGCTGCACGAAGTGAAGGCGAGCGAGTCCAACCCGCCCCTTTACTACGTGCTGGCGTGGGGATGGGCGAAGGCGTTCGGCAACGGCGAAGTCGCGCTGCGCTCGTTGAGCGCGCTGTTCGGCGCCGCCACCGTGCCGGTCGGCTACCTCATCGGGCGGGAGCTGGCCGGCCGCCGCGCCGGGCTGATCGCCGCCGCGCTCTTGGCCGTCAACCCGATGCTGATCTGGTACTCGCAGGAGGCGCGCTCCTACGCGTTGCTCGTTTTCTTCGGCGTCCTTGCGCTGTTTTTCTTCGCGCGGGCGCTGAACACCTGGCGCGGGAGCGATCTGGCGCTCTGGGCGCTGGCTTCGGCGCTCGCTCTCTGCAGCCACTACTTCGCGGGCATCGCGATCGCGATCGAGGCGGTTTGGCTGGCGGCTGTGCTGCGCTCGCGCTGGCGGGTCGTGTTGCCGGCGATCGGAGGGGTCGTCGCCGTCGGCTTGGCGCTGCTGCCGCTGATCGGAGCCCAGATCGACCCCACCCATATCGGTTGGATCGACCAAAGCCCTCTGGACGTCCGGCTCATGGAAACCGCGGGGAGCTTCCTGGTCGGGGAGACGGGCCACGTGATCGCCGAGCCGCCACGTGAGCGGTACGCGCTGATCCCCGCCGCGCTGATCGGAGTCGCCCTGCTGCTCGCCTTCGCGCGCGGCAGCGGGCGAGAGCGGCGCGGCGCCCTGATCGCACTCTCGGTCGGCCTGGGGGTGGTGGCTATCGCGACCGCCGCGGCATTGGCCGGCAAGGACTACATCGTCGAGCGCAATCTGCTCCCCGCTCTGGTCCCGATAAGCACGGCGGCGGCGATCGGATTCAGCGCCAGTGGGGCGCGTCGCGTCGGGCTGGCCCTGGCGTTGGCGCTTTGCGCGTACTGGCTCGCTTTCGACGTACACGTCACTCAGACCGAGAACCTGCAGCGGCCCGACTTCCGCGAACTGACCGAGAAAGCCGGACCGCCGCAGCGGCCGCGCGCGATCGTCACCTGGGTGCTCGCCGCCGACGGGGTCCAGTTCTACCTGGAAGGGAAATCCCAACGCGTCTACAGCGGCCCGCACCGGGTGCGGGAGGTCGATGTGGTCAGCAAGCCGGTGGTCGCGGGGCGGCCCGTCCCTCTGCCGCCCTCCTTTCGCCCCGTGGAGCGGTTGAGGTTGAAGCGCCTTACTCTTATCCGCTACGTGTCGAGGCGTCCGCGGGAAATCTGGTTCCAAACGTTGCGCGACCTGCCGACCGGTTTCGGCCGCAACGCGGTCGTGCTGGACGGAGGCGCGCGGTGAGCGACGGCTCGGAGCTTGCCTACCGGGTACGCGCCGGCATGCGCGAACCGGCCAACTGGGTACAGCTGCTCAAGTTCGGCGTCGTCGGCGGCTCGGGGTATTTGGTCAACCTCGCCGTCTTCGCGGTGCTGTCCCCCGGCCTGGGCCTTCACTACGCAGTCGCAGCGGTCGGCGCATTCTGCGTCGCGGTCACCAACAACTTCCTTTGGAACCGTCACTGGACCTTCGGTGCCGGCGACGGATCGGCGGGGTTTCAGGCGGTGCGCTTCTTCGCGGTCAGCATCGCCTCGCTGGCGATCAACCTCGCCGTCCTGGAAACATTGATCGCCGGCGCCGAGATGGGCGAGCTTTCGGCGCAGGCGATTGCGGTCGCCGTCGCGATGCCGTTCAACTTCCTCGGCAACCGGCTCTGGACATTCGCTTGACGCCCTAGTCCGCTCCATGGGGGAGCGTTTGCCCCAGTCGGCGACGGGGTAAATCGTCAGGTGTGAAGCTCGTGTTCGCTCCGCTTGGAATCGCCGCCGGGTTGGCGGCCGGGTTCGTCGCGCAGAAGGGCTTCGACCGGCTCTGGAGTCTCTTTGACGATCAGGAGGCGCCGGCGCCCGACCAGCGAGATATCCCGTACACGAAGCTGATTCCGGCTCTCCTAATAGAGGGAGCGGTCTTCCGTGTCACCAAAGGGATCGTGGACCACAGCGCTCGCGGCGCATTCGCACGTCTCACCGGCAGCTGGCCGGGGGAGAAGCGCGCCGAGACCACCTGAGCCGCCAGGTCAAGCTCCGATCAGCTCGATCCGATAGCCGTCCGGGTCCCGGACGAAGCAGATTCGGTGGCCTTCGGTGCGGCCGCCCGGGCGGTAAGGGGGTCTCTCCGGCTCAATGTCTTGTGCTGCGAGCCCTTCCAGTGCTCCCTCGAGGTCATCGACGAGAAGAGCGATGTGGTTGTAGCCGGTGCCGAGGTCGTAGGAGTCGACACCGTGGTTGTAGGTCAGCTCCAGCAGGTCCCCCTCGCCCGGCAGGCCCATGAAGATGTTGATCGCCTCGTCGCCGATCGGCATCCGGCGCCGCTCCTCGAATCCCAGCTTCTCGTAGAAGGCGATCGAGCGGTCGATGTCGCCGATTCGGTAGCAGGTGTGTAGGAATCTGGCCACGGATTCAGGTTAATCGAGACCCTGGGGCTCTATTTCGACAGGGAAGTTGACGCTGTTGGAGATGAAGCAGCGCTCGTGCGCCTGGTGGTGGAGCTCGCGAATCGTCTCGGCGTCGGTGCCGTCGTCGAACTCGGCCCGTGGGCGCAGGATCGCGCCGGTGAATCGTCTCCCGTCCAAGATCCCGCCCGCATCGTCCTCATAGGAAACGAGGCTCAGCCGCTTGGCGCGGGCGAGCGCGACGAACCAGAGCATGTGACAGCTGGACAGCGCCCCGATCAGCATCTCCTCGGGGTCGGCCTTGGCCGGGTCGCCTCTGTAGTGAGGGGCGCTGGAGGCGGAAAGCACCTGCTCCCCAAGCTCGATCGTGTGCGCCCGGCGGTCCTCCTCGCTGGGGGTCCATCTCAACCGCGCCCGGTGCGTGCTCTCCATCGCGCCAGGGTAGACGGTCGATGCCCGCCGCCGGCTATAGCATCGCCCGCTTGGAGTTGGGCGACGACACCAAAGTAGTTCTCCTACTGGCGGCGGCAATGTTCCTCTGGGCTCTGCTGCTCGGAGTCTGGAAGTACCGCCAGATGGCCACTTCCGAAAGCAGTCTGGCGCACCCGTACGTGGACACGGCCCACCGCGCGGCGCTCCTCTACAGCTTCGCCCTGCTCCTCGTCGCCACTTTCGTCGAGCTGAGCGGCTGGAGCACCCTCGTCAACCTGCTCGCCGCCGGCGCGATGGCCTTCTACTTCTTCGCCGCCGTCGCCGGCTACGTCGTCCATGGCTGGCGCCAGGACACGGACAACCAGTTCCGCGACCCCGTAAGCGGAACCCACGCCTTCATGATCGCCCTGATCGTCACCGAGATCGGCGGCTGGCTGGTCCTGATCGCGGGGTTTATCGACGGCCAACTCTGACCCTCGGCAAATCGTCGAGGATGTTTGACAAGGACGGGTCGATCGCCGATTCTCCGGCACTGACTGGCAATCGAGTAGGAGGCAGGCTTGCGGGTGACTGGAAGGCGCTTTAGCGCGGCCGTGTTCATGGCGATCGCGATCGTGGTCTTAGGTGCCGCCGGCTGCGGTTCCGACGACTCTGCCACCACGACCGTTACCTCGACGGTCACTGCCCCGTCGAGTCCTGCTAACGCGACCAGCTACGCGGGGACCACCAGCCAGGGCTTGCCGGTCACCATCGTCGCGACATCGAACGCGGTGCTCGAATTCAGCTTCGGCTGGCGGGCGCCCTGCAACGACGGGCGGGTCCGTACCAACTCGATAAGCATCGGCGGCGCGCCGATCCGCAACGGGTCCTTCGCCTTCGACAGCGTCCTCGAGACGGGCGGAGTCGCCCAGGTCGAGGGGGAGATCGACGGGGACAGCGCCTCCGGCACTCTCTCCCGCAGCAAAGGGACCGCGTTCGGAGTCAACTGCGCGGTCGGCGGCGTCGACTGGGAAGCAAGCGCGGGCTAGCCGAGCAGCCGTTCACTGTACGGGGCAAGTCCAGCCCAGCCGATGACCGTGCTGGATGGCCGGCTGGACAATCTCGTTAGGCCCTGGGGGAAACCGAGTCGACTTCGAAGGCCACGAACGTTCCGTGGTCTTTGAGGGCTTGTCTCACTCGAAGTAGCGCTTCCCTGTTGTCCAAGGCGATGAGGTAGACACGATGACTAGTCGGCCGAGGAAGCTCGCCGCCGGGCGGGACGACGCTGCCCCCGTGGCTGGCGCGAAGAATGATTCCCGCCCCCCTGAGGGCTTCGCTGGCGTCTTCCGTCAGGCCACCCTTGAATGAGACGCGATGTGTCCACGGAAATTCGTCGTGGAACTGGCTGTCGATGATTTGCTGAACGCGTCCCGGCGTTAACCCTGTCAAATGTGCCGCCCTTCGACGGCTGAGGACAGGGCCCGTATCCAGCAGAGCGCGGTCACGATTTGCCTGTGCTTCCGAGAGTCGCTCTGCGGCACGTCGCAGCTTGGCCTCGGCTAGGCGAACTTGCCGGTTATCTGCATTCATGCGACAATTGCCCCTGGCTGAGAATGGTGATGCCATTCTTCGAGGGGCCCGCTTCGGCGGGCCTTTCTCGTTGAGGCAGGGGCCCCGACGCCGCCGTAGCGACGCCGGGGCTGGCGGCTCACCGCATGGTGGACTGGACGATCATCCAGACCAACAGCAGGCTGAGAATGCTGGTGCCATCCATACGACCTCCTTTCTCTCGGGGACAAGCCTTGGAGGGCTGCCATTTCCAAGAGGAAGGCCAGAACGGCTCCGTTGACTCCCGTCGCCACCAGGTGTTTACTTTACTAAACGCAGTATCGCATCCCCTTCCAGCCGCAGGGCTCCGCGCCTCCGTCGTCGAACAGCGTCGTGGCGAGCAGCTCCGGGTTCCCCTTCACGGCTTCGCTGAGCTTCTCGTAGTCGGCGAGCTCCGCGATCAGGCCGAACAGAAGCTCCGCATCGTCCCTTTCCGCTGGCCGGATGTGCAGGCCAAGGGCAGGCTCCATGGATTGCGCAGACTATGGCCGCGAGGGACCTGGGGCTACATAAACTGCGCGCATGCCGAACGTCTACAGACCGGAGTTCGAGGAAGGTGAGCGCCCGGAGGGCTTCCGCCCGCCGTGCGCGGCTCGGCTTCGAGCTGGGCACGGAGCTGATCGGCGCCAAGCCTCTGGGAGGTGCCGCCCGGAGAGGCGGCCTACCCGTACCTGGACCGGTGAGGAGCCTCCGGCATCCGATGTTGACGCCTCGTGAACAGCGATGCCGGAGGAGGGACTCGAACCCCCGACACGCGGATTATGATTCCGCTGCTCTAACCGACTGAGCTACTCCGGCGGGGAGACGGGAAGAGTAGCGGCCTCTTTCGGGCTGTGCGCGTAGGCGCGAGCGGTTGTGCGCTGGCGGATGAAGGTGGCGATGGTGCGGCCGAGTAGGACCACGCGGAGGTGTCTCCGCGAGGACGTCCCAGCTGTGACCGGCGCTGG
>DATMBX010000183.1:0-4880 GCA_035558955.1 Solirubrobacterales bacterium | reverse complement strand
GCGGTCTCGCCCATCGACTCGGTCGAAACGTCCAGCTCGGCCATCAGCGGGTTGACCATCCGCCAGCCAAGGGTCGTGTCGTGCATCGTCCGCTCGCCGCGGGGCAGGCCGCGCTCGGGCTTCTCCACGACCCACGGGGCCCGGCTCATCGATTCGACCCCGCCCGCCAGGTAGAAGTCGCCCTCGCCGAGCTTGACCGCGCGGGCCGCGGCGTTGACCGCCTCCAGTCCGGAGGCGCAGAGGCGGTTGACCGTGGCGCCCGGCACGCTCGCCGGCAGCCCGGCGAGCAGCGCCGCCATTCGCGCCACGTCGCGGTTGTCCTCTCCCGACTGGTTGGCGGCGCCGAAGAAGACATCCGTGATCTGCGCGGGGTCGATGCCGGTGCGGTCGACCACGGCGTGGATCGCATGAGCGGCGAGGTCGTCGGGTCGCACGCCGGAGAGCGCTCCGCGGTAGGCGCCCATCGGGGTTCGCGCCGCATCGACTACATAGGCCTCGGGCATGGCCGCGGATTAAACAACGCTCTCGTCACGCGCGTATCCTCTTTGCCGTGGGCTTCGTTCTGGCAACGATCGGCATGCTCGCCTTCCTCGTTGGCGTCCTGGTGATCGTCGGCCGCTTCTATCCGGGCAGCGACGCCGACCTCGTCGACTGGGTCCCGACCCGCTCCCCCGAGGTAGAGGTCCAAAACGAGATCGACGACGTCCGCCAGATGTTGGAGGCGCAGAACGAGATGCGCCGCCGCCGCGGCGCCCCGGAGATGACCGCCGAGGACCTGCGCCGCAAGGTCGCCGAGGACGAGATGAACCGCCTGCGCTGGCGGGACCCGTTCGGGGCCGAGTAGCGGGCTGAGCAGTGGCGAGGGCGTTGATCGTCGGTTGCGGCTGCCGTGGGCGGCTGTTGGGGGAGCGGCTGCTGGAGGAGGGCTGGGCGGTACGGGGGACGAGCCGGCGCGAGGATGGCCTGGCGCCGATCGAGGCGGCGGGAATCGAGTCGGCGCTCGCCGATCCCGAGCGTCCCGCAACGGTGCTGGAGCTGATCGGCGACGTCACCGTCGTCTACTGGCTGCTGGGATCGGCTGAGGGTGAGGACGAGGCGCTCGCCGCCATTCACGGCCCGCGCTTGGAGCGCTTGATGGAGAGATTGGTCGACACCCCCGTGCGCCGCTTCGTCTATGAGGCGGAGGGCAGCGTCCCATCCAGGTATCTGGAACAGGGGGAGGCGATCGTCCGGGCCGCCGCCCGCACCTGGCATATCCCGATCAAGATAGTGGGGCGAGCCGGCGAACCCAAATAGCTAAACTCGGATGGGAATTAAGGAATATTGAGGACGAGGTAGCGAGAGGAGCGTCAAATGGCTCTGCAGCTTGGTGACACAGCACCGGATTTCGAGGCGGACACGACTCAGGGTCGGATCGGATTTCACGACTGGATTGGCGATTCGTGGGCCGTCCTGTTCTCCCACCCAAAGGACTTCACCCCGGTTTGCACGACGGAGCTTGGCTACATGGCGAGCATCGAGCCCGAGTTCAAGAAGCGCAACGTGAAGATCATCGGGCTCTCGGTCGACCCGCTCGACAAACACGAGGCCTGGGCGAGCGACATCGAGGAGACCCAGGGGGCGGCGCCGAACTACCCGATCGTCAGCGACGCCGACTTCGAGGTCTCGAAGCTGTACGGGATGCTGCCGGCCGACGTCTCCGGCGACGCCGCGGACCGCACGCCCGCCGACAACCAGACCGTGCGCAACGTCTTCGTCATCGGCCCCGACAAGAAGATCAGACTCATCCTCGTCTATCCGATGACGACCGGGCGCAACTTCGACGAGGTCCTGCGAGTGATCGACTCGCTTCAGCTCACCGCCCAGCACAAAGTCGCAACCCCTGCCCAGTGGCAGCAGGGCGACGACGTGATCATCGCCGGCTCGGTCACCAACGATCAGGCGAGAGAGATCTACCCGGAGGGTTGGGAGGAGCCACGGCCATACATCCGCATCGTCCCCCAACCGGTGGGGGACTCGAGCTAGTCGAGGCGCTCCAGCAGGTCGCCCAGGATTCGGGCGGTGGCGCCCCAGATCAGGTGCCCTTCGACCTCATAGGTCGGGGTATGGATGGGGACGCCGCGGCGGATCAGACGGCGGATCTCATAGCTTTCGCGCAGCACCTGCAGGGAGAAGGTGAGGACCGTCTCGACCTCGGCGGGGTTGGGTGCGAGCGCGAGTTCTCTGGGGTGTGGGATGCGTCCGACGAACGGGTGGATGCGGTAGCCGGTGACGAAGGTCGCCGTGGGGGGCAGCGCCTCACCGATCTCTACCACCGCGGGGTCGAGCCCGATCTCCTCTTGGGACTCGCGCAGGGCGGTGGCGGCGAGGTCGGCGTCTCCCTCGTCCCTGCGTCCGCCCGGAAAGGAGATCTCACCCGCATGTCTGCGCATGTCGGCGCGGCGTTCGGTGAAGACCAGGCCGGGATCGTCGGGCCAGCCGTAGAGCGGCAGCAGGACCGCCGCGTCGGTTTGGGGCGATTTATTCGCCATATGCGCGAGTAAGTCGCCCCGCGCGGATCAGATGATCACCTGGACGGTGCCGCCATCCACCGACCAGGCGGCGCCGCTGACGTAGGAGGCGCGCTCGGAGCAGAGGAAGACGATCGCGGCGGCGATCTCTCTGGTCTCGGCGAGCCGGCCGATCGGGCGCTTCGAGCCGGCGTCGGCGAGCGCCTCTCCGCGACTCGCGGCGCCGGACATCTCCTGCGATTGGTCGAGCAGGCCGCCAGGCTCCATCCACATCTCCGAGGTGACGGGCCCGGGGCAGATCGCGTTGACGAGGACCCCGCGCCTGGCGTAGCGGTCGGCGAAGAGGCGGGAGAGGGAGAGCTCCGCGGCCTTGGCGACCGAGTACTCGGGCATCGCCGCCGAGGGGCGCTTGCCCGCGGTCGAGCAGACGTTGACGATCCGGCCCCAGCCGCGCTCGGCCATCGCCGGGGTGGCGGCGCGCATCGCCCGCAGCGGCGCCATCACGTTCAGCTCGTACTGGACGCGCCAGTCGTCGTCGGGGACGTCGTCGAGATCGCGCCATTTGGCGACGCCGGCATTGTTGACCAGCACGTCGAGGGAGCCGAAGCGCTCGCCCGCCTCCGCCAGCATCCGTTCGCCGGCGTCTTCCTCGGTGATGTCGAGGGCGAGGTGGGCGGCGCGCCCACCCGCCGCGACGCCGGCCTCCTCGGCCTCCCGCGCGGCGGCGGCGAGCTTCTCCTCGCCGCGCGCGACCAGCAGGACGCTCGCTCCTTCCTGGCAAAGCATCCGCGCCGTCTCGCGGCCGATCCCTCGGCTGGCGCCGGTGACGACGCAGCCTCGTCCCTGCAGGCCAAGGTCCATCCGCTCGCCCCTAACCCTTGCGCCGGCCCTCGAACAGCGCCGGGTCGTCGACGTCGGCGAAGCGGGCCATCGCGTAGACGAGGTCGGAGGCGCGATTGACGAAGTGGATCACGACCTCGCTCGCCAGCTCGCCTGCCTCGTTGAGGGCGCTGATGTGGCGCTCGGCGCGGCGGACGGTCGTCCTCGCCACGTCGAGTTGGGCGGAGAGCTGATTGCCGCCGGGAATTACGAACTGCGGTGGCAGCTCGACCTCGGACATGTAGCGGTCGATCAGGCGTTCCAGCTCGGCGACCATCTCCTCGGTGGTGCGGCTGATCCCGTCCTCGAGGCGCTCGGCCGCCTCCGGCGCGGTCGCCAGCTCGGCGCCGGTGACGAAGAGGTCGTCCTGAAGGCGGAGGATGTCGGCGGCCAACTCGGCGTGCTCAGCTCCGCAGAGCGCTCGGGCGACGCCCAGCTCCGAACAGGCCTCGTCGAGCGAGCCGTAGGCCTCGGTGCGGCCGTGGTGCTTGGGGACGCGGCCGCCGTACCAGAGCGAAGTCGTCCCGTCGTCGCCCTTCTTGGTGTAGATCTTGACCACGGCCCGATCCTACGCCGTGATCCTCAGCCGACCGGGTTGAAGACGATTCCGGTGAGGATCTTCGGGAAGAAGTAGGTCGACTTCGGCGGCATGATCTCTCCGGCGCCGGCCACCTCGCGGACCTGATCGACCGGGGTGGGGCGGAGGATGAAGGCGACGTCGTAGGAGCCGTCTTGCAGCCGGGCGAGGGAGTCGGGGATGCTCTTCGCGTAGTCGATGCCGCGCCGGGCGGCGATGTCGTCCTTGGTCATCCCGAGGATCCCCTCGAAGACGAGCGCCTCGAGGATCGCCGAGTCGAGGCGGCGATATGCCTCGGTCTTGCCGGCGAGGACGCGGTCCAGCTCCGCGGTGTCCTTCAGCCGCAGGCGGAAGTTTCTCTTGTGGTGTGAGTCGTAGAAGCCGAAGACCCCGGCGCCCTCCTCGCCGGCGGGGTCGATGTCGTCGACCTCGCTGACGTCGAACAGCTCGCGCAGGCCGTTGCCGAGGCGCTGCTGGCGCTCGGGGTCTTCGGCGAAGCCCGAGAGCAGGCGGTGGGTGGGAAAGACGGTGAGGCCGGGGTCGTCGAGGCCGGTCAGCGCCATCAAGGTGTAGTTGTGGTCGCCCTCGCCGCCGATCTCATCGCGGTAAGCGCGCGCGGTCTCGTAGCGGTGGTGGCCGTCGGCGATCAGCAACTCGGCGCGGGCGAGGCGCTCGTGGACGGCGGCGTGAATTTCCGGGTCGGCGACGCGCCAGACGCGGTGCGCGGTCCCGTCGGCGTCGGTCACCTCGGCCCAGGGCTCGCCCTCGGTGGCGGGCGCTACCAGCGGCCAGGCGTCCTCGGTGGTGAGGGAGAAGATCGGCGAGAGGTTGAGCTTCGTGGCCCGGGTCAGGTCGAGCCGGTCCTTCTTCGGCCCGGGCAGCGTGCGCTCGTGGGCGCGGATCTTCCCCGCGCC
>DATMBX010000182.1:0-4602 GCA_035558955.1 Solirubrobacterales bacterium | reverse complement strand
CTCGACCTCGACGCCGGGCTGGTCGAAGAAGACGCCGACCCGGGTGTTGGTGAAGGTCTCGCCGACGCCGATCTCCTCGCCGTACTCCTGCAACAGCTTGTCCGCTGGGCCGATCCCCTCGTACTCGACCACCCCGAGCATCCGCTCGGCGGTGTCGTAGTGAGGCGCCAGTTCGCTCTGCCAGTTGCCGAGCTCACCCCACTGCGGATCGCTGAAGAAAGCCGGCCGCGCCCGGTAGAGGGTGTTGGCGTAGCCGAGGCTGCCGCCGCCGACACCGCTGCCGGAGACGATGAAGACATCCTTGAAGAAGGTCATTCGCATGATTCCGCGCATTCCCAGACGCGGCATCCAGAAGTAGCGCCGCGGGTGCTTCAGATTCGACTCGGCGAAGTCCTCGTCGCGGAAGCGGCTTCCGCACTCCAAAACGGCGACTCTGTATCCCTTCTCAGCCAGCCGCAGCGCCGAGACGCTTCCCCCAAATCCCGACCCGACGACGAGCCAGTCGACATCAAATTCCGCCCGCGTACTCTGCTCTCGCTCCCTCGCGCTCATGATTACCGGCGATCTCGCTCACTCGCTTCCGCGTCCGTCGCGGGCGGGTGGGTTAGGCCTCGCTGGGCTCCAAGGGGCGGAAGTCGCTTGTCCTTGCGCCGCAGACGGGGCAGAACCAGTCCTTGGGAATGTCCTCGAATGCGGTACCGGGCGGGATGCCGCCGTCGGGGTCTCCGATGGCGGGGTCGTAGATGAACCCGCAGCTGTCGCAGATCCAGAGGGTCGCTTCCTGGGTGGCGGTGCTCATGCTCAAAAGCTTAAAGAAGGCTCAGGCGTCGCCGAAGCTGACCGAGACCGGCTCGCGCTCGGCGCCGTCGATCTCGAAGAATTCGCGGTCGCTGAAGCCGCCCCGTTTGGCGATGATCGAGGCCGGGAACTGCTGGATGTCGGTGTTGTAGGACTGCACGTTGGAGTTGTAGATCCGCCGCGCGGCCTGGATCTCGTCCTCCAGCTCGGAGAGGCTACGGGTGAGCTGCTGGAAGTTCTCGGTGGCGCGCAGGGTCGGGTAGTTCTCGGCGACCGCGCGCAGGTCGGTCAGCGCCCCGGTCAGTTTCTGCTCGGCCTGGGCGGTGTCGCCGACGCCGTGTGCCGACATCGCCTCGGCGCGGGCTTTGGTCGCCTTCTCGAAGACCTGGCTCTCGTGCTCGGCATAGCCCTTGACCGTCTCGACCAGGTTGGGGACGAGGTCGTGCCGTCGCTTGAGCTGCACGTCGATCCCGCTCCAGGACTCGTCGACGCGATTGCGCGCGCCGATGATCGAGTTGCGCTTCGCGATGTAGTAGAGGACCGCGATGACGACGATCGCGACGACGGCGATGAGAACCCAGGTCATTGCGAGCATCCTACTGGCCCGCCGGCCAACCGCAACCGAGACCCCGGTGAAACTCGTTCGCCACCTATTTGCTGTCAAACGCGTTTCACCGCGGGGGGCCACATAGGATCGGCGGGCCTATGGGGGCCAAGCAAGACGCGCAGGAATGGGCAGCGGTCGTTCGCAAGTACGGCGAGCGGCACGACCTCACCTACGAGCCGGTCGGCGGGATCAACCCCAAAGACGGCCCCGTGGCGCTCTGCGTCGGCGGGACCAACCGGCTGACCGGGCAGCTCTCCGAGGGCTTCTGGGGATCGTCGTGCGACGCCGACGAGAAGGAGGCCGGCGGGCTATTCGGCAAGGCGGTGCTGCCGACGGCCCTGCTGGCCAAGGCGCACATGCCCGACTTGGCGAAGGTCGTCCCCGCCTTCAATGTCGAGTCGATCGAGGGCCACGAGGCGGTCACTCAGCGTTTCGCCCGCAAGGTCGAGTTCGAGTCGCTCGATTTCAACAGGCGCTTCCTGGCGACGGTGCCCCGCGAATACGACCCGGTCGCCCTGCGGGAGTTGTTCAGCCCCGGCTTCCTCGAGTGGACGACGACGATGACCGGGAAGATCGATTTCGGAATCAACGACCGCCAGCTCTGGTTCCTCTGGCACTTGGGAGAGCTCAGCGAGGCCGAGCTGAAAGCGGCGCTGAAGAACGCCGGTCAGCTGTTCAAGCGCCTCCACACGGAGATGGATGAGCACGGTCTGCACACCTACCCGCCCGGGCCCTGGCACGCCGGGCTGGCGCCGTTCCCCGATCAGGCCGGGTAGTCCGGGTCGCCCGGGAGGACGACTCGGTGTTCCGCCGGGGTTCCGATTACCTTCGGGAGGATCGGCTCGACTTTGTGCTCTCGATGGGCGGCGAGGGCTTCGTCGGCGTTGGCGAAGGGGAGTAGGGATTCCAGCTGCCTGACGGTGGGGAAGGCGAGGGTGAGCTCACCGGCGCTCTGGGCGTCGAGGGCGGCGCGGGGCTCGAACCAGGCCGCATCGGTCGTTTCGACCCCGTCGGGCTTGGGTGGTGTGTGCGCCGGGGCGAGGGCGAGGAAGAACCAGGCGTCGAAGCGGCGGGAGACGACCTCCGGGGTGATCCAGCGGCTGAACAACACCAGCTCCTCGGATGCGGCGAGGGCGATCCCCGCCTCCTCCTCCAGCTCCCGCACCGCGCAAGCTCGGTAGCCCGCCTCGTTCTCCCCATCCTCGGGATCGACGGCGCCTCCCGGAAAGACCCAGACGCCCGGCATGAACTTGGCGCTCTCGGTCCGCTTCAGCAGCAGCACCTCCAGCGCCCGCTGCGAGTGCTTTCCACCCCGGCGCAGCAGCACCACCGAGGCAGCGGGGCGGGGGACGGACGGCTCGCCGAGATTGGGCCTCTCGGCGGATCCGCGCTGGCGCTCACTCATCGGCCCACCCTACAAGCGCCGCAGCGGACTTCGACCACACTGGGGTGGGGTCAAAGTCCGCTGCGCCTCAATCGAGGGCGCGCTCGCGGCTTCGCCGGACCAAAATGCGGTGCGCCAGCCAGGCGAGGAGGGCGATCAGGGCGAGCGGGCCGAGGATCGCGAGGGCGATCACGGTGACGCCGGCGGCGACGGCGAGGATGCGCCCGGCATCGTCGAGGCCGTCACTCACGCCCCAGCCACCTTCACCCTTCGCCATGGTGGAAGGCGCGCCGGTCTCGATCCGCAGCGAGACGCGGGAGAAGTTGGCGCGTCGACGTAGGGAGGAGAGCCGTGAGCGCAGGGTGGCGGCGTGCCGGCGCTCTGCACGCAGCTGCGCCTCGACCGCGGCTCGCTCTTCCGCGCTGTCCGCCTCGGCGAGTTGACCGAGCAGGCTCTCGATTTTGGCTTGGGAGTCCTGAAGCTTTTCTCCAACGCCGACGGTAGGAGCGGTGATGTCCAGAGTCGACTCGCTCCGGGAGCGGACCTCCGCGATCGATGAGAAGGCGGCGAGGGCGTCGCCGAGCTTGGCGCTCGGGATCAGGAGGTCGAAGGCTTCAGATCCGTCACACCCAGAACTTATGTGCGTGAATCAGGCGGCCCGGCGAATCCGCGACGGCGCTCGTTCGCGCAGCCACTTGAGCTTGCGCGAATCGCCCCTGTCCGAGTCGACCGAGGCGCAGGCGGCCTCGATCGACTCGGTCACGATCTCGACCAGGCGGCGCAGGTCCCCCTTGGAGATCGAGAGCGGCGGCATCAGCACGACCACGTCGCCGAGCGGGCGGACGATCGCGCCCCGCTCGCGAGCCTCCAGCGTCGCCCGGTGGCCAAGGCCCAGCGAGGGATCGCGGTCGCCGAGGTCGATGCCGGCCATGAAGCCACGGCCGCGCACCTCGGCGACCTGCGGCATCTCGGCGACCTCGCCCAGCAACTCGCCGAGCAGGCGGATTTTCGGCTGCAGCCGCAAGATCGTGCGCTCGGACTCGAAGGCGTCGAGGTTGGCGAGCGCCGCGGCGCAGGCGAGTGGGTTGCCGGTGTAGGTGTGGCCGTGGAAGAAAGTGCGCTGTTCCTCCGGCGCGCCGAGGAAGCCCTCGTAGACATGCTCGGTCGCCAGGGTCGCGGCGAGCGGCATGTAGCCGCCGGTCAGGCCCTTGGCCAGGCAGAGGAAGTCGGGCGCGACCCGCTCCTGCTCGCAGGCGAACATCGTCCCGGTGCGGCCGAAGCCCGTCGCCACCTCGTCGCAGATCAGCAGCACGCCGTAGCGGTCGCACAGATCGCGCACCGCGCGCAGATAGCCGGGGGGATGGACGAGCATGCCGGCGGCGCCCTGGACCAGCGGCTCGACGATCACCGCCGCGATCTCCTCCTCGTGCACGGAGAGGATGCGGGCGAGGTCCGCCGCGTCGCCGGGCTCGGCCGCGTGGGTGTCGAAGAGGAGCGGCCGGTAGGTGGCGTGGAAGAGATCGATCCCCCCGACTGAGACCGAGCCGATCGTGTCGCCGTGGTAGGCGTCGCGCAGGTGGACGAAGGAGGTCCGCCTCACGTGCTGTCCGCCGCGCTGCTGCTGGTACTGAAAGGCCATCTTCAGCGCGATCTCGGTCGCGGTGGAGCCCGAGTCCGAGTAGAAGACGCGGGAGAGCCCGGGCGGCGCGATCTCGACCAGGCGCGCTGCCAGCTCGGCCGCTCCGGGGTGGGAGAGGCCGAGCATCGTCGAGTGCGCGACCTTGCCCAGCTGCTCGCCCACGGCGGCGTCGAT
>DATMBX010000181.1:0-5262 GCA_035558955.1 Solirubrobacterales bacterium | reverse complement strand
ATGCCGGTGAAGGAGACCGAGGTGAACGTCGTCTTCAAGCGGCCGCCGCCGCTGGGCGTCGGCAACGGCCGGCGCCCCGACCCCAACCAGATGACGATCCGGATCGACCCGACACCCGGGGCGCGACTGCGGCTGCTGGCGAAGCAGGCGGGCGAGGAGGAGTTCGAACCGGCGGACCTCGAGGTGCTGTTCGAGAAAGTCCCCGGCGAGGAGCCCCAGCCCTACGAGCGGCTGCTCGACGACGCCCTGCACGGCCGAAGCCAGCTCTTCACCCGCGAGGACACGGTCGAGGAAACCTGGCGGATCGTCCAGCCCCTGCTCGACGAGCCCGGCCCGGTCCACTCTTACGAGCCCGGCACCTGGGGCCCGAAGGAAGCCGACGGCCTCACCCGCGGCATCTGCCAGTGGTACGAGCCCTGGCTGCCGTAGTTAAACGGGGGCGAACTTCCCGGCCAAGAGACTTGAGCCCTATGGCGACGATGAGAGTGATGGCGACAATGAGAGTGCTTGACCGTCTAGACCTCCCTCGGGGCCACCGCCCCATCTCCCGGGCTTGTCCCCGAGAGAAAGGAGGCCAAATGGAAGGTCAGAGCATTCTCAACCTACTGCTGCTCTGGATGATCGTCCAAAGCCTGCGGAGGTAAGTCGCTGCCCCGGCGTCTCCTCGGCGGCGTCGGGGCCCTCTACAAAGAAGAACCCGCCGAAGCGGGCTCTCCGAAAGAATGGTCAGACCATTCTCAACCGAGAGCAGTATCTCACACGCCGCGGGGGCCTAGGGGGAGAGGCGCATCCGCGGGCGGGCTTAGGGTGAGCGAGTGACGCTTGCGCCGGACAATCGAGCCGATGAGCTGCTGGGGATGCTCGGGTTCGAGGACTGGCGGGCTGGGCAGAAGGAGGCCGTTGAGGCGGCGCTGGCGGGGCGCGATTCGCTGATCGTGATGCCCACCGGGGGCGGGAAGAGCCTCTGCTATCAGCTGCCCGGGCTCGCTTCGGAGGACCTGACGATCGTCGTCACGCCGCTGATCGCGCTGATGACGGATCAGTGGCGGCGGCTGCGAGCCGCTGGGCATCCGGTGGTGATGATCGCCTCGGGGATGAGCGACGAGGCGGCGGGAGAGGCATTGGGCGCCGTGCGCGGTGGAGAAGCGCGGATCGTCTACTGCTCGCCGGAGCGCTTCGGGGCGCCTTCGTTCCAAGCGGCGGTGGCTGAGCGGCGGGTCGACCTGATGGCGATCGACGAGGCGCACTGCCTCTCGGAGTGGGGACACGACTTCCGGCCCGACTACCTGCGACTGCCCGAGGTCGTCGAGCGGCTGGGACGGCCGACGGTGATGGCCTGCACCGCGACGGCGACCAAGGAGGTGGCGCGCGAGGTGGTCCAGCGGCTGGGCCTGCGCGACCCGCTGCTGGTCCGCTCCGGCTTCGACCGTCCCAACCTCTCCTTCGACGTCGTCGCGCTGGAGGGCCGCGGGGCGAAGGCGCGCAAGATGGCGCTGCTGGAGCAGGGCCTGATGGAAGCGGAGAACCGGCCGGCGATCGTCTACTGCGGAACCCGGAGAGACACCGACGAGGTGGCGGAGGCGCTGCGCGCGACCGGGCTCGCCGCCGTTCCCTACCACGCCGGGATGGCGCCGCAGGAGCGCACCGACGCCCAGCGCCGCTTCATGGCCGGCGAGGCCGATGTCGTCGTCGCGACCAACGCCTTCGGGATGGGGGTCGACAAAGCCGACGTGCGCTCGGTCTGGCACCTGACGATCCCGACCAGTGTCGAGGCCTACTACCAGGAGGCCGGCCGCGCCGGCCGCGACGGGCTGCCCGCGCGGGCGGTGCTGCTGGCGATGCGCTCCGACCTCGGCCGCCTGGTCCGCTTCAACGAGCAGCGCAGCGGCGACCCCGACCTCGCGATCGCCCGCGAGCGGGGCTGGCGCGCCTTCCGCGTTGTCAAATCGTTCGTCTTCTCCGAGGCCTGCCGGCGCCGGCGCCTGCTCAGCCACTTCGGCGACTCCACCTCGCCCATGCCTCAGGGTCGCTGCTGCGACGTCTGCGACCCGGAGGGCTGGCTTCCCGACCCCGAGACGATCCAGATCCGCCCGAAGCGCAGCGCTTCCAAGGCCGCGGCGCCCGCCGACCTCGCCCCCGCCGACGAGCCGCTGTTCCAGGCGCTGCGCGCCTGGCGCAAAGAGGCGGCGGACGGCAAGCCGGCCTTCACGATCGCCCACGACAGCACCCTGCGCGCGATCGCCGCGACGAGGCCCTCGACCCCGGAGCGCCTGCTCGCGATCAGAGGCATAGGCCCGAGCTTCATCGCCAAGTACGCCGATGCCGTGCTCGGGATCGTCGCCGGCGACGGCGACGCGGCAACTATCGCCGCCTGAGCCTGTTTCCGGAAGGTGATCGGCGCCCCTCGGTCGAAAGACCCCGAGTGATCTACGCCCACGGCGAGAAAGCCTTCGTCGTTTGCATGCTTGCCGCCGCTCTTGCCTGCTTGGCCGTTGCGGCGAGCGCGAGCGCGGGAACGCTGCAGCCGCGCGGCGACAGGGTCTTCTTCGGCGTCTCCGACACCGGCGACTCCGCCGACTTCGGCGAGTTGAGCCGGGTCATGCGCAAGCACCCGGCCGTGATCCAGAGCTTTCGCACCTGGGGATCCGACTTCCCGGAATCGATCGAGCGCTGGCAGGCGGCGCGGGCGCGGCCGATGCTCCACATCACAACCGCCGACTCCGGTGACGGCCACGAGTTGATCACGCCGCGGGCGATCGCCCAGGGCTTCGGCGACGAGTACCTCGTCCGCCTCAACAAACTGTTCTGGGCGAAGAGAATGCGCGCCTACATCCGGCCGCTGGGCGAGCCCAACCGCTGCCTCAACGTCTACGCCGCCCACGACTGCGCCGGCGAGCCACGCGGAGGCGACCACGCCCTGCGCTGGTACAGACGCGCCTTCAGGCGCATCTACGTGATCGTCCACGGGGGCGGCAAGCGCCGGGAGATCGACGCTCGCCTGGCCAAGGCGGGCGTGCCGCCGCTGCGCAGCGACCTCGGCGGCCTGCCGAAGGCCCCGGTAGCGCTGGTCTGGAGCACCCTGCCGGCCGGCTCCCCAACCGTCCCACGCAACCGGCCGCGCCACTTCTATCCCGGCGAGGACTACGTCGACTGGGTCGGCACCGATCTCTACTCCGACAACCAGGACTGGAGAGCGCTGACCGGCCTCTACCGCCGCTTCGCCGGCAAGCCCTTCGCGCTGCCCGAGTGGGGCGTCTCGGGCGGCGACGACCCCGCCTTCGTCAGGCGCCTGCTCACTTGGGTGGACCGCCACCCCCGCTGCAAGATGCTCGTCTACTACCAGGACTTCGGCGTGACGAGCTCCTACCGGCTGCAGAACAACCCGGCGAGCCTCTCCGTGCTGAGGGCTTGGCTGCACTCGCCGCGCTTCCCGCCTTTCGCCCCGTTCCCGCCGAAGGCGCCCCCGCCGCCCCCCGGCGGGGTGGCGGCAACGGCTGGTTAGACGCGACCGCCGTTCTGTAGCGATACGGCAGCAAGGCCGTGATGCTCGAGTAGCCGGTCAGGTATATCCGACGCCCGTCGGAGATCACCGCCGAGTAGGTGCCGCGCGGGTAGCGGAAGACCCGCTTGCCGCTGCGCATCATGAAGCCGCTCGTGGTCTCGTTGGTGAACTCGGCGGCGTAGACGATGTCGCCGATCGCGGAGAGGGAACCGATCACCTGGCCGCCGGTATAGCGGCTCCAGCGCACGTCGCCGTCCTTGGCGTCGAGCGCGTAGACGTTGCCGTCGAAGGAGCCGATGTAGACGGTCGGCGGCGCGTGCCTGGTGGTCGAGACGGTGGGGCCGGAGTAGGCGTAGCCGCCGGTCGAGTAGCTCCAGGCCAGCGTCCCGTCGTGGATGTCGAAGCTGTAGACGCGGGCGTCGTTGTTGCCGGCGTAGACGCGGCCGAAGGCGACGGCGGGGGTCGAGTAGAAGGCGCCGGAGGCGCCGAACCCGGGGCCGAGCGAGCCGCTCTGCCACTTCAGGGCGCCGCTCTTCGCGTCGACCGCGTTCATGTAGCCGCCGTAGTCGCCGACGAAGAGGGTCCCGCCGTAGTAGGCGGGGGCAGACTTGATCTCCCCGCCCAGGCTCGTCGACCAGCGCACGTCGCCGCTGATCGTGCTTAGCGCGAACAGCTCGCCGTTCTCACAGCCGAAGTAGACGGTGCGGTCGATCACCACCGGCGAGGACTCGGCGCGCCCCGGCAGCGATCGTTTCCAGATCGTCTTGCCGGTCTTCGCGTCCAGCTTGACGATGTGGCCGGGGACGAGGTTGACGATGTAGAGGCGATGGCGGTAGTAGGTCGGCGAGGAGGCGTTGAGCAGGCCGATCCGGCGCTCCCAGAGGACCTTGCCGGTGTCGGCGTCGAGAGCGAAGGCTCTGCCGCTGTTGTTGACGAAGTAGAGCTTGCCGCCGACGAAGATCGGCGGGAACTCCAGCAGCGGGCGCCCGGTGTAGCGCCAGAGCTTGCGGAACGGCGGCTTCACCCCCTTCGCCGGCAGGTAGCGGGTGCGGGCGGGGTTGAAGCCGAACAGGGGCCAGTTGACGGTCTTCGCCTTCGGTCTCGGCGGTTTCTGCGCTTTGAACGGGACGTCGGCGTTGTGGACGTCGGCGGGGCGCTTCAGCTGGTCCCAGGCGATCAAGACCCCCGGGACGAGGATCAGGGTGCCGGCCCCGAGCACGACCGCGAGGCGCCTGCGATTCGCCAGGAGGCGCTTGGGGGGCTTCCACCAGCGGGCGACCTTGCGCCCGCCCTCAGCCATTCGCCGCCGTGGCCCGCCGTTCGGACTCGGTCGTGATGCCGCTCAGCAGCTGTTTGATCGCCAGCTTGGTGACGGCGACGACGGCCCCGCCCACGAGCGGCAGGGTCGGCGTTGTCTTGACCGCGTAGGTAACTCTCGTGCCGGACCCCTCCGGAGTGAGCAGGACCGTGCCGAGGTGGTCGCGAACGGGGATCCCGGAGACGACCTTGTAGGAGAAGCGGCTGGGTCGCTCGTAGGAGACGACCTCCTCGCGCAGCGGCGGGCCGACCGAGTGCAGCGCCCGAATCGCCCCCACTCCGTTCGGCGCCGGCTCCCCCTCTCGCTCCAGCTCGGAGCGGCGCATCGACGTGATGTCGGCATAGCCGCGGTGATCGGTCAGCACATCGAAGACGGTTTCCGGCGGCGCGGCGACTTGGCGGACGAAGGTGAAGCTGGCCATTGGCGCTAGAGGCTAGCCCAC
>DATMBX010000180.1:0-5921 GCA_035558955.1 Solirubrobacterales bacterium | reverse complement strand
GTAAGGGCCCTCGAGTAGCACCTCGGCGCGCTCGCGCAGGCGGCGGGCGGTCGCTCGTGTGGACGCCAGCACCAGAACCTGCTCGGGCCCGGTTCCCTCGGCGGCAAGCCGCGCCAGACGTCGCGCCAGCACCTCGGTCTTGCCCGTCCCGGCCGCACCGACGACCAGCAGCGGCCCTTCGTCGTGCGCGACGGCGAGAGCCTGAGGTTCGGCCAGGGCAAGCATGGTCCAACGCTACCGAGTGCCCGCCCTCCATAGGATCGCCTCCGTGGACGTTTTTTCCGCAGACTGGCTGGGAATCTGCCGGCGCGCCGTCGCGGCGCAGCGGCGGATCTTCGACGAGGTGCGCGGGTCCGCGGCGCGCACGGTCTACGAGGGGATCGGCGAGGGCGGCGACCGCACCCTGGTCATCGACCGCCGCTGCGAGGACGCGGTCTTCGCCGAGCTGGAGGCGCTGGCCGCCGAGGGGGCGGCGTTCGTCGCCGTTTCCGAGGAACGCGGCGAAGTCGCCTTCGGCTCCGGCGGGGACGTGCGGGTGGTGATCGACCCGATCGACGGCTCCCTCAACGCCCGCCGCACGATCCCCTCCCACAGCCTCAGCGTCGCCGTAGCGTCAGGCCCCTCGATGGCCGACGTCGAGTTCGGCTACGTCTTCGACTTCGGCGCCGGCGAGGAGTTCGCGGCGCGGCGCGGCGCGGGCGCAACCCTCACCCCCGGTGCAACGTTTTATCCGCCTATAAGGGGGACAAAACGTTGCACCGGGGTGGAGGAGGGGCATCCAATCCGAGTCGCGCCACAGCCCGGGGAGCAGCTGGAGGTGGTCGGCGTCGAGTCGGCCGAGCCCGAGTGGGCGCTGCCGGCGCTCGAGGCGCTGGCCGGCCAGGTCTACCGCCTACGGGTGATCGGCTCGATCGCGATTACCGCCGCCTACGTCGGCGCCGGTCGCTTCGACGGAATGCTGAGCCTGCGTCCCTGCCGCTCGGTCGACGTCGCCGCGGCCCAGCTGATCGTCCGCGAGGCTGGTGGCGTCGTCGCCTTCGGCGACCTGGCCCTGGCCGAAGCCGACCTCGGCCTCGACGCCCGCTACCCGATCGCCGCCGCGGCCGACGAGCGAGGTCTCGCCACCATCCGAGCCGCCCAGCAGGCTTAGCCGCATCGTGGTGCAACGTTTTGTCCCCGCTATAGGGGGACAAAACGTTGCACCCGTTGTTGGGCCCGTGTAACCCGGGGGTGAGCCGGGTTTAGAACGTGTGTTCGTAAAGAACGTATGTTCGCTACACTCGCGAACTTCTCCCGTCCTGAAACCGAACCCGAAGGGGTTGAGACTCAACATGGCAACCAGCAGCAACGGCAGTTCCAAGACTCAGGCGAAGCGCACGAAAACCAACGCGAAGCGCACCGCCAACTCCGCCGGCCGCACCGCCAAGGCCGCGGCTCCCGTGCAGAACCAGGTCCGGTCGATCGCCGAGACCGCCGTCGACCTCCCCGTCGGCGCCGTCCTCAACGTCGCCGACCGCCTCTCCGAGCTGGTCGATCCCTGGACCGACCGCAGAGGCGCCGAGAAGCAGGTCAAGGCCTACCGCACCCGGTTCGAGCGCACCCTGAAGCGCGCCGAGCGCCGCGGCGCCACCGCCCGCCGCAAGGCGACCACGGAGGCGAAGCGGACCCGCAACCGCGTCGAGCGCGAGGCCCGCAAGCGCCAGCGCACGGTCGAGACCACGCTGAAGCGCAACCGCAACGAGGCCGAGCAGCGCGTTCGCAAGGCGATCGACGAGCAGACCGCTCGGGCGCAGGACCTGGTCGACCAGGTCACCGAGCAACTCTCGGCGCTGCGCTAGACCGCGTCGATATCCGCTTTACCGGCCGCCCCAGAAATGGGGCGGCCGTTTGTTATTGGCCGCCCTGCTGGCGGAGGAAGCGCTGAAATTCGCGGGCGATCGTGTCCGCGGAGGGCAGGTCTTCGCCCTCGCCCAGTTGCTCCACTTGCTCGGCTTCGATGCGCTCTACCAGCTCTTCGATTTCGGGGTTTGCCGCTACCGCTCGGCCTATTTGTTCTTCGTAGGTGGTGGTTTCCGCTTCGAGGTCTGTGGCGTCTACGGCTATTCCGGTTAGGCCTTCTAGGCGGCGGAGTAGGGCTAGGGCTGCCTTTGGGTTGGGGACCGCCGCTACGTAGTGGGGAACCGCGGCCCAGAGGGAGGCCGAGGTCATCCCCACCTGGCGGCAGCAGTCGTGGACGATCCCGACGATGCCGGTAGGGCCCTCGTAGCTGGAGCGCTGCAGGTCGAGCTCCTCGACCAGCTCCTCGTCGGAGGCGAGGCCGGTGATCGGCACCGCCAGGGTGTGAGACACCTCGGCGATCAGCGCGCCCATCGTGATCACCATCTCCACCCCGAGCGCGTCGGCGGCGGTGGCGATCGTCTCCGAGAAGGTGCGCCAGCGAAGGTTGGGCTCGGTCCCGTCGAGGAGGACGAGGTCGCGATCCCCGCCGGGGACGCGGGCGGCGATCAAGTTGTTCTCCGGCCAGTCGATCTGGCGGGCCTGTCCTTCGGTCAGGGTGATGGTCGGGCGCGTCGCCTGGAAGTCGAAATACTCCTCCGGGTCGATCCGGGCGATCAGCTCGGCGTCGAGCGAGTTGGCGACGGTCGCCAGCGCCGTCGAAGCGGCGGCCGCGGCGTCGTTCCAGCCGCGAAATGAGCAGACGAGGATGGGAGAGCGAAGCTGAGGCAGGTCGCCTTCCCAGGAAAGGGCATCCACCCTTCCAGGGTACCGATGGGTAGTGTGCCCGGCCGTGCTCGAGTTGCGGAAAGTCTCCAAGTCCTACCCGGTTGGAGACGATCTGGTCGAGGTGCTGCACGGGGCCTCGGCGACGATCGGGCCGGGGAAGCTGGTGGCGATCGTCGGCCCCTCGGGCAGCGGCAAGAGCACCTTGCTGAACCTGATCGGGACCCTGGACACGCCGAGCAGCGGCCAGGTTCTGTTCGACGGGCGCGACATCGGCGCCCTCAGCCCCGCCGCCAGGGCGCGCTTCCGCGCCGCCAACCTCGGCTTCGTCTTCCAGTTCTTCAACCTGATGCCGGGGCTGACGGCGCGCCAGAACGTCGACCTGGCCGCGGCGATCGGCGGGCGCGGCGGACGGCGCGCGCAGAAGCGCGCCGGCGAGCTGCTGGCACAGGTGGGACTCGCCAAACAGGTCGACGCGCCGGCCCGCAATCTCAGCGGCGGCCAGATGCAGCGGGTCGCGATCGCGCGGGCGCTGATCAACGAGCCGCGCCTGATCCTCGCCGACGAGCCGACCGGCAACCTCGATCAGAGCAACGCGGCACAGATCCTCGAGCTGCTCCGCGAACAGGCCTCGGGCAATCGCGCGGTGGCGATGGTGACCCACGACCACGAGCTGGCGGAGCGATTCGCCGACGAGATCATCTCCCTGGTAGACGGCCGGATCGAGGATCTTCCCCCGCCCGGTAGCGACGGCAGCCGTCGACGGCGGCGCTTCGGCTCCGGCCTCGCCTCCCTGATCGGGAGATGAGCGGCGTCCGCTCGCAGGCGCGGCTGTCCGCCCTGCTGACCCGCCACCTGCTGCACGTGATGAAGCGCCAGCGGACGCGGGTCGCGGTGCTCTGGGGGGCGCTGGCGCTGGCCCTCGGCATCGGCATCGGCCTGCTCGCCTTCACGACCAGCATCGAAGACTCCTTCCGCGAGCGCGGCCGCGCCGTGGGCGGGGTGTCCGACTTCCAGGTGAAAGCGGTCGGCGCCTCCTCGCTTCCAACGGGACTGACCGGGCAGCTGGAGCGGGTGGAGGGAACCGGCTACGCGATCCCGATGACCCAGCAGCGGGTCGCCCTCGACGCGGGGACGGAGCGGATCGTCGCCACGGCGATCGGGGTCGACCGCTCCGCCCGCCGCCTGCGGGGCGCGGTCCAGCGGGACCTCGGCTTCAGAGCCTCGGGCTCGGCCCGCCCGGGGCTTGCGCTGAGCACCGCGCTCGCCGGCGAGCTGGACGTTCGGCGCGGCGAACGGCTGCGGCTCTTCGCCTACGAGCGAGCGCCGCGCCTCCGCGTGGCCCGCGTCGTCGACGTCGACCCCGCGATCGAGGACGTCATCACCCTGCCCCGGCGGCAGCTCGAGGCCCTGCGCGGGGCGCCGGGCCGCCCGACCGTCGTCTACGTCAAGCTCGCCCCAGGCGCCTCCGCGAGCGAATGGGAGCGGCGCGTCGAGCCGATCCTGCCCGACGGCGCGTCGCTGACCACCCCCGCCCGCGACCAGCAGGAGTTGAGCTACGTGCTCGACTTCACCGTGCGGGCGCCGACGCTCGTCTTCGGCATGGTGGTGCTGGCGATCGCGGCGCTGCTGATCTACGTCCTGCAGCTGATGCGGATGCTCGAGCGCCAGGAGGACCTCGGGCTGCTGCGCGCGCTGGGATCGCGGCGGCTGCCGCTGATCCTTGCCGAGAGCGCGATCCTCACCGTCTTGCTGATCGCGGCGATCCCGGCCGGGATCGCGATCGGGACGCCGATCGCCCACTATCTGGCGGCCCAGGTCCCGACCTACCTGACCGACGTCTTCGGCTTCAACATGGAGGTCGCGGTCCGCCCGGGCGCCGTCGCCGTCGCCGCGGCGCTGGCGCTGGTCGTCGGGGTGGCCGCGACGGTCGGGGCGCTCGCCTCGGCGCGCGGCTCGATCGCCGAGCAGCTCGGCCGCTCCCCGCAGGCGGGCGCGACTGTCGTCTCGACGATCTCGGCGCGGTCGGCGCTGGCGCTGCTCGCGGGCGGCGTCGGCTTTCTCGCGCTCAGCCTGCTGCTCAGTGAGCAAGGGCTCTACCCGGTCGCCGTGGTGACGATCCTGATTGGGCTGGCGCTGGCCACTCCTGGCGTCGTCGGCCTGGTCGCCATCGGCATCGGGCGGCGCGGCAACGACAGCTCGAAGGCGATCCTCGTCGCGCGCGGCGCGATCGAGGCGAACCCGCGCCGCGCGGCGCTCGCGGCCGCGATCATGGCGCTGGGAATAGCCGCTGTGATCCCTCCCCAGCTCAGCGAGCGCGCCCTCGTCGACCGAATCGGGTTGCTCACCGAGTCGGTCCGCCCCGGCGCCCAGGAGGTGCTCGCCGCCGACGACGCCTTCTCCAGCGTGCCGGTGACGAACCGCTTCGCCCGGCGGGCGTTGCGCGACCCGGGGAGAACGCCGGCGCGGCCGGTGGTATTCGCCTTCATCCCATACGAGGGAAGGAAAATCGAGTTGCGGGGGATCGTGCCGCGCACGGGCGGCGGCCTCTTCCGCGACAGCGAAGTCGGCCTGCCGCGACAGATGCCGGTGCTGCGCGCTCACCCCAGAGACGTACTGGTCTCACAGGTGATGTCCGCCGGCATGGGGATCGACGTGGGCGATTCGATCGAGCTGGACACGCCGGCGGGTCAGCGGAGATTCCGAGTGCGGGGAGAGGTCGAGGACTTCGCCTGGCCCTCCGGCACGATCTACATGGACATCGGCCGCTACCGCGACCTCTACCGGACCGGCGCCGTCAGCGTGCTCGCCGTCGACCGTCGCTCCCGCATCGACGGGGGCGCCCTGAAACGGCTGGAGCCGTTGCACACGGTCACCGGCGCGGAGTTCTCCGACCGGATCGAGGACCAGATGGACCAGAGCACCAAAGGGCTGGTCGCGATGAGGGTCCTCACCCTGCTCGCGGCGCTCGTCGCCGTCGGCGGGATCATCACCACCTCGGTCTTCGCCCGGCGCCGGGAGTGGGCGGTGCTTCGGGCGATGGGCATGCAGGGCGGCGGCCTGTTCGCGGCGCTGGCGCTGGAGACCCTGCTGGTGATGGCGATCGGGGGGACCTGCGGCGCGATCGGGGGGATCGTCTCCTTCCAAGGGCCGGGAATGGGCTTCCTCGAATCGCAGGGATACGTGATCGACGGGAGCAT
>DATMBX010000179.1:0-7690 GCA_035558955.1 Solirubrobacterales bacterium | reverse complement strand
CGCGCGATACTCCGTCCATGAACCCCAGGCTTATGGGTGTCGTGAATGTGACGCCGGATTCGTTTTCGGACGGGGGGCTTTATCTGGATCCGGAGGCTGCCATCGCGCATGGGAAAGAGCTTGTGCGAGATGGGGCCGAGATTTTGGATGTGGGCGGGGAGTCGACTCGCCCGGGCGCCGTCGCTGTCGACGAGCGAGAAGAGCTTCGGAGGGTTGCCCCTGTCGTTGCTGCGTTGGCGAGAGAAGCCACCGTTTCGATTGACACTTCTAAGGCTGTGGTTGCTGAGGCCGCTCTTGATGGCGGGGCGGAAATTGTCAATGACGTCACCGCCTTGCGGGGGGATTCTGAGATGGCGGGGCTGTGTGCTGAGCGTGGGGTGGGTGTTGTGCTCATGCATATGCGGGGGGATCCTCGGACTATGCAGGCGGACCCCGTGTACGAGGACGTTGTCGATGAGGTCAAGGCCTTTCTGACCAAGCGACTGGAGGCGGCTGTCGCCGCCGGGGTCGATGAGGAACGGATCTGGCTTGATCCTGGGATTGGGTTTGGAAAGACGAGAGAGCACAACTTTGAGTTGTTGCGGCGGCTTGGGGAGTTGCGGGCGTTGGAGCGGCCGTTGGTGATCGGGACCTCTCGCAAGAGTTTCATTGGGGCTGTCGACGGATCGCCCGCGGGTGAGCGGCTTGGGGGGACTATCGCCTCCTCGGTTCTTGCCGCTGTCGAGGGGGCGGACGTGTTGCGCGTTCACGACGTCGCCGAGGTTGGGCAGGCGATGAAGGTCGCCCAAGCCGTGCTCGGGTAGGTTCAGGCCTGTGGAAGCGCACGGCAACGGGATCGAATCGAGCGTCGAGGTGGAGCTGCGCGGGCTCTCCATCTACACCCATCACGGCGTAAGCGACGCCGAGCAGGAGGTGGGGCAGCGGTTGGAGTTCGACATCTCCTTCGACGTGCCCGACTGCGACGCCGTCCTCACCGATCGGCTCGAGGACACGGTCGACTACGCGGCGGTTTGCGACATCGTCGCCCTGGCCGCGACCGAGCGCAGCTACAAGACGCTGGAGCGCCTCGCCCGGGTGGTCGGTGAGCGGCTGATGGAACGCTACGGCTGCGAGTCGGTCCGGGTCCGCGCCGCGAAGCCCGAGCCGCCGCTTCCCCTCGCCATCCAGGAGGTCGCCGTGGAGGTCACCCACGAGCGCCCGATGGAAGAGGGCGAGGACAACGGCGAAGACGAGTAGCCCGGGTGAAGCGCACCGGTTACCTGGGGCTGGGCTCGAACGTCGGCGACCGCGAGGGGCACCTGGGTGCGGCGGTGGAGATGCTGCGCGAACGCGGGGTCGAGGTCGAGGCCGTCTCTTCCACCTACGAGACCGAGCCGGTGGGCGAGGTGCTCGACCAGCCCGACTTCCTCAACGCGGCGATTCGCATTCGCACCGAGCTGGAGCCGGAGGGGCTGCTCGCCGCTTGCAAGGAGATCGAGGCCGAGCGCGGTCGCGCCCTCGACGCCCCCCGCCATAGCCCGCGGCCGCTCGACATAGACCTGCTGCTGCTCGGCGACCTTGAGCTGGAGACCGACCGCCTCACCCTTCCCCATCGCGAGGTGACGACCCGCCGCTTTGTTCTGACGCCGCTGCTGGAGCTGGACCCCGAGCTGACGCTGCCGGACGGGACGCGCTTGCGGGACGCTCTGGCGTCGTTAGGCGGTGGCCAGCGAGTTCAGCGGCGCTAGCCAGCCGGCCGGGAAGATCGGCGGGAAATCGCCGGCGACCTCCGGCTGGACGCGCTTGGCGAATTCGCCCGCCGGGCGCGACTCGATGATCGGGCGCAGGTCCTGGAAAGTCATCGCGAGGCGGATGCTGGGCGCGATCTGGAAGTCGGCGGCATTTGGCTCCTCGCCGCCGATGGTCCCGGCCTCGATCAGCTCGTCGACTCGCTGCAGCATCCCGCCGTAGGCCGCGAGATTGGCCCGTACGGTTTCGTCCGTCGCCTTGTGGATGCGCTTCTCCATGGCGAGGATCGGGGCCGCCGTGCGCACCGCGAGCCCGACCGGGATTCCCAGTCTCGCCCCCTCCGAGTAGCTGCGAAGCGGCGCGGAGTTCTTCTGGAGCGCCCACCAGATGATCTGGCGGATCGGATGCTGCAACTCCTCGCTGCCGAAGCGCTCCGCCGCTTCGACCGCGGCTCGCTTCTCGGGGTCGGCCGGGAACAGAGGCGGTTCGGGCTGGAGAAGATCCAATTCACGGGCGATCTTGAGCGAATCTTGGATGCGCCGGCCGTCGATTTTCAGGGCCGGCACGCTCGATCCCGGAAAGCGGAGGGCGCGGACGGCGACTCTCGAGATCACCGGGAAGAGGTCGGTGCGCTTGAAAGGGATGCCCTTGTATCTGAGCATCAGCTGAACCGCTATTCCCGGGTGGGATCCCGGAATCGTGTAGAGGCGGACGTTCACCGTGGCGCATCCTATGCGTATCGGCGCGCGTCGCGCACGATTTCCCCTCGGCTGTGGATAATCGCGCCGTGCTTCTCGCGGTAGACGTCGGCAACACCCAGACCCACCTCGGCGCTTTCGACGGCGAGCGGCTGGCCGAGCACTGGCGCTTTCAGACTCGCGCCGGGGCGACCGGCGACGAGCTGGCGGAGCGGATCGGCGGCCTGCTGGCGCTGCGCGGGATGACCCTCGGCGACCTGAGCGCCGTCTGCGTTTCCTCGGTCGTGCCCCCGCTGGGCGCACAGTACGAGCAGTTGACCGAGCGCTACCTGACCGACGCCGAGTGCCTACTGGTCGCGCCCGGGATCAAAACCGGAATGCCGATCCGGATCGACAATCCGCAGGAGGTTGGCGCCGACCGCCTCGTCAACGCCGTCGCCGCCTATGACCGGGTCGGCGGCGCCTGCGTCGTCGTCGACTTCGGCACCGGGATCAACTTCGACGCGGTCTCAGCCGAAGGCGAGTACCTGGGTGGGGCGATCGCCCCCGGCCTTGAGGTGTCGCTGACCGCCCTGGTCGAACGCGCTGCCCGCATCCCCCGCATCGACCTCGCCGCACCCGAGTCGGCGATCGGCCGTTCCAGTCGCACGGCGATCCAGTCGGGGGTCGTCTTCGGTTTCGCCGGCTTGATCGACGGCATCGCGCGGCGCATCGAGGAAGAGCTGGGAGCGGCTCGCTTCCTCGCCACCGGCGGCCTCGCCGAGGTGATCGTCCCTTTCACCGAGACGATCGATGAAGTGGACGATCTCCTTACCCTGAAGGGACTGAGGTTGATCCATGAGCGCAACGCCTGAACTGACAGAACCGTTTGAGATCGGCGGGGTCGAGATCGCCAACCGCGTCCTGCTCGCTCCGCTGGCGGGGATCGGCAACTGGTTCGTGCGCCTGCAGGCGAAACGGCACGGCGCCGGGCTTGCCGTCTCGGAGATGGTCTCCAGCTTCGGCCTGCACCACCGCAACGAGCGCACCCTGCGCGAGCTGATGCGGATCCACCCCGACGAGCATCCGGTCTCGATCCAGCTCTTCGGCCATGACGCCGAGGTGATGCGCGCCGGCGCGGCGATCGCCGCCGAGGCCGGCGCGGACCTGATCGACATCAACATGGGCTGCCCGGTGCGCAAGGTGCGCAAGACCGGCGCCGGCGCCGAGTTGCTGCGCGACCACGATCTGGCCCTCGCCCTGGCTCGCGGCGCCGCCGAGGGCAGCGGCCTGCCGGTGACGGTGAAGCTGCGCTCGGGGATCGAGCCGGGCGACCGCTCCGGCTTCGAGTTGGCGCTGCGCCTGGTCGAGGACGGCGGCGTCGCCGCGGTCGCGTTCCACCCGCGCGCCGCCAAGGTCGGCCACAAGGGCCGGCCCGACTACGCGCTCACCCGCGAGCTGGTCGAGCGGGTCGAGGTGCCGGTGATCGTCTCCGGCGGCCTCAGCTCCGCCGGCGCGGCGCGCCACGCCTACGAGGAGTCGGGCGCCGACGCGGTGATGATCGCCCGCGGCTCGCTCGGCAATCCCTGGGTCTTCGAGGAGCTGACCGGCCGTCGCGCCGAGCCGCCCGGGCGCGAGGAGATAGCCGTCGAGCTGCTCTGGGTCGTGGACCGCGCGGAGGAGCATTTCGGCACCGAGCGGGCGGCGCGCTACCTGCGCAAGTTCTATCCCTGGTACATGGAGCCGCTTGAGGCGCCCACCGAGGTCGCCGACGAGCTCCAGCGCAGCGCCGACCTCTCCCGAGCAAGAGAACTCATCCAAGGTCTATTGGGTGAGCGCGAGCGAGCAAGCATCCATATCTGATTCCTTTGCGCAGCGAGCGAGTCGCTCACCGGTTGTGTCGGTTCCTGAGCGGTCAATCCGCCTCGCTATATTTCCGCGCTCCCTTTAACCGACGAGAGGTCATCAAACGTGAGTCGGCAGTCCGTCATCACCCCCGAGGGGCTCGAGAAGCTCAAAGAGGAAATCGAGCACCTCTCGACCACCAAAAGGCGCGAGGTCGCGGAGCGCATCAAGGAGGCGCGTGAGTTCGGCGACATCTCCGAGAACGCCGAGTACGACGACGCCAAGAACGAGCAGGCGCTGCTGGAGCAGCGGATAGCCCAGCTCGAGGAGCGGCTGCGGCGCTCGACGGTGATCGACGAGAGCGATCTGGGCACCGACGAGGTGCAGTTCGGCTCGATCGTCCACGTCAAAGACCAGAAGACGGGCGACTCGCAGAAGTTCCAGATCGTCGGCTCGACCGAGGCGGACCCGATGGAGCACAAGCTTTCCAACGAGTCGCCGATCGGCAAAGCCTTGATTGGGCACAAGCGAAACGATGTGGTCAGCGTCGAGGTTCCGCGCGGGCCTAAGAAGAGACTCAAAATCACCAAGATCGAAACGGCCTAGCGGTCGATAGGCTCGCGCGGCAATGAGCGAGCCTGAGGGCCCAGGACTTTCTGACGTTCTCCGTGACCGGCGGGAGAAGCTTGCGCGGCTTCGGGAGGCTGGTGTGGATCCGTTTCCTCATGCCTTTGAGGAGCGGGAGGATGTTGCTGAGGTGCGGGCCGCGCATGAGGGGTTGGCGGCTGGGATCGAGACTGAGTCGCGGCACCGTGTGGCCGGGCGGATCGTTGGGCGGCGGGGGCATGGCAAGGCCTGCTTCCTCGATTTGCGCGACGGGAGTGGGCGGATCCAGATTCACGCGCGCGAGGATCTGCTCGGCGAGGAGGCCTTTGAGCTGCTGGTCGATCTCGATCTCGGCGACATAGTCGGCGTCGAGGGCACCGCGATGGCGACCCGGCGCGGCGGCGAGCTGACGCTGGCGATCGACCACTGGCGGTTGCTCGCCAAGAGCCTGCGCCCGCCCCCGGACAAGTTCCACGGGCTCGAAGACACCGAGACCCGCTACCGGCGGCGTGAGCTCGACCTGATGGCGAACGAAGAGGCGAGGCGGGTGTTCGCGACTCGCTCCCGCGCGATCTCCGAGGTGCGGCGCTGGCTCGACGACCACGGCTTCGTCGAGGTGGAGACGCCGGTCCTGCAGCCGCTCTACGGCGGTGCCCTGGCGCGTCCCTTCACCACGCACCACTACGTGCTCGACCGCGACTTCTACCTGCGGATCGCGACCGAGCTGTACCTGAAGCGGCTGGTGGTCGGCGGCATCGACCGCGTCTACGAAATGGGCAAGGACTTCCGCAACGAGGGCGTCTCCCACAAGCACAACCCCGAGTTCACGATGCTCGAGTGGTACGAGGCATACGCCGACTATGAGAAGACGGCTCACGACCTGGAGCACCTGGTGTCAGAAGTGGCGGAGCGGGTGCTTGGGACGACGAAGGTGCAGCGCGGGGAGGCGACGATCGATTTCGCGCCGCCGTGGAAGCGGGTGACGCTGCGCGAGGCGATCCGCGATCGCACTGGGATCGACATCGCCGAACACCCCACCCGCGAAGCGCTGGCCGCCGCGATGGGGACCGAGCCCGACCCGGCCGAGGGCTGGGGCAAGCTGGTCGACGGCCTGCTCGCCAAGTCGGTCGAGCCGGAGCTGGTCCAGCCGACCTTCGTCTTCGACTATCCCGCCGAGCTGTCCCCCTTCGCCAAGGCACACCGCTCCGAGGAGGGCGTGGTCGAGCGCTGGGAGGCCTTCGTCGGCGGCGTTGAGATCGCCAACTCGTTCACCGAGCTGAATGACCCTGACGAGCAGCGTCGCCGCTTCGAGCAGCAGGCCGCCGAGATCGCCCGCGGCGACGAGGAGGCGCAGCCATTCGACGAGGCGTTCGTCGAAGCGCTGGAGCAGGGCATGCCGCCGACCGGCGGGGTCGGCCTCGGGATCGACCGCCTGGCGATGATGCTGACGGGGGCTAGAACCCTGCGCGAAGTCGTGCTTTTCCCTGCAATGCGGACCTAACTCAAATTGACATTGGTTGGACCGAATCTTGCCGGTCTTTCCGGAGTTCTACTCTGTAGAAGTTGTTTGTTCGTCCCTGGTTACCACCCCCTAACGCGAAGGCATTCCCCTGCCGATAGATACGAACCGCCGCCCTCGCGGACGGTCTATTGCAAGACGTAGAACCTCGGAGAGTCGAGCGACTTTGGAACGCAATAATCCACACGGAATGATCGACAGTTCCAGCGCTGCCGCCAACTCACAAAGCCATACGCAGTGGCGGACACGCTCCAGGGTCAGCGTCGCCCATGGATGGGAGCGGGTCGGTCGAGCGAAGCTGGCGGGCCTGATCGACCTGACGGCGATGTTCGGGGCCACCGCCGTCTACGGCCTTTCCACAAGCAGCGATCGGGTGTTGGCCGGCGGCTATGTCGTCGCCTACGTGGCGCTGGTCTTTGCTCTGCTCGCGTTCAACGGCATCTACCGCCAGCGAATGGCGAACAGCGCTCTCAACGAGTTCCGAACGATCGTCATAGCGACCGGGCTGGCGGCCGCGCTCCTCACCTTTGCGACACGGCTGGTCACCAGTGGAGTTCCCATCGCCCACCAGTCGGCCCGCCTGTGGGTTCTATCGGCGGTTTGCCTCGTCATCGGCCGAGGAGCTCTTCGCGCGGCCGAGGTAACGCGATGGCGGCGCGGCCAGGGCGGCCATGCCACTCTGATCCTGGGCGCCGGCAAGGTGGGCCACCTGATCGCGCGACGCCTGCTCGACAAGCCCGAAATCGGCTTGCGGCCGGTCGGCTTCGTCGACGACACCCCGATGCAGGCTGTCGGCGAGACGGACGTTCCGATTCTCGGCCCCGAGTCGGAGCTCGAGTCGGTGGTGGTAGCCCACGGCGTCGAGCACGCAATCCTCAGTTTCTCCGCTGCGCCGCACGAACGGACCCTCGCCGCGGCCCGGCGGCTCGACGAGCTCGGAGTGACGGTTTCGCTGGTTCCCCGCCTGTTCGAGGGAATTCCCGACCGGACGGTCCTGGACCGGGTCGCGGGAATCCCCGTGATCAGCGTGTACCCGACCGACCCCCGGGGTTGGCAGCTCTCGATCAAGTACGCGGCCGAACGCGTGATCGCCGGCCTGGGCCTGGTCGTGCTCGCCCCTGTGCTGGCGCTTGGCGCCCTCGCCGTTCGGCTCGACCTCGGCCGCCCGATTCTCTTCCGCCAGCGGCGGGTGGGGATCGACGGGCAGGAGTTCGAGATGTTGAAGTTCCGGACGATGCGCGACGACCCGAGCAGCAACGGCCAGGCGAATTCCGACTGGGCAGATGCCGTTCTCGCCGGCGAAAGAGGGCTTCGA
>DATMBX010000178.1:0-12012 GCA_035558955.1 Solirubrobacterales bacterium | reverse complement strand
CAGCGCGATGTGATCCAGGGCGTCGTAGGTGACGTCCTCGCCGAGGCCGTCTTCGCCGGCGCCCCACATGTGGATCACGGTGGTCAGCCGTTCAAAGCCCGGGATCTGGTGCTCCAACCCCTGCAGCTCGTACCCCTCGATCTCCAGTGACAGGGCGGCGAGTCGGTCGAAGGTTCCCATGAGCGCACCCTAACGGCATGCCACACTCGGCTTGCGCGATGAAACACACGCCACACGGGTACTGGCTGGAAGAAGCGGGGGGGGTTGAGCTTGCGCCGGAGCTTGTGGGGAAGCGGAAGGTGGATGTTGTGGTGGTGGGTGGTGGGTTCACTGGGATGTGGGCTGCTTGGCACTTGAAGGTGCTTGAGCCTGAGGCGCGGGTGGTGTTGCTTGAGGCCGGGACGTGTGGGCATGGGCCGAGCGGGCGGAATGGGGGGTTCTGCAACGTGATGTGGTTCTCGCTGCCGAATATGCGGGCGCGGTGGGGAGATGGGGCGGCGCTGGCTGTGGCTCGGGCTGCCGAGGAGGCGGTGACTGGGATCGGTGCCTTCTGCGAGGAGCAGGGGGTTGACGCATGGTTTCGGCGGGCGGGGTACCTGCAAGTTTCGACCGCACCCGCACACGATGGGGTCTGGGCAGAGGCCGCTGCGGCCTGCCGGGAACTGGGAGCGCTTGGCTCGATACAGCCACTCGACGCGGCTGAGGTCGCGGCTCGGTGCTCCTCGCCGGCCTTCCGCGGGGGCGCCTTCTACCCCGGCGCCGCGACGGTGCAACCGGCGCGGCTGGCGTTGGGGCTGCGGGATCGCCTGCGGGCAATCGGCGTGCAGATATGTGAGGGCTCGCCGGTTCAGAGCCTCGCCGACGGCCTCAAAGGGGTCGTGGCGCGAACACCCGCCGGGGCCGTTCGCGCCGGGGCCGCCGTGCTGGCCCTCGGACCGGCCGCGAAGGCGCCGCGCGCGCCGCTGCGCAACGCGCTCACCGTCACCTCTTCCCACATCGTCCTCACCGAGCCGGTGCCCGACCTGCTGGAGGAGATCGGCTGGACCGGGGGCGAGTGCATCACCGATGCCCGGCTGCTGCTCGATTACTTCCGCACCACGCCCGACGGGCGGATCCTCTTCGGTTGGGGCGGCGGGCGGATCGCGATCGGGGCGCGGCTGGGCGGGCGCGCCGAGATCGACGTCGAGACGATCGACCGGGTCGTCGCTCACCTGCACCACGTCTTCCCCGACCTCCACGGGCGCGAACTCACCCATGCCTGGGGCGGGCCGATCGACGCCTCCCCCACTCACCTGCCGATGGTCGTCCCGCTGCCAGGCGGGCGGGCCTTCATCGCCGCCGGCTACACCGGCAATGGCGTTGGTCCCTCCCACATGGTCGGGCGCACCCTCGCCTCGCTCGCCCTCGACCGCCGCGACGAACACTCGCGCCTCGCCTTCGTCGATCCTTCCTCGCCCCGCGTTCCCCCCGAGCCCTTCCACTGGCTGGGCGGAGAGACGATCCGCCGCGCCCTGCTGCGCAAGGAGGAGGCGGAACTGGCGGATCGCACCCCCGACCCGCTCAGCGCGGCGGTAGCGAGCATTCCCAAACTGATCGGCTTCCACATAGGTCGGTGAAGCACCGTTCCGCTGCGACTTATCCCTGTCATGCCGAGATAAGTCGCAGCGGAACGGTGGGGCTAGCCGAGCCAGCCGGCGCGTTTGCGCATCTGGGTCAGGCGGCGGTACTCGACTATGTCCTCGCGCAGGGTCGCGGGGGCGGGGGCGGGCAGGAAGCGGGCCGGCATCGGAGCTTCCGCGACTCCCGTCTCGGTAGACGTGACGCGGTAGGCCCGGGCGCCGCGCCGGGCGGTCACCGCCGAGGGGGAGGCGGTCCCCTCCCAGAGCAAGCCGGCGTAGTCGTCGAGGCCGTAGCCGCCCGGCATCCCGTCGCCGACCGCGTCGAGGTAGGCGGCGCGGCGCTCGGGCTCGTTGTTGTAGTGGACGCAGAGACTGCCGCTCAGCAGTCCCATGCCGGCGGCGGAGAGAGGCTTGCCCGAGGACTTGGTGATGCCGGCCTCGAACCAGCACATCGCCCCGGCGCTCTGTCCCGCCAGGACGATGCCCTGGCGCCAGGCGATACCGAGCATGGCCCCGATGTCGTGCGCCTCCCAGACGGCGAGCAGGTTGACGAGGCTGCCGCCGCCGACATAGACGAGATCCTGCTGGAGCAGGTGGTCGCGCAGCGCCATCGGCCGGCGGCCGAGGCGGAAGAGGGAGAGGTCGGACGGCTCGCAGGCGCGCTCGCCGAAGGCCGAGTAGAAGCGGGCGATCTGTTCGGAGGTATCGCCACTGGCGGTCGGCAGAAGGCAGATCCGCGGCCGCCCCCCGGCTCGCTCGGTCGCCAGCTTCAAAAGCAGCTCGCAGACGGCGCGGTCGGATGGGCGCGAGGTGAAGTCGTGCCCGCCGAGGGCGAGGATGCGCGGAATCGTCACGCGGCGACCGCTGTCGACATCGCCTCGGGCAGCGGCAGGACCGTGTTGGCGGCGGGGTCGCCGAGGTAGGTCGTGGCGAGGCGCATCTCCACCACCCTCTCCCCC
This sequence comes from Solirubrobacterales bacterium, assembly GCA_035558955.1. Taxonomy (GTDB): domain Bacteria; phylum Actinomycetota; class Thermoleophilia; order Solirubrobacterales; family 70-9; genus DASVDE01. The sequence goes on along the minus strand of DATMBX010000178.1, from coordinate 9,434 downwards.
ATCGCGTCGAGCCGGTAGCCGCGAGCGCTCGCCCGCGAAGCGACCACCCGGCGCAACTCCTCGCCGACGAAGTGCAGCGCGGCGCCGTCCTCGGCGGCGTAGCCGGGACGCATGCCGGCACGGAGGAAGTCGCCGTAAGCGCGACGACGGCTGGAACCCATCTCGTAGTGGACGCAGTTGCTGAACGGCAACAGGCCCAGCCCCTCTACCCGCCGCGGCGCGCCGTGGAAGCCGGTGACCGCCTCGGTGAACCAGCAGAGCGAGCCGGCTGAGAGACCGCAGAGGACGACCCCCGCCTCCCAAGCTTCGCGCAGGATCTCGTCGATCCCATGCGCCCGCCACACTCCGAGCAGGCTGAGGACGCTGCCGCCGCCGACATAGATCAGATCCTGGGAAAGGAGATGGGCGCTCAGGTCGGTCGGCCCCTGCTCCCGCCGAAAGAGGGAGATGTGGCTCGCCTCGCAGCGATCGGCCGGGAAGGCACGATAGAAGCGAACGATGTAATGGTCGGCGTCGCCGCTGGCGGAGGGTAGAAAGCAGACGCGCGGGCGGACGGCGCGGGCGAGCCCGAGCACGTAGTCGTCGAGCAATGGGTTTCCGGACTCCATCGAGAACCCACCGCCCCCAAAGGCGACGATCTGGCGCGAGGCGGTTCTCATCTCCAAATGGTGGAACCAATCAGCGCCGTCCACCTTGTACAGCGGTCGGAAGTTTTAGGTAGGTCCCCCGCCCGCATGTACAGTGCGGCGGCGGCATCGCTGAGCTCCGCGGCGGCGGGCCGGCCCGCTATTCCCGAATCGGGGGGATCTGCGAGCTGGGCGAGCCGGGGGCGCGGTGGAAGTGCATCATCGCCAGCTCGGTGCGGTGACTCTCACGCTCCTCGGAAGGCAGTTCGGCAAGGCGGGCCATCGACTCCGCATGTAGCTCCATGGCCCGATCGAGGGTGGCTTTCAGCTGCTCGGCCATCTCCGCATACGCCTCGTCGTCCAGCTCCAACTCAGTCCAGCTGACATGGCTCTGAGCGTCATCGAGACCACCTTGCTCCGCCGCCGCAACCAAGTGGCTCCAGATCTCTTGCAAGCTGTTATCGAAGAGTGCGCGTCGAGTAGCGAGTGGCAGGTCGGCCCAGTGATTGTCATCGAAGTAGGGGCGAATCGTGGCTTGGTAGAAGTGCTCGACAGCGCCGCGCACCGGCGCGGTTCTAACCAGCTCGATCGCCTTGCACTCCGCGAGGATCTTGACGTGGTAGCTGACGTTTCCAAGTGGCTCGCCGAGCCTTCTCGACAACTCGCTGGGGCTGGCCACTCCCTCGCCCAACGTGTAAAGGATTCGCTGGCGCAGGGGATGGCTCAACGCCTTGATCAGGCGAGGCTCAAGACCGACATTGACATCGGTCGCAGCTTGAACTTCGGTTGGGCTCATGGATTTCCGAATGCTCGACGAAGCTTGTCGCGAGCACGGTGCAGTCGCACCTTAACCGTTCCTTCGGGTATCTCCAACAACTGAGCGATCGCGGCCTGCGTCAGGTCCTCGCCGTAGCGCAGCATCAACAGCTTGCGATCGCGCTCGTCGAGGCGCTCGAGAGCGGCATGGAGGTCGGCGCGCTCGACGGTGGCGACAACCTGCTCGTCGTCGGCGCCCTCCTGCGTTTCGATCGTGGCGATCGGCTCGGGACGAACGCGGGCACGCTGGCGGAAGGCCTCGTTGCGGACGATCGTCGCCAGCCACTCGTTGCGGCGCTCGCTCTCGCGCAGAGTCGATTTGCGGCGCCAGGCCCGGAGCAGGGCTTCCTGGGCGATGTCCTCGGCCTCGCTCGGGTTGCTGGCGTAGCGATAGGCGACCCGAAGGCAGACCCTGTGTGCTTCCCCCCACTCCCAACCATCGCCAAAATCACGGCCATTGGCTGGTGGAGTGTTGATTTTTTGAAGGTACTAAGACGGAAACCGGACGATCCGACTTGATCGCTGAAACTTTTCTGACTATTCAGCAGGTCTACCCTCTGTGGAAGCCACCGCCCCCGGGAAGCAGGGACCGCAGCCGGCGGAAATCGCCTACGAGGCGATAGCTCCGGTCTATGACGACTTCACCTCCAACAGCGACTACGAACTGTGGCTGGGGAGATTGCTGCCGCGGCTCGAGCGCCACGGGTTGAGCGGCCGGCGGCTGCTCGACGTCGGCTGCGGGACGGGCAAGAGCTTCCTGCCGATGCTGAAGCGCGGTTGGGAAGTAACCGCCTGCGACATTTCCGCTTCGATGGTGGAGCTTGCGCGAAGGAAGGCGGGCAAGGGCGCACGGCTATCGGTTGCCGACATGCGCGAGCTGCCGGCCTTCGGCGAGTTCGATCTGGTCTGGTCGCTCGACGACGCTGTCAACTACCTGCTCAGTGTCGAAGAGCTGGAGTTAGCGCTGGTGGGGATGCGACGCAACCTGGCTCCGGACGGATTGCTGATGTTCGACGTCAACACGCTGCACAGCTACCGCACCTTCTTCGCCGGGTCGGAGGTGCGGGAGGGTGCCGGGGGGCGACAACTGGTCTGGCGAGGGCGGGCATCGGAGAACGCCCAGCCAGGCGCGATCTCCGAAGCAAGTTTCGAAGTGCTCGCGTCTGATGGGACGCCGGAAATCGAACCCGAGCTACATCGACAGCGTCACTTCCCCGAAGCGGAGGTGCGCCGCGCGGTGAAACGAGCAGGGCTGAAATGCCTGGACGCGTTCGGCCACCACTTCGAGGTGGCACTAGAGCAGCCCATCGACGAGTTGAGGCACTCCAAGGCGGTCTTCATCGCACAACTTGACAGAGCGACGCAAACGGGGAGGTGAAACATGAAGATCGAGAAGATGACACCGGTGATTCCGGCCGTCAGCATCCAGAAGTCGAGCTAAAGTCGCAGCACAGTGCCTGAGCCGATCAAGCGCGGCCAGCGCTACATGCCGGGGCTGGACGGGCTGCGAGCCATAGCCGTCCTCGCGGTGATCGCCTACCACCTCGGGTTCGGTTGGGCACCGGGTGGGCTGCTGGGGGTGGGCGTGTTCTTCACCCTCAGCGGCTACCTGATCACCGACCTGCTGCTGGCACAGGTCGCGCGGCGTGGAGGCATCAAGTTGGGTCAGTTCTGGCTCGCCCGCGCCCGGCGGTTGTTGCCGGCTCTCTTCCTGATGCTGATCGTCGTCGTCGCCTGGGTGACCCTGTTCGGGCCGCGCCAACCGCCGGAGTTCCGCGACGCGGTCGCCGCCGCGGCTCTGTACTTCAGCAACTGGTGGCTGATCTTCGAGCAGGTTTCCTACTTCGCCGACTTCGGCCCCGCGTCGCCGCTCAACCACCTCTGGTCCCTGGCGGTGGAGGAGCAGTTCTACATCGTCTGGCCCCTCCTTCTACTGCTGGGTATGCGCTTCATCCACGAGATGCCGCTGCCCTCCGGGATACGTCCGCGCCTAGCTGGCGTGACGGCGGGGCTCGCCCTGGCGTCGGCGATCGCGATGGCGGTGCTCTACGAACCGAGCCTCGACCCCTCGCGGGTCTACTACGGCACCGATACCCGGGCCTGTGAGTTGCTCGTCGGGGCGGCGCTGGCGATGGTCTGGCCCAGCCGCCGGCTGAAGGCGAACGTGACCCCCGGTGCACGCCGACTGATGGACGGGCTGGGCGTGGCCGGGCTGCTCGCGATCGGCCTGATGGTCTGGCGCGTCGGCGAGTTCGACTCCTTCTTATATAGGGGCGGGTTCCTGCTGCTGGCCCTGGCTACGGCGCTGGTCGTCGCCGCTCTGGCCCACCCGGCATGCAGGCTGGGGCCGATCCTGGGCTGGGGCGCGCTGCGCTGGATCGGCGTGCGCTCCTACGGGATCTACCTCTGGCACTTCCCGATCATCGCCCTCACCACCCCCGCCGGGGAGCGGGGCGAGAGCCTGCTGCGCGACGGCCTGCAGCTGGCGGCGATCTTCGCCGTGGCGGCCCTGTCATGGCGCTACGTCGAGGAGCCGGTCCGCCACGGAGCGTTGGGGCGGCTGTGGAAACGAGCGCGGGCCGGGGAGTTGCACCCGCGAGCGATGCCTCAGTACGGCTGGGCGGCCGCGGGTGGGGCACTGGCCGTCGTGCTCGTCGCCGGCGCGGGAATGGCGGGCGTCGGCCAGGGCAAGGCGAGCGACTTCGCCTCGCTCAGCGGCGAGAGCAGATCGTTCACGGTGAACGCGCGCTCGCTGAGCCCGGTCGCGCTGGCGGCGGCGCGCCTGGGAGCGGCAACCTCCTCCTGCGACGTCGTGATCCACATCGGCGACTCCACTTCGGACGGGCTCACCTCGTCCAACTACCTGCCCGACCCCGAGCAGCGCATCGACGCCCAGTACGCGCGGGCAGGCGCCTCGGTCCAGCACTTTGAGATCTCCGGCGCCCGCTCGATCGTCGAGACCTACGAGGGCCAGCCCAACGCCTACGACATCGCCCAAGCCTGGAAGATCGACGGCTACAGAGGCTGTTGGGTCCTCGCCCTCGGCACCAACGACTCGGCCAACGCCTTCGTCGCCCCGGAGACCGACGCCACCGACCGGATCGAACGGATGATGTCCGGCATCGGCGACGAGGAGCCGGTGCTCTGGGTAAACGTCCGCTCCCTCGAGGACACCGGCCCCTACGCCAACGAAAACATGCGCCTCTGGAACAGAGCCCTATTCGAAGCCTGCTCCCACCACCCCAACATGCGCATCTTCAACTGGGCCGCCACCGTCAAGGACAACTGGTTCATAGAAGACGGCATCCACTTCACCACCCCAGGCTACGCCGCCCGAAGCAAAACAATCGCCGACGCCCTGACCGAGGCATTCCCGGCAACCGGCGAACCGTCCCCAAGCTGCGTAGTGAATTAACGCTGCAAACAGAGTCGAACGGGAGCGACGGGACTCGAACCCGCGGCCTCCGGCGTGACAGGCCGGCGCTCTAACCAACTGAGCTACGCCCCCGAGGAATCGGGTGGGCTTGGGGCCCGCCCGATTGCCAAAACTAGCGCATCAGGGGCGCTTGACGGCGAGTGTGAAGCGGTGGCCGTGGCGGCCGCGCGGCTTGACGACTACCCGGAGGCGGCCCTGGTTGCAAACGGTGAACTCGAGCGGCCCGGTGCCGGCGACTTCACGCAGCTTGGTCCCGGCGCGATTGCGCACCGACAGCTCGGAGCCGCCGAAGCCGAGGCCCCGCAGCCAGAGGCTGGCGCGGCCGTCGAGGGGGGTACGGAAGATCCTGGTGACGGCGCGGCCCCCGCCCGCCGGCAGGCGGCCACGGATCTTGACTATGCGCTCTACCCAGGGCCGGTAGACGTCGCGTCGGATCGCGGCGAAGGCAGCCGCATTTGGCCTTAGGGAAGGTATCCAGGACCACTGCACCGGCGAGTCGGAGAAGCGATAGAAGGCAAAGGACTCGGCAAACGCCTCACCCGGGTTCTCGTAGTAGTGGCGTCCCTCGTTGCCGGGGAAGAGGCGGCGCGCGCGCTGGCCCTGGCAGACGTCTTTGAGGCTCGCCCAACGCGGCGTGCCCCAGTCGATCGCCGGAGTAAAGGGAGACGGGGCGGGGCGGTGTCGGGCGAGGTGGTGCCCATATTCATGAGCGAGGACGAACTCGCGGGTGGCCCCGTCGTGCTGGACGTCGTCGTCGCCGGAGAGAATGATCCGGTCGCGCCAGGTGTCGTAGCAGGCCTGGGCGCCATAGCCGCAGTCGTAGCCGATCTGCCAACTCGTGTCGAGCTGAATCGTGAGCAGCCCGACCTCCGCCCCATGCGGAAGGGTGCCGATGAAGGACGCGATCGCCTGCGGATCGGCGGCGTCGCATGTCGCGTGGCAGGCGGCCGTGACGCCGACCGCGATCGTCGAGCCCCTTCCGTCGCCTACCGGATAGCGCTGCGTCATGGCCGTGGCTGAGATCCTCGCCGAGGAAGCGTCCGGCCCGGAGACGACGAGATCGCGCACCGGGACCGTGGGCCGAGGGACGTCGAAGACGCTGCGCGGCGGGGACTGGGCCCCGGCCGGAGCGGCGAAGAGAAGGATCATGGCTATGCCCGCAAGCGCCCCCGCCGGGCGCTTGATCACGGCGGCGGACCTAGCCCTATTTCACCGGCCATCCCCAAATGACTGAGACGCAATGTCCACAACTCCCTGGCTGTCGAAGGGCCTGCCTCAGGTCACCTTCCGAAAACACCGTAGCGACCGTTAGGGCGTCGTTGGAGAAAACTTGACGTTCACCAAACCCCTGCTATCCGGCCCGTCCGGGGGTGGGCGGGCAGCCCCTCTGAGAGGGCCATATGGTTAGGCGATGCTGATCGAAAGGACCGAGAACCCGGCGTGGCTGTCGAACGCCTACCTGGTCGCCGACGAGGACGGGCTGGGCGTCCTGATCGACGGCAACGACACTCTGGAACCGCTGCTCGAGCGGGCCGAGCGCGACGGGGTCGAGGTCACCCACGTACTTCTCACCCACGTCCATCACGACCACGTCGCCGGTCTGACGGAGGCGCGGGAGCGGCTCGGCGGGCCGCCGCTGGTGGCTCACGCGGACGCGGCTGCGGAGATCGACGACGAAGTCGCGGTAATCCTGGCCGATGGCGAGGAGCTGCGAACGGGCGGGCTGGAGATCAAGGCGATCTTCACTCCGGGCCACGCCGCCGGGCACCTCGCCTACCTCGTCAACGGCAGCGACGTCTTCACCGCCGACGTCCTCTTCAAAGGGACCGTGGGCGGGACGATGGCGCCGGGGGCAAGCGGCCTCGCCGACCTGAAGGCGTCGGTGATGCGGCTGATGGAGCTGCCGCCGCAGACGCGCGTGCATCCCGGCCATCGCGAGCCGACGACGATCGGCGAAGAGTGGGAGAGCAATCCTTTCGTGCGGGTATGGCGCGGACTTGAGGAGACCGGCGAGGAGAGATGCACGGTCTGGGGTCGCCCGGCGACGCTGAAGCTTTGGGCGCCCGACTACGACGGCGGCAACAAGGCCTGGGTTCTGTTCGAGGACGATGGGGTCGAGGCGATCGTCGGCGGCTCCCAGGTCGAGCGCGACGGATAACCACCGCTCCCCTGCGACTTATCCCTGCCATACGCGGATAAGTCGCAGGGAAACGGGGCGCGGTCGTAGGATCGAGGCGTGACGAGCGCTCCCGAGCTGAAGGCCCAGATCGAGGCCGAGCGCGCCGGACGTCCCTTCCTGGTCTTCCGCGATGGGGACGACCTGCAGCGGATCGTCGCGATCGACGAAGGGGCGAGCGAGCTGTGGGTGGGTCGTGGCGGATCGGCCGACGTGCGGCTGGACTGGGACGAGGAGGTTTCGGCGCTGCACGCGCAGATCGAAATCGTCCGCGGAGAGTGCACGCTGCGCGATGACGGCCTCTCCCGCAACGGCTCCTTCGTCAACGACGAGCGCGTGCACGGACGGCGGCTTCTGCGCGACGGGGACAGGCTGCGCTTCGGCCGTACGGCGGTTCTCTTCCGGCGACCGGCGAACTCGGACACCGTGCCCGATGCAACCGCGGTGGCCGGCGAGATTCCCGACGCGGCGAGAGTCTCCCCCGCCCAGCGCCGCGTGCTGGTCGCGCTCTGTCGCCCCTACAAGGACGGCGGCGCCTTCGCCACCCCGGCGACCAACCAGGCGATCGCCGCGGAGCTTCACCTGAGCACCGACGCGGTAAAGACCCACATGCGAGCCCTGTTCGAAAGGCTCGGCGTCGAGGACCTACCGCAGAACCGCAAGCGCGTCGCCCTTGTTGAGCGGGCATTACAGAGCGGCGCGGTCTCCAGGCACGACCTTTAGCGATTCGCCGCTCGCTGGACGCATGTGCGATTGGAGTGCGGTGGGTTTGCCCCCACACTCGCTGCACACTTCGGCTATCGCGGAGAGATCGTGCACCTGACTCAAGCGCTTCAAGCAACCGACATCCAGACGTTCGCCTTCGACTGGTACCCGGTCTTCGGCGTCGTCTTCATGTTCGGCCTGCTGCTGATCTTCCTGCGGCTGCTGCGCAGCACGATGGGATCGACGAGACCGGAGACGGTGAAGGCAAGCCGCACGGCGCCCGTTTTGTGGGAGGAGGTGCAGGGAGTCGACACGGCCAAGGACGAGCTGCTGGACGTGGCCGCCTGGCTGAGAGATCCGGACCGCTTCGCCGCACTCGGGGCGCAGCCGCCGCGCGGGGTGCTGCTCTTCGGCCCTCCCGGGACCGGCAAGACGATGCTGGCGCGGGCGGTAGCCGCGCAGGCGGGGGTGGACTTCTTCTCGGCGTCGGGCTCGAGCTTCGTCGAGATGTTCGTGGGACGAGGCGCGGCGCGGATCCGGCGGCTGTTCAAGGAGGCGCGCAAGTCCGGGCGAGCGGTGATCTTCATCGACGAGCTCGACGCTGTCGGGGGGACACGCAGCGGCGGGGGCGACGGGGGCTCCAGCGAGCGTGAGCAAGCGCTGAACCAGTTGCTGGTCGAGTTGGACGGGTTCGAGAAGGACCCGGGAACGGTGATCGTGATCGCCGCCTCCAACCACGTGGACAAGCTCGACCACGCGCTGCTGCGACCGGGCCGGTTCGACCGCCAGGTGCTGGTGGCGCCGCCGAGCCGCGAGGGCCGCGAGGCGATCCTGCGGGCCCATGCGAGAGGCAAGCCGCTGGCCGACGACCTCGACCTGCGCGACGTGGCGCGCAAGACGACGGGGATGACCGGCGCGCAACTCGCCAACGCCTTGAACGAGGGGGCGATCATCGCCGGCCGCGCGGGACGCGACGCGATGACGCGCGACGACCTCGACGAGGCGCTGCTGCGCCAGTCGGTCGGCTCGCAACAGGCGCGGCGGCTGGGAGCGAAGGAGCGGCGGATCGTCGCCTACCACGAGGCGGGGCACGCGCTATGCCGCCGGTTGGTCGGCCTCGACCCGCCGGAGATCCTCAGCATCGTTCCCCGCGGGCCGGCGTTGGGCTTCGTCGCCCACGCGCCGCAAGAGGACAGCTACCTGAAGTCCCGCGTCGAGCTGCTGGACGAGATCGTGACGCTGCTTGGCGGACGGGCCGCCGAGGAGGAAGTGTTCGGCGAGTCCTACACCGGCGCGGTCGACGACCTGGCCCGGGTGCACGCGGTCTGCAAGCAGATGGTCTGCGAGTTCGGGATGGGGCTGTCGCCCGACCTGGACGGCCAGATGCCGATCGCCCTGCCGACCGGCGACTACGCTCTATCCGATCGCACCCGCCGCGACGTGGACCAGGGCGCGATGCACCTGGCCCGCGATGCCTACGCGCGGGCCAGGGATCTCCTGCGCGAGAACCGCAAATGCCTCGATGACCTGGCTGCCAACGCGCTCGAGCGCGAGACGCTCACCCGAGAGGACCTCGACGAGGTCTTCGCCGCGCACGATCTTGGCCAGACCGCCCTTTCGCAGAGCCCGGAGGCGTCTGTCCCCTCCGTCTCCGACGAGTAGCCGGGTACCATCC
>DATMBX010000177.1:0-17677 GCA_035558955.1 Solirubrobacterales bacterium | reverse complement strand
GAACGGCGACCTCTTCCGGACGATCTCCGAGGGCAGCGTCTCGGTTGCCACCGACCGCATCGCCGGCTTCACCGAGGGCGGGATCAAGCTGGAGTCCGGCGAGGAGCTGGAGGCTGACGTGATCGTGACCGCGACAGGGCTGAACCTGCTCTTCCTCGGCGGCATGCGCCTCAGCGTCGACGGGGAGGAGGTCGACCCGGCCGGCAGGATGACCTACAAGACGATGATGCTGAGCGGCGTCCCCAACCTCGCCTTCGTGATCGGCTACACCAACGCGTCCTGGACGCTGAAGGCCGACCTTGCCGCCGAGTACGTCTGCCGCCTGCTCAGCCATATGGACGCGCGCGGCCAAAGCAGATGCGTGCCCGAGCTGACCGATGCCGCGGTGACCGAGGAGCCGGTCTTCAACCTCAACTCCGGCTACATCATGCGATCGGCCCACCTGCTCCCCAAGCAGGGCTCGAAGGCGCCGTGGAGGCTGCGCCAGATCTATGCCCTCGACGCGAGGACGCTGCGGCGCGGCCCGATCGACGACGGTGCATTGCGCTTCTCCAGCCCGGCCCCCCGCATCGAGCCGCTCGAAAAGGTCACCGCCTGACTTCAATAGCGTTCGTCGCCTGTGAGTGAGCGGGCCCTGCACATCGAAGACCTGGCGAAGCGCTATCCGACCGGGGTGGAGGCACTGCGCGGCGTGTCGCTGGAGATCGAGCCGGGGGAGTTCTTCGGGCTGCTCGGGCCCAATGGGGCGGGCAAGTCGACGCTAATCCACTGCACGACCGGGCTGGCGCAGCCGACCGCGGGGGCGATCCAGGTCTTCGGGCACGACGCGATCGGCGACTACGGCGAGGCGCGCCAGGCGGTCGGGCTGGCGCCACAGGAGCTGAACCTCGACTGGTTCCTCACCGTCGAGGAGACGCTCGACTTCCACGGCGGCTACTTCGGGATGCCGGGGCGCGAGCGGCGCGAGCGGGCCAAGGAGCTGTTGGAGATCTTCTCCCTGACCGACAAGCGCGACGAGCGCACCCGCACCCTCTCCGGCGGGATGAAGCGGCGGTTGATCCTCGCCCGCGCGCTGATGCACCGTCCGCGCCTGCTGATCCTCGACGAGCCGACCGCCGGCGTCGACATCGAGCTGCGGCTGGAGCTGTGGCACTACGTGCAGCGGATCAACCAAGAGGGGACGACGATCCTGCTGACCACCCACTACCTGGAGGAGGCAGAGCAGCTCTGCAACAAGATCGCCTTCATCAACCACGGGCAGATCGCCGCGCAGGGGACGAGCGCCGAGCTGTCGGCTGAGTACCGCGTCGCAAACCTCGAGGACGCCTACCTGTCGCTGGTCGGCCGCAAGGAGCTGTCGCGCTCGAAGATCGAGGAGGCGGTCTGATGAGCGCCGCCCAGATCCGCTTGCTGACGCTGTGGCGCCGCGAGGTCAGCCGCTTCATGAAGATCAAGAAGCAGACGATCGGCGCGCCGCTGTTGGAGACCTTCCTCTACATCTCCGTCTTCGGCGCCGCGCTCGGCTCGCGGATCGACGAGCTGCACGGGATCGACTACGTCGTCTTCGTCATCCCCGGTCTGATCATGATGGCCTGGTCGATCAACGCCTTCGCCAACAACTCTTCCTCGATCCTCCAGCAGAAGTTCCAGGGCGCGATCCAGGACCAGCTCTCCTCGCCCGCCTCGCCGCTGGAGCTGCTGCTCGCCTTCTCGCTCGGCGGCTTCATGCGGGGGCTGGCGGTCGCGCTGCTCACCTTCCTCGCCGCCTCGCTGCTGGTCGACCTCCCCGTCGACCACGTCCTGGTGCTGATCCCCTCCCTCTTCCTCGTCGGCTTCTTCTTCTCCCAGCTGGGCGTGCTGGTCGGCGTCCGCGCTGAGCAGTTCGACGACGTCGCCCTCGCCCAGACCTTCGTCCTGCAGCCGCTGATCTTCCTCGGCGGCGTCTTCTACTCCGCCTCCCTGCTGCCGGAGCCGTTCCAGACCCTGACCCACTTCAACCCCGTCTACTACATGATCAACCTGGTCCGCTACGGCTTCCTCGACTACACCGAAGCCAGCGTCCCGCTTTCCCTATTGGCCCTAACGGCGGCCACAGCGGCTTTGTTCGCGGCCAACCTCCGCCTCTTCACCCGCGGCTACAGACTCCGCGCGTAGCGCGGTGCAACGCGTTTGCCATGAAATAGATGGCAAACGCGTTGCACCGGGTGTTCTTCAGTCTGCCGCAGGGACGCCGCCCGCGATTACGTTGACGAAGCTCTCCAGGTGGCGGGTGGTCCAGCACTCGAAGGCTCCGTCGCAGTGGCGCTCGTAGGCGGCCATCACGGAGTCGCCGTAGTTCCAGTAGAGGCGCGGCTCGGGGTTGAGCCAGAAGAGGCGGCCCGCGCGCTCGGCGACCTGCGCAAAGACCTCGGCGTGCGGCTCGCGGCCGTTGGTGCGCGCGTCGCCGAGGACGATCACGGTCGAGCGCGGGTCGAGGTCGTCGGAGATCTCGGCGAGGAACTCGAGCCAGACGCGGCCGTAGTCGGTGTAGCCGGAGACGTCGGCGACGCCGCCCTCGCTGGAGATCCGTCTGGCGATGACGCGGAAGTCGCGCTCGTGCTCGAAGACCTCCGTCACCTCGGAGATGCGCTCGATGAAGACGAAGCTGCGCAGTCTGCGGAAGGAGTCGTGCAGAGCGTGCAGGACGGAGAGGAAGAAGACGCTGGCCGAGGTGACCGAAGTGGAGACGTCGCAGAGGACGTAGATCTCCGGCCGCCGCGGGCGCTTCGGCCGGTAGCGCAGGTGCATCGGCACGCCGCCGGTCTCCAGCGAGGCGCGCATCGTGCGCCGCACGTCGACGGTGCGGCCCTTGTTCCGCCCCCGCTGCTCGTGGCCGAGCGTCGCCAGGCGCCGCTTCATCTGGGAGACGGCGCGGTGCACGGCGGCGAGGTCCTGGGTCGGACTGGTCGGCAGGGCACGGTCCAGCTCGGCCAGCGGGCGGGAGGGGGGGAGGGTCGAGGTGCGCTCGATCAGGTCGCGCTCCAGCTCCCGCCGCAGGTGTCGCTCGAAGCGGTTGAGTTGCTCGCGGTCGATCGGCGGCAGTTCGGCGGCGCCGTCGGACGCGGCCGGCTGGGTCCCGGCCGAGAGGCCGAGCGTGCGGCGGATGCGCTGCACGTCGACGCCGACCACACCTGAGCCCTCTCCCTCCCGCCCGAAGGCGGCGATCGCCAGCCGCGCAAGATCGCGCAGCGCGTCCTCGTCGCCCGCCGCGATCGCCTCGCGGATCTGCTCGCGCAGCGCCTCGATGTCGAGCTGCCCGCCCTCGCCGTCCTCGCCCGCGCCGGCGGCCGCGCGCTCGTCCCGCTCGCCGATCCCACGCTCGATCGCCTCCGCCTCCGCCGCCCGGAAGAAGAAGCGGTCGAAGAGCAGCTCGAACACCCGCCGGTCCTCCTGGGACTTGGCGGTCGTCGTCGCCAGCGATTCGCGGAAGTCGCCCGGCTCGGTCCACGGCACCTGCTCCAGCGCCGCGAAGGCGTCGAGGATCTCCGAGGTCCCCACCGCAACCCCCTCGCCGCGCAGCTCCTCGCAGAAGCTCAGCAGCTTCGCCGTCAGCCCTGGGGGGCCGGAGTCAGGCTTGGGGCCGTAGGGGGTCGGCAAGCTTCACCCCGACTCGCTCCGCCACCAGGTCGATGTCCGTGCGGTGCTTGACGATGATCGACATCGACTGCTCGAAGGTTTCGCGGTCGATGTCCTCGGCGCCCAGCAGCAGCAGCGTCCGCGCCCAGTCGATCGACTCGGCGATCGAGGGCGGCTTCTTCAGGTCGAGCGCGCGCACCATCCGCACCACCTCGACCAGCCGCCGCGCCAGCGCCTCGGGCAGCTCCGGCGCGTGCAGGCGGACGATCTCCATTTCCCGCTCCAGCTCCGGGTAGTCGAGCCAGAGGTAGAGGCAGCGCCGCTTCAGCGCCTCGGTCAGCTCGCGCGAGTTGTTCGAGGTGAGGACGACGATCGGCATCGTCGTAGCCGCGACCTCACCCAGCTCCGGGATCGTGATCTGGAAGTCGGAGAGCAGCTCGAGCAGCATCGCCTCGAACTCCTGGTCGGTCTTGTCGATCTCGTCGATCAGCAGGACGACCGGCTCGGAGCTGGCGATCGCCTGCATCAGCGGGCGCTCCAGCAGGAACTCCTCGCTGAAGATGTCCCCGTGCACGTCCTCCCAGCCGTCCTCGCCGCCGGCCTGGATGCGCAGCAGCTGCTTGCGGTAGTTCCACTCATACAGGGCCTTCGCCTCGTCGAGCCCTTCGTAGCACTGCAGGCGGATCAGCTCGCGGCCGGTGGCGCGCGAAAGCGCCTTTGCCAGCTCGGTCTTCCCGACCCCCGCCGGGCCTTCGACCAGGACCGGCTTGCCGAGCCGCTGCGCGAGGAAGGAGACCAGCGCCGCGGACTCGTCGGCGAGGTAGCCGGCCTTCGCCAGCGCCTCTTTCACTTCGGCCACAGAGCCATCGCTCATGGGGCCGATGATAATTGCCCACGTGCTCGACCTCGCCCTGCCTCTCGCCTCGGTGCTGCCGACCAGCGCCGGCCCCTACATCGCGCTGATGCTGGCGGGTTTCGCCATCGGCATCCTCGGCCACCTGACCCAGGAGCGCTGGCTGGTCGCCGCCGGGGTGATCCTGATCTTCCTCGGCGCCTTCTTCTTCCCTCTCGCGGTCAACCTGACCAGCAACGATCGTCCGCCGCCGGTCGAGACCTCTTCCGAGCTGGGCCAATAGCCTACGATCCACGCCTAAACCGATTCGCCAGGAGGCCACCCGCTTTGAGTCGACTCCGCATCTTCTTCCTCTTCGCCGCCCTGACCGCGTTGGCGACCGCGTTCGCCGCCTGTGGCGACAACGGCGGGGGCAACAGCAACGCGAACCCCCAGACGGTCATCGACAACGCCACTCTCAAGGGAATCGAGAGCGGCGACATCGACCTCTCCATCGGCGTCGACGCGCAAGGCGAGAGCGGCGGCAGCATCGACGCCAGCCTCTCCGGCCCGTTCCAGAGCCAGGGCGCCAACACGACCGAGCTTCCCCAACTCGACCTGACCGCCGAGGCGGACGGCTCGATCGACGGCGAGGACGTCAACTTCGAAGGCGGCCTGACGCTGCTCTCCAACAGCGCCTACGTCAACTACGAGGGAACCGAGTACGAGGTCGACCCGGCCACCTTCAGCTTCGTCAAATCGGCGATCCAGCAGGCTCAGCAGCGGAGCAACGCGCAGAGCCAGATACCCGACGTCACCGCCTGCCAGGACGCGGCAAGCGAGCTTCAGGTCGGCGATTTCATCGACAATCTGACAAACGAGGGGACCGCGGACGCGGGCGGGGTCAGCACCACCCATGTGAGCGGCGACCTCAACGTCGGCGGCGCGATCGACGCGTTCGTCGGCATCGCCGAGGACCCGGCTTGCGCCTCGCAGTTCGGCGAGGCCGGGCAGCTGCCTTCCGAAGCGGAGCTGAACGAAGCCAAGAGCCAGGTGGAGAGCGCTCTGAAAACCGCGCACGTCGACGTCTACGTCGGCGAGGACGACATCGTGCGGAGAATCTCCGCCGAGCTGGCGATCGAGCCCCCCAGAGGGGAGGGCGATGGAACCGAGAGCGTCGACCTCAACTTCGACCTGACGATCGACGGCGTAAACGAAGAGCAGACGATCGAGGCCCCCGGGGAGTCGAAACCGCTCAACGACCTGTTCCTCAAACTGGGCATCAACCCGATCGAGCTGCTCGACGCGGCCCAGGGAGGGGCCGGCGCGCCCGATCTCGGCGATCTGCTGGGCGGCTTGAGCGGCGCGACCGGGGGCTCGGGCTCCGGCGGCAGCGGCTCGTCGGGTGGCGGCGGTGGCCAGCAGGCCTACCTCGACTGCCTGAGAGGCGCGACCACCCCGGTCGATCTGCAGAACTGCGCCAAGTTGCTGCAGTAGTGACGCGGCCCAGTAGACAGCCCGCCGGATCGCGGCGGGCTGTCCCGCTCCCATGAGCTTCCTTCTGCTGGCTGTCAGCTTCGCCGTCATCCTCGCCGGCGCGCTGCTCTTCACCAACGCGGTGGAGTGGATCGGCCACCGGCTGAAGCTCGGCGAGGGCGCGGTCGGCAGCCTGCTGGCCGCGGTCGGCACGGCGATGCCGGAAACGCTGATCGCGATCGTCGCCCTGATCGGCGCGAAGGAGGGGGCGGACCAGGTGGCGATCGGCGCGATCGTCGGCGCCCCCTTCCTGCTGGGGACGCTGGCGATGGGTCTGGTCGGCCTCTTCGTCTACCTCTACCGCGAAAGACGCGAGCAGGGGCTGGAGCTCGACGCCCACGGGCCCACCCTGGAGCGGGATCTCGTCTTCTTCCTGATCTTCTTCGCGGCCGGGCTCGCCCTTGCCTGGGGCGCGCCGGCGGCGGTGCGGATCCCGGCTGGGGTCATTGTCATCCTCGCCTACGTCTTCTACGTGCGCCGCACCCTGCGCGGGGGCGGGGACGTGCAGGAGCACGGCACGCTCGACCCGCTGATCTTCGAGCGCCGGCCCGAACGCCGAAAAGACCCCGCCCTAGTCTTCTGCATCATCCAGCTCCTGGTCGGCCTCGGCGCGATGGTCGGCGGCGCCCACCTCTTCGTCGAGGAGCTGCTGCACATCGCCGAGGACCTCGGCGTCGAGGCGGTCGTCCTCGCCCTGATCCTCGCCCCGCTGGCGACCGAGCTGCCGGAGAAGGTCAACAGCTTCTTCTGGGTCCGCGAAGGCAAGGACAGCCTGGCGCTGGGGAACATCACCGGGGCGATGGTCTTCCAGTCGACGATCCCGGTCGGGATCGGCCTGATCTTCACCGACTGGGCGCTCAGCGCCAATGCGGCGATCTCGGTCGTGCTCGGACTCGCCGGCGGCTTCCTCGCCTACGAGATGCTGCACCGCCGCGACCGCTTCTCCCTGCCCGCGGTCGTCACCTGGTTCGCCCTATACACGGCGTACCTCTTAATCGTCGTCCTTACCGCTTAGGCGGCGCGACCCAGGCGCCGTAGGCCTCGGTCCTGTCCTGGTCGGGCAGCGTGAAGTCGGGCGCGGCCTCCCCCTCGGCGATCACGGTTCAGTCCTCTCGCCCGGGATCTTGGCCGTTCTCGTCCTCGTCTTGCTCGCCGTCGCCTTGTTCGAGGGCGGTCCCTGAGAGTGAGCTG
The DNA here is from genome assembly GCA_035558955.1 of Solirubrobacterales bacterium. GTDB lineage: Bacteria > Actinomycetota > Thermoleophilia > Solirubrobacterales > 70-9 > DASVDE01. The sequence goes on along the minus strand of DATMBX010000177.1, from coordinate 10,503 downwards.
TCGGCGCCCGGGTGGTAGTGAGTCTGGAACTGCTCGAGCAACCGGTCGCGGTGGTCCTCGTCGACGGGCACGTCGTCGGCGATCCGGACCCAGTCGGCGCCCTCGTAGGCCTCCATGTTGAAGACCTCCTGGTCGAGCGAGGTCGAGTCGTCTACCACGACGAGAACCTCGGTCTGCGGGTTGAAGTAAGTCCCGGGCTGCATCAGCAACTCTTCGACCTCGTACAGGTTCTCTTTCGACGCTCCGGCCATCACAGCGATCCTACCTAGAAATGGGCGCACAGACTGCCTGTGTCCCCTTTGTTTCGGTATGCGGCATAAAGGGGACACAGGGCTGGCTCCCTGGGCAGGCATCCGCTAGTCTTAACGGCTGGTTGACTGACCAGTCAATCGGCGGGCGTTCGCTCTCCCGGCGAGGCCCGGAAAAGGCTTGTTCACTGACTAAAGGAGCCGCGAGCAGTGGTTGACTTCACCCTGACCGACGAGCAGAAGGACCTGCGCGAGATGGCGCACAACTTCGCCGAGAATGAGATCCGCAAGGTCGCCTGGGAGTACGACAAGGACGGAACCTGGCCCCAGGACATCATCGACAAGGCTTGGGAAGTCGGGCTGATGAACACCCACATCCCCGAGGAGTACGGCGGGCCGGGCCTGGATTACCTTTCCGGCTGCCTGATCGAGGAGGAGATGGGCTGGGGATGCTCCGGCATCGGCACCAGCCTGATGGCCAACGGCCTCGCCTCCGCGCCGATTACCCTCGGCGGCTCCGAGGAGACGAAGAAGAAGTACCTCGGCATGCTCTGCGAGGCGCCGAAGCTGGCCTCCTTCTGCCTGACCGAGCCCGACGCCGGCTCCGACGTCTCCGGGATGAAGACCCGCGCCGTCAAGCAGGGCGACAAGTACGTGATCAACGGCTCCAAGTGCTTCATCACCAACGGCACCTACGCCGACTACTTCACGGTCTACGCCAAGACCGACCCCGATGCGGGCCACCGCGGGATCAGCGCCTTCGTCGTCGACGCCGACCTCCCCGGGGTCAGCGTCGACAAGAAGGAGGACAAGATGGGCCAGCGGGCGTCCAACACCGCGACCATCTCCTTCGACGACGTCGAGATCCCCGCTGAGAACCTGCTGGGCGAGGAGAACAAGGGGTTCAAGCTGGCGATGATGACGCTGGACCGCACCCGGCCCGGCGTCTCGGCGATGGCCGTAGGCATCGGCCGCGCCGCCTTCGAGTACGCGGCCGAGTACTCCAAGGAGCGCGTCCAGTTCGGCGTGCCGATCGCGATGCACCAGGCGATCCAGTTCATGATCGCCGATATGGCGACGAAGGTCGACGCCGGCCGCCTCCTCGTCTGGAACTCGGCGGTCCTCCTCGATCAGGGCCAGCGCAACACCCGCGTCTCCTCGATGGCCAAGCGCTTCGCCGCCGACTCGGCGATGGAGATCACCGTCGACGCCGTGCAGGTCTACGGCGGCTACGGCTTCATCAAGGAGTACCCGGTGGAGAAACTGATGCGCGACGCGAAGATCATGCAGCTCTACGAAGGCACCAGCCAGATCCAGCGCCTGGTGATCGCCAAAGAGGTGCTGCTGCCGCGCAACATCGACGAGAAGACGCCCGAGGCCGAGGCAGCCGCCAAGAAGGCCCAGGGCAGCCAGACCGAGCAGGCAGCCGCAACCGTCTGACCCAGCTTCCGCTGCGACTTATCCCGGATGTACAGGGATAAGTCGCAGCGGAGCGTTTGTTCAGGTTGCGGTGGCGGTTTTTGCCTGGCGGGCGGCCTTTACCCGGGCCGTCTTCTCGAGGATCGTCTTGCGTAGGCGGACCGATTCCGGCGTCACCTCGACGCACTCGTCCTCGCGCAGGAACTCCAGCGCCTGCTCCAGGGAAAGTCTTTTCGCCGGAACGAGGCGGACGAGGATGTCGGCGCTGGCGGCGCGCACGTTGGTCTGGTGCTTCTCGCGGATCGCGTTGACGTCGAGGTCCTCGGAGCGGGCGTTCTCGCCGACGATCATTCCCTCGTAGACCTCCTCGCCCGGCCCGACGAAGAGGGTGCCGCGCTCCTGCAGGCCAAAGAGGGCGAAGCTGGCGGTCTGTCCTTGACGGTCGGCGACCAGCGATCCGGTCGGGCGGGTGCGCAGCTCCCCGAACCACGGCTCCCAGCGGTCGAAGACGTGGTGCAGCAGGCCGGTGCCGCGGGTCTCGGTGAGGAATTCGGTGCGGAAGCCGATCAGCCCGCGGGCCGGCACCAGGTACTCCATTCGCACCCAGCCGGTGGAGTGGTTGACCATCTGCTCGAGCTTTCCCTTGCGCAGAGCCAGCATCTGGGTGACGACGCCGACGTAGTCCTCGGGAATGTCGATCGCGAGGCGCTCGACCGGCTCGCACAGCTTGCCGTCGACCTCGCGGGTGAGGACCCGGGGCTGGCCGGCGGTCAGCTCGAAGCCTTCGCGGCGCATCAGCTCCAGCAGGACGACCAGTTGCAACTCGCCGCGTCCCTGCACCTCCCAGGAGTCGGGGCGCTCGGTGTCTTTGACCCGGATCGAGACGTTGCCGATCAGCTCTGCGTCGAGCCGGTCGCGGACCTGGCGCGCGGTCAGCTTGCTTCCCTCTCTGCCGGCGAGCGGCGCGGTGTTGATGCCGATCACGATCGAGAGCGAGGGCTCGTCGACGGTGATCACCGGCAGCGGGCGCGGGTCCTCGGGGTCGGCCAGGGTCTCGCCGATCGTCACGTCGGGAAGCCCGGCGACGGCGATGATCTCGCCCGGCCCGGCCTCCTCGGCGCTGACCCGCTCCAGCGCCTCGGTCACGTACAGCTCCGAGACGGTCGCTCTCTCGATTCTGCCGTCGGCCCGGCACCAGGCGATCTGCTGGCCGGAGCGGATCGTCCCGTTGCGTACCCGGCAGAGCGCCAGGCGGCCGACGTAGGGGGAGGCGTCGAGGTTGGTGACGTGCGCCTGCAGCGGGTGGTCGGGGTCGTACTCGGGAGCGGCGATGCGCTCCAACATCAGGTCGAGCAGGGGAGAGAGGTCGGTTCCCTCGACTCCCTCCTCCAGCGAGGCCCAGCCCGCTTTGGCGTTGGTATAGACGATCGGGAAGTCGACCTGCTCGTCGTCGGCGTCGAGGTCGAGGAAGAGCTCGTAGACCTCGTCGACGACCTCGGCGATGCGGGCGTCGGGTCGGTCGACCTTGTTGACGACGAGGATCACCGGCAGCTTCGCCTCCAGCGCCTTGCGCAGGACGAAGCGGGTCTGGGGGAGAGGCCCCTCCGAGGCGTCGACCAGAAGCAGCACGCCGTCGACCATCGTCAGCCCGCGCTCGACCTCGCCGCCGAAGTCGGCGTGGCCGGGGGTGTCGACGATGTTGAGCTTCGTCCCTCTGTGGTGGACTGCGGTGTTCTTGGCGAGGATCGTGATCCCCTTCTCGCGCTCGAGGTCCATCGAGTCCATCACCCGCTCGGCCACGTCCTGGCCCTTGCGGAAAGCGCCCGATTGCCAGAGCATCGCGTCGACCAGCGTCGTCTTGCCGTGGTCGACGTGGGCGACGATTGCGATGTTGCGGAGGTCCTCGCGGCGGGTCATGGGGACGCGGGATGGTACGGTGCGGGCGTCGAGTGCCGCTTCCGGCGCTCGTGAGGTTCCGTTTCTCGCTGCGCTTCAGAGCGTTTTCGGGGTTACAGGATCTCCCCAATTACGCATAAGGAGTCAGCAAATATGTCTTCGCAGTCCTTCGCCGATCTCGGCGTGTCCAAATCTGTCGTGCGCGCACTCGCCGCACGCGGCATCGAACAACCCTTCCCCGTCCAGCGCCTCGTCATCGACGACGTGCTCGACGGCGAGGACGTCCTCGTCCAATCCCCGACCGGGTCGGGCAAGACCCTGGCGTTCGGCGTGCCGATCGTCGATTGCCTCGAGCCCGGCGACGGTCGCCCCGGCGCGCTGATCCTGGCGCCGACCCGGGAGCTGGCCGGGCAGATCGTCGACGAGATGGAGTCGATCGCCGCCGCGCGCGGGCTCAGCGTCGCCGCCGTCTACGGCGGGGTCGGCTTCGGCCCGCAGATCAAGCGCGCCCAGCGCGCTCACATCCTGGTCGCCACCCCGGGCCGGCTCGAGGACCTGCTTCAGCGCGGCGCGCTGAAGCTCGACCGGGTCCAGATCCTCGTCCTCGACGAGGCCGACCGGATGCTGGACATGGGCTTCAAGCCCGCGGTCGACCGGATCGTCGCCAAGACGCCCGACGATCGCCAAACCCTCTTCTTCTCGGCGACGCTGGAGGGGGCGACCGGCAAGATCGCCGCCGCCTACACCCATCAGCCCCAGCGCCACGTCCACGCGCCGAAGGCCGAGAAGCGGGCCGACATCAGCCACAGCTTCATCCACGTCGACTCGCAGAGCGCCAAGCTTCCCGCCCTGGTGCAGGAGCTGCGCGACGGCGAGCGCGGCCGCACCCTGGTCTTCGTTCGCACCAAGCGCGGCGCCGACCGGCTGGTCAAGCGGCTCAGCGCCAAGGATCTGCACGCGGTCGCGATGCACGGCGACAAGTCCCAGAACCAGCGCGAGCGGGCGCTGGCCCGCTTCGAGCGGGGGGATGTCGACACGCTCGTCGCCACCGACGTCGCCGCCCGCGGCATCGACGTCGCCGACGTCACCCACGTGATCAACTTCGACGCCCCCGCCGACCGCGACGCCTACGTGCACCGGATCGGCCGCACTGGCCGCGCTGGCCGTACCGGCGCCGGGATCAGCTTCGTCCTCGCCGACCAGGCGAAGGAGATGCGCCGGATCGCGAAGGACCTCGGCCTGCACCGCGAGTTCGAAGGCGCCCGCTAACCCCGCCCCCGCCCGGTGCAACGCAAACGACATGCGATAGCTGTCGTTTGCGTTGCACCGCGAGGCTTTCGGGCTGTAGAACGACGAAGCCCGCCTTGCGGCGGGCTTCGTCACTACTTAAGAGCGGTGCGCGACTACGAGGTCTGCTGAACGCTCGCCGCGGCCGGGCCCTTGGGGCCGTCCTCGGACTCGTAGCTCACTTTGGATCCTTCGGTCAGGGACTTGAAGCCCTCGCCGAGGATCGCGCTGTGATGGACGAAAACGTCCTTAGAGCCGTCGTCGGGCGTAATGAACCCGTAGCCCTTGTCGTCGCTGAACCACTTGACTGTTCCAGTAGGCATGCATTGCCTCCACTTCATGTGCTGCGAACGCGGAGGCTTCGGTAAAGCAACGACGCGAGCGCTAGACACGACTTTGCCGGATGAATCCGGCCTAACGCTTGGGACCGTAGCAGGGTTCGTCGCCTCCCGAGCCGCCAGCCGCTCCGCTGCGACTTATGTCTGCATAGCGCACATAAGTCGCAGCGGAAGGGTTTAGAGGGGGTTGGGAATGGCCGATACTTTGATCCGATGATCCCGCAGGGAAGACGCAGCCGCGCTGTGGCGCTTGCAGCTATCGCCGCATTCGCCCTCGCCTGCGTGGGCGCGCCCTCGGCCGTCGCGGCGCCAATTGCCGACGCCTTGCCGTCGATCTCCCGCTCCGCCGGATCGTATGAGCCAGGGGAAGCGATCGTGCGGTTCGAGCTCGGCGCCTCGCCCGAGGAGCGCAAGCGGGCGCGCATGGCGGCGCAGGTCGACTTCGACAGCGTCCTCGAACTGCCCCGAGCGCAGCTGGTAGAGGTCGATGGATCGGTGGCGGACGCGGTGCGCCGTCTCGAGCGCCAGCCAGGCGTCGCATACGCGCAGCCGAACTATCGCTACGAGGCGCTGGCCGTCGATCCGCCGAACGACACCTTCTTCAACAGACTCTGGGGCCTCTCGGACCCGGCCCTCGCGGGTCCTGGAGTGAGTGCGCTAGAGGCCTGGGAGAAAACCAAAGGCACCGGCCAAGTGATTGCGATCGCCGATACCGGGGTCGACCTGACGCATCCGGACATCGTCGACAACCTGTGGACGAATCCCAGCCCGACGAGAGGGGACCTACACGGCTTCGACTTCGTCGACAGCGACGGCGACCCCGACGACTTCAACTTCCATGGGACTCATGTGGCGGGCACCGCAGCCGCCACGGCCGACAATGGCAGAGGGATAGCGGGCGTGGCTCCTGAGGCGGAGATCATGGCGGTACGCGTCCTGGACGGCGACGGAAGCGGCACGACCGCCGACATAGCCGACGGCATCACCTACGCGGCCGATAATGGCGCGGACGTAATCAATCTAAGCCTAGGAGGCCCGGCCGGAGGCGATACGGCCATGTCGAACGCGGTCGACTTCGCCGCCACGCAGAACGTCGTCGTTGTGGCGGCCGCCGGAAATGAAGCCAACGACAACGACAGCAACCCGACTACGCCCTGCACATTGCCCCAGGCAAATCTGATCTGCGTCGCCGCGCTCAACGAGAACGGCAGACTGGCGGGCTTCTCCAACTTTGGAGCGACTTCGGTGGATCTGGCCGCGCCGGGGACCGCCATCCTCAGCACCAAGACCGACTACGGCTCCGCTCTGCTCGAAAACGGATTCGAAACAGGGACGACCGACATCTGGAAAACATTCGCAGACAATGGCGGCAGACCGTGGGGTTTGAGCTCGTCAGCCGCGAGTGGCTTGCAGTCGGCAACCGACAGTCCGGGCGAGGATTACGGCCAAGCGATCGATCCGTCGGAGTTCGCCGTATCCGAGTTGTTCACCGAGGAGCCAGTCGATCTGACCGGGGAGCGCGGCTGCCGGATCCATTTCCAGGCGAGATATCAGGTGGAGGAGTTCTTCGACTTCTTTGTTGCCGGTGCGTTCGATGAGGCTTCGTCAGCTGATTTCATCGCCTTTACCGGGACCTCATCGTCCTATCCTGGCGGCTTCGCGCGCGAGGAGGTATCGATCTCCGACCTTGGCGGGCAGAACGACGTCCACCCGATCTTCGCCGTCTATTCCGATGAGTTAATCGAGTTCGATGGCGCCTATGTCGATGGCGTACGCCTGTTTTGTCGCGACGAGACTTACATCGACGGCATCGCTCCCGACAGCCAATACGACCAGCCAGACGTCGGGAACTACGTGCGATTCCAGGGAACATCGATGGCGGCCCCCCACGTAGCCGGTGTTGCTGCTCTTGTGCGCGCCGCAGCTCCCGGCGCAAGAGCCGCGGAGGTGATCGGGGCGATCCTGCAGGGGGCCTCCGCGATGCCCAGTCCCGAATTTTCGAAGCCGACGGCCACGTGGGGCATCGCGGATGCCTGCCAAGCGATCGCCGTGGCAACTAGAGATGCAACCGCGGTTTGCCCCGGCAGCAGCAGACCGGTTCCACCGCCTTCTCCGGCACCGACCCCTGCGCCCGCGATCGAGTCGACCGCGTTCTCTGCTCCTTCTGTGGAGAGGGACAGGACCAGTCCGCAGACCCAGATCACCAAGAAACCGCCGAAGGTGTCGTTCACGAGAGAAGAGTCGAAGCGGTTGGTCTTCCGTTTCAGCTCTTCCGAGCCGGGGTCGTCATTTCTCTGCAAGATCGATCGGGGCGGGTTCCACCAGTGCCACCGGAAGCTGGTCCGCTGGTTCAGGGTCGGCGAGCATGTGCTCCGGGTCAAGGCGCGCGACGCGGCCGGCAACGTCGATCGAACGCCGGCCGTATACCGCTTCACCGTCAAGCGAGCCGGCTGAGCGCTACGCGCCGATCGCGCTTCTGAAGGCGTCCTCGCCGATCAGCAGCGGCCAGGGGCCGTTCGCCGATTCCGTCGCGCGGAAGTCGGCGAAGTCGAAGGTGAGGATCAGCAGCTTGTGACGCTCGGCGATCGCCATCACGCAGGTGTCGACGAAGCCGAGGTTGAGGTCGGCGTACTGGTCGTCCAGCTCCACCGCACGGCGTAGCAGCCCGGCGGAGAGGTAGGCGATATCGCGCTCCCCGTCGACTGTCGCCTGCAGGAACCTACCGGCGGTTTCGCTGCCGGCGCGGCCTCGTAGGAGGTGGTCGACCTCTACTAAGACCGGAGTGGGGACTATTGCGTTGCGACGCAGACGTGCGATCAATTCGGCCGCGAAGGGATGGCTCGCCTCGCGGCGATCCATCGCCGCGACCAGCGGCCCGGTGTCAACGAGGACTTTGGTCGCCGGGCTTCTCATCTGGGCCCCATGGCTTCAGGCCAAGGTATTTCTCGGCGTTGATCCCCAGGTCCCCAGGGCCTTCGAATGATCCAATCCAATCCGGCCAATCTTCCTTGTCGGGGGTGAGCGCGCCCAGCTCGATCAGGCGCACGATTGTGGCGGAGAACGACTCGCCTTCTCGAGCATGCTCGCGCACAAGCTCCTCAGCGCTCTCGGGCAGATAGATGGTCCGGCGGGGCATGGTTGCGTCATCGCTCCATAAGTATGAACGCTCCGATCATACATATGGCGCGCCGATCGTAAAAATCGACGGTGCGAACTATCGCGAGAGTGTGTCTTCCGGCGGGCGAAGCGCCGCTACGCTCGCAAACGCTCCGCCAGGCCCGAGTGGCGCCCGCCGCCGTCATCGCGGCGGACCGCCATCTCCAGCGCGCCGGGGTCGCCGACCAGCACGCAGTTCTGGCGGGCGCGGGTGATCGCGGTGTAGAGGAGGGGGCGGGTCAGCATTCGCGAGTGGGAACGGTGGCAGACGCCGACTACGACCGGCACCTCGCAGCCCTGCGACTTGTGGACGGAGATCGCGTAGGCCAGGCGCAGGGTCGCCGTCTCGCCGTAGGGGATGACGAGGGAGCCGCCGTCGTCGGTGTCGACCTCGATCGCCTCCTCGTCGGGGTCGTCGGCGCGCAGGAAGACGACCGATCCGTTCATCAGCCCCAGCTCGTGGGAGTTGCGGGTCTGGATCAGGCGGTCGCCGATCCGGAAGCGCTCATTGAGGGCCGGCTTCCCACGCGGGTTGAGCTGCGCCTGCAGGCGCTCGTTGAGCGCGTCGATCCCGACCGCCCCCTTGTACATCGGCGCCAGCACCTGGACGTCGCGGATCGGGTCGACCTCGAAGCTCTTCGGCGCCCGCTCGGCGACCACCTCGACCACCGTCTCCAGCGCCCGTTCGGGGCTGGGGCGGTCGATGAAGAAGAAGTCGTGGTCCTGGTCTTCTTCCGGCCGCAGGTGCGGCGGGCGCCCCTGGTTGATCTCGTGGGCGGCGGTGGTGATCATCGAGCGCGCCGCCTGGCGGAAGATGTGGCTGAGCCGGACCACCGGCGCCACGCCGGAGGCGATCAGGTCTTCGAACGGCTTGCCGGCGCCGATCGGCGGCAGCTGGTCGGCGTCGCCGACGAAGACGACATGGGTCGACTCGGCCAGCGCTCCCAGCAGGACCTCGATCAGCCGCAGGTTCAGCATCGAGGACTCGTCGACGATGACCAGGTCGGCGGGGAGCGGGTGGCCCGGGTTGAAGGCCGGCTCGCGTCCCGGCATCCACTCGATCATGCGGTGGATCGTCTGCGCCTCGTGGCCGGTCGCCTCCTCCATCCGGCGGGCGGCGCGCCCGGTCGGCGCGCAGAGGGCGACATTGACGTGGGCCGCGTCGGCCTCGGCGACGATCGCCCGCGTGCAGACGGTCTTGCCGACGCCGGGCCCGCCGGTGAGCACGGAGATACGCGAGGCGAAGGCGCCGCGCACGGCGGCCCACTGCTCCTCGGTCAGGCCCTCCTCCTCGGGGAGGTCGCCGGGCTCATGATCGAGGTGCGGCGGGGCGCCGGCGCGGGCGCGCAGCGTCTCGGCGACGGCGACCTCACTGGCATGGGTCAGCTCGCGGTAGACGCGTCCCTCCTCTATATAGAGACCGCGGGCCTCGACCAGGACGTCGGGGTCGGGGTCGAGGCCGAGCAGCTTGGCGGCGCGGCCGCGCAGCTCGGCGACCGGCAGGTTCGTGTGTCCCTGTTGCTCGGCCTCGGCGAGGGCGAAGACGGCGGCGGCCTGGGCGCGCTTGCTCGACTCCGGCGGCACGTCTGCGGCGAGGGCGATCTTGTCGGCGCGGGCGAAGCCGACCCCGTCGACCTCGGTCAGTCGGTAGGGGTCTTCATGCAGGATCGCCATCGACTTGTCGCCGTAGCGGGAGTGGATCGGCGCCGCCAGGTGCGCCAGCCCGTGCGGGGCGAGCTGGACGTGGAGGTCGCGGACAGCGCGGCTGGCGTGCCAGGACTCCGCCGCGGCCGCTGCCTGATTGACGCTGACCCCTCGCAGGGAGCCGAAGACGCCGTGCGGGTCGGCGGCGATCGCCCCCAGCACTCCCTCGCCGTGCTCGTCGACCAGGCGCTCGGCGCGGGCGGGGCCGATGTGGCGCAGGGTGGTGAGGTAGGCGACGCGGCCCTCGCGGTCGGCGGGGTCGAGCGGCAGGGCGCCGCGGGCGCGCAGCTGGCGGCCGTAGCGGGAGTGCGTCTGCCAGTCGCCGCTGACCTCGGCGCGATCGCCCGGCCCCAGGTGGGCGACGGGCCCGACCAGCGCGAACCCCTCGCCCGACTCCCCGTCCTGCACCTCCAACACCGCGTAGCCGTCGTCCTCGGCGGCGAAGATCACGCCGA
>DATMBX010000176.1:0-12519 GCA_035558955.1 Solirubrobacterales bacterium | reverse complement strand
GCTCAACCTCTCCGTCAGCTTCGCCAGCGCGGCCTCCGAGACGACGAGAGAGGCGGCGCCGATCACATCGGCGACCCCGACCGCGCCGGCCTCGACGACCTGGACTCGCGGAATGTTGCGAAAGCTCTTCAGCGCGCCGGTCTCATCGCCCTCCAGGACGATCAGGGTCGAGCGCTTCGCGCCCCACTTCTCCAGCGCCTCGGCGGCGCTCTTGGTCGAGGGGGTCTCGAAGGCGGATGCGTCCAGCACGGCGACGCTGTCCCGCTCGGCGTGGACCGAGAGCGCGGCGCGCATCGCCTTGCGGCGAGCTTTGCGGTTGACCTTGACCGTGTAATGGCGCGGCTTGGGGCCGAAGGCGACCCCGCCGCCGTAGCGATTGGGGACGCCGAGCGTGCCGACCCGGGCGCGGCCGGTGCCCTTCTGGCGCCATGCCTTGGCGGTCGTGAAGGAGACCTCTCCGCGGGTCAGGGTCGAGGCGGTGCCGCGGCGGCGCGCCGCCATGTCGGCGCGAGCGGCCTCGTGGACCAGCGAGTGGTGAAACGGCTCCGCGAAAAGCTCTCTTGGCAGATCCGCTTTGGTCGTCTTGCCGAGCACGGCCACTTTAGCCATCGGTCCGCACCTCCACGACGGCGTTGCGGGAGCCCGGCACCGAGCCCTTGATCAGCAGCAGGTTGCGCTCGACGTCGACGTCGGCGATCTCCAGGCCCTTCTGGGTGGTCCGCTTGTTTCCCATCTGCCCGGGCATCCGCATCCCTTTGAAGACGCGGGCCGGAAAGGTGCTGGCGCCGATCGAGCCCGGGGCCCGCACGTTGTGGGAGCCGTGGCTGACCGGGCCGCGGCTGAAGTTATGGCGCTTGATCCCGCCCTGGAAGCCCTTGCCGATCGAGATGCCGGAGACCTTCACCTTCTGACCGGCCTCGAAGGAGGCGACGGTGACGTCGTCCCCGATCTTCGGGCCCTCCTCGGCGCCGAGGTCCTCGTCGCGGAATTCGACCAGGTGGCGCATCGGCGGCGCGCCGGCCTTCTTCGTGTGGCCCTCCTCGGCGCGGGTCAGCTTGCCCTCTTTGACCTCGCCGTAGGCGAGCTGCACGGCGGCGTAGCCGTCGCGCTCGAGGTCGCGGACCGCGGTCACCACGCAGGGGCCGGCTTCGATCGCGGTGACCGGGACGACGGTGCCGTCCTCGCGGAAGACCTGCGTCATGCCCAGCTTCTTGCCGAGAATCGCGGCCACAGCCTCACCTAGAGCCGGATCTCGATGTCGACTCCCGACGGCAGCGAGTCCAGGCGCTGCAGCGAGTCGACGGTTTTCGGGGACGGCTGGAGGATGTCGATCAGCCGCTTGTGGGTGCGGATCTCGAAGTGCTCGCGCGAGTCCTTGTCCTTGAACGGGGACTTGATCACGCAGTAGACGTTTTTCTCGGTCGGCAGCGGCACCGGGCCGGACACCCTGGCGCCCGTCCTCTCCGCGGTCTCGACGATCTCGCGGGCAGCCCGATCTATGGCGTCGTGGTCGTACGCCTTCAATCGAATCCGGATTTTCTGTGCCGCTATGGCTGCCACTTCTGAAACTCGTCTCTCATTTCTGCGCGGCTCTTACCGCGCAATAAGGGCGGGGCCCCTTTTGTGGGGCGCCGCCCCGGTCGTATGTCCTTGCAGTTGTTCTCGCCGCCGGAGCCCGCCGGCAGCGAAAGGGCGGGCCGAGGCCCGCCCCCTGGTCGCTACTCGATGATCTCGGAGACGACCCCCGAGCCGACGGTGCGGCCACCCTCGCGGATGGCGAACCGCAGGCCCTGGTCCATGGCGATCGGCACGATCAGCTCGATCGTCATCTGGACGTTGTCTCCCGGCATCACCATCTCCGTCCCCTCGGGGAGGTTGGCGATCCCGGTCACGTCCGTGGTGCGGAAGTAGAACTGAGGCCGGTAGCCGGAGAAGAACGGGGTGTGACGGCCGCCCTCTTCCTTCTTCAGGCAGTAGACCTCTGCTTTGAACTTGGTGTGCGGGGTGATCGAGCCGGGCTTGCAGAGAACCTGGCCGCGCTCGATCTCCTCGCGCTTGGTGCCGCGCAACAGGGCGCCGATGTTGTCCCCCGCCTGGCCCTCGTCGAGGATCTTGCGGAACATCTCGACCCCGGTGACGACGGTTTTCGTCGTGTCCTTGATCCCGACGATCTCCACCTCGTCGCCGGTGTTGACGATCCCCTGCTCGACGCGGCCGGTCGCGACGGTGCCGCGGCCGGTGATCGAGAAGATGTCCTCGATCGGCATCAGGAAGGGCTTGTCGAGGTCGCGCTTGGGCTCCGGGATGTAGGAGTCGAGCGCGTCGGCGAGCTCGAAGATCGCCTTCTGGGCCTCCTCGTCGCCCTCCAGCGCCTTCAGCGCCGATCCCTTGATGATCGGCGTGTCGTCGCCCGGGAAGTCGTACTCGTTGAGCAGGTCCTTGACCTCCTCCTCGACCAGCTCGATCAGCTCGTCGTCGTCGACCTGGTCGACCTTGTTGAGGAAGACGACCACGTGCGGCACGTTGACCTGGCGGGCGAGCAGGATGTGCTCGCGCGTCTGCGGCATCACGCCGTCGGCGGCGGAGACGACCAGGATCGCCCCGTCCATCTGCGCGGCGCCGGTGATCATGTTCTTCACGTAGTCGGCGTGACCGGGACAGTCCACGTGCGCGTAATGGCGCGCGGCGGTCTGGTACTCGACGTGGGAGGTGGCGATCGTGATCCCGCGCTCCTTCTCCTCCGGAGCGTTGTCGATCTCCTCGAAGCTTCTCGCCTCGGCGTCGCCTCTGGTGGAGAGGGTTTTCGTGATCGCGGCCGTCAGCGTCGTCTTCCCATGGTCGATGTGACCGATGGTGCCGACGTTCACGTGCGGCTTATCGCGCTCGAACTTCTCCTTGGACATCTGCTCTCCGTTCTACCTTTCGAAGTTGTTTTTCTCTGCCTGCGGGCGAACCTGGGAAATATAGCCAGCCCTACGAAGCCGCGCCGACCGGCTCGCCCGAGCGGTGCTCGACGATCTCCTCGGCGATGTTGGACGGGACTTCCTCGTAACGCTCGAACTGCATCGTGTAAGTCGCGCGTCCCTGCGTCGATGATCGCAGGTCCGTGGCGTAGCCGAACATCTCGCCGAGCGGCACGAAGGCCTGGACCGCGAGCGCATTGCCGCGCTGCTCCTGTCCCTGCACTTTGCCGCGACGCCGGGAGAGATCGCCGATCACGTCGCCGAGGAAGTCCTCGGGGGTGACGACCTCGACCGCCATCACCGGCTCCAGCAGGACCGGGCTCGCCTTGCGGGCGCCCTCCTGGATCGCCATCGAGCCGGCGATCTTGAACGCCATCTCCGAGGAGTCGACGTCGTGGTAGGAGCCGTCGATGAGCTCCACCCGCACGTCCACCATCGGGTAGCCGGCCTTGACGCCGTTCTCCAGCGCCTCCTCCATCCCCTGCTCGGCAGGGCCGATGAACTCGCTGGGGATGACGCCGCCCTTGATTTTGTTGACGAAGTCGAAGCCCTCGCCCGGCGCCGGCTCGAGGTTGATGACGACGTGGCCGAACTGGCCGCGACCGCCGGTCTGGCGGACGAAGCGCGCCACCACCTTCTCGACCCGCTTGCGGATCGTCTCGCGGTAGGCCACCTGCGGCTTGCCGACGTTGGCGTCGACTCTGAACTCGCGCAGCATGCGGTCGACGATCACCTCGAGGTGCAGCTCGCCCATGCCGTGGATCAGCGTCTGGCCGGTCTCCTCGTCGGACTCGATCTGGAAGGTCGGGTCCTCCTCGCCCAGGCGCTGCAGGGCGGTCCCCATCTTCTCCTGGTCGGCTTTGGTTTTCGGCTCGATCGCGACCGCGATCACCGGATCGGGGAATTCGATGTTCTCCAGCGCGATCGGCGCGTCCGGCGCCGCCAGCGTGTCGCCGGTGCCGGTCTGCTTGAGGCCGACGCCCGCGCAGATGTCGCCGGCGTAGCACTCCTCGATCTCCTCGCGGCTGTTGGCGTGCATCATCAGCAGCCGGCCGATCCGCTCGGTCTTTCCGGTCGAGGTGTTGAGCACGCGCCCGCCGGCCTCGAGCTTGCCCGAGTAGACCCGGAAGTAGGTGAGCTTGCCGACGTAGGGGTCGGACATGACCTTGAAGGCGAGAGCGGCGAAGGGAGCGTCGTCGGCAGCGGGGCGCTCGGCCTCGGTGCCTTCCCCCTCGCCCTTGCCCGCGGGCTCGATGCCGGTCACCGGCGGCACCTCCAGGGGAGACGGCAGCAGTTCGACGACCGCGTCCAGCAACGGCTGCACACCCTTGTTCTTGAACGAGGAGCCGCAGAGGACCGGCGTGACCTTGGTGTCGAGGCAGGCCCGGTGAAGCGATCTCGCGATCCGCTCGTGCGGAATCTCCTCCTCGCCGAGGTAAGCCTCCATCAGCTCGTCGTCGTAGTCGGCGCAGGCCTCGATCAGCTCGGTGCGGTACTGCTCGGCTTTCTCCTGAAGGTCAGCCGGGATCTCGGTCGTCTCGAACTCGGTCCCCAGCTCGTCTTTCCAGACCAGCGCCTTCATCTCGATCAGGTCGACGACGCCGATGAAGTCGCCCTCGGCCCCGATCGGCAGCTGGATCGGCAGCGGGTTGGCGCCGAGGCGGTCCTTCATCGTCTCCACCGCGTTGAAGAAGTCGGCGCCGGTGCGGTCCATCTTGTTGATGTAGGCGAAGCGGGGGACCTTGTACTTGTCGGCCTGGCGCCAGACGGTCTCCGACTGGGGCTCGACTCCGGCGACCGCGTCGAAGACGGCGATCGCGCCGTCGAGGACGCGCAGGCTGCGCTCGACCTCGACCGTGAAGTCGACGTGGCCGGGCGTGTCGATGATGTTGATCCGGTGCCCGTTCCACTCGCAGGCGGTGGCGGCGGAGGTGATCGTGATCCCGCGCTCCTGCTCCTGCTCCATCCAGTCCATCACCGCGGCGCCCTCGTGGACCTCGCCGATTTTGTGGGTGCGGCCGGTGTAGTAGAGGATGCGCTCGGTCGTCGTCGTCTTGCCGGCGTCGATGTGCGCCATGATCCCGATGTTGCGCGTCTTCTCTAGGGGAAAGCTGCGTGGCATGGTTCTTAAGGTAGGCCTTTGTGTTGAAACGGGGACGGAAGAAACGAAAGCGGGACGGCGAGAGCCGGGGTCCGCGCATGAAAAAGGCCCTAGCGGGCCCGGCGAAACGTACTGCGAAGAAACGCACTGCAAAGAAGCCTGAGCGACGCGCGATGATAGCAGCGGTCGGGCGGTGGACGCGCAAGGTGGATCGCCGCCTCGATCGCATGATCGGCAGGGCCCCTTCTTCGTTCTCGGCAGGAACGCGAAGTGCCGACCGCAAGCTAGACCGGATGCTCGAGCCGGCCCGGCCGCGGGTCGCGCGATGGGCGCGGGCGGTCGAGAGCCGGGCATCGAAGCGTTGGCGAAAGGCCAAGCCCGCCCTGCTGCGCCGGCGACGTTGGGTGGGAAGACGGCTGCGCCCGGTCGGCGCCTTCGTCCTTCGCGCCGTCGCCACGGGTGAGAGAACGCTGCGACGCACCGCCGCGCGGACCGCCCGGACGGTGAAACGCATACGACATGTAATGCCTGTTAAACGCGTTGCACTGGTACTTCTCGCTGCTTCCTCCCTCGCCCTCGTCGTCTCCCAGTTCATTGAGTACCGGGCGGTGGAGATCGGGCAGCCCGGATACGCGGGGCTGCCGACGGCGCGGCCGCCCACCGTCGACGAGAAGACCGCCGGCCAGGCTCACTCCTACCTGCTGGTCCCGCTGGGGCTGCTCGCGGGCGGCCTGGCGCTGACCGCGATCCGCCGCCCCCGGCCGAGACGCTTCGGCCTCTTCCTCGCCGGCCTGGGGGCGATCGGGCTCGCCGTCGTCCTGCTCGTCGACCTGCCGGCCGGCCTCGACGAGGGCGACGCCGCTTCGCGCTTCTCAGGCGCCACCGCGACCCTGCGCGACGGCTTCTCGATCGAGCTGGCGTCCTGCGTCGGGCTGATTCTCGGCGGACTGCTCTACTATGCGCGGCCGTGCCGAACACGAATCAACTTGTACGCAAGGGTCGCAAGCGCCCTAAGAAGAAGACCGCGACGCCGGGCCTCAAGTCGGGCCAGGGCAACAAGAAGCGGGTCGCGGCCCCTCAACGCCGGGGCGTCTGCACCCGCGTCGCGACCGTAACGCCGAAGAAGCCGAACTCGGCGCTGCGCAAGATTGCGCGCGTGCGGCTGACCAACGGCATGGAGGTCACCACCTACATCCCCGGCGAGGGCCACAACCTCCAAGAGCACTCCGTCGTCCTGGTCCGCGGCGGCCGGGTCAAGGACCTGCCGGGCGTCCGCTACAAGGTCGTCCGCGGCACGCTCGACGCCGCCGGCGTCTCCGACCGCAAGCAGGGCCGCTCCCTTTACGGCGTCAAAGCTTCGTAATGCCGCGCCGCTCCGCAGCCCAGATCCGCCCGGTCGAGCCCGACGCCCGGCACCGCAACCGCCTCGTCCAGCAGGTCATCAACAAGGTGATGAGCGACGGCAAGAAGTCCCTTGCCGAGCGGATCGTCTACGACGCCCTGGCGATCGTCGGCGAGCGCGGGGGCGAGGACCCGGTGGAGACGCTGGAGGCGGCGATCAAGCAACTGACCCCGGTGCTGGAGGTCCGCTCCCGCCGCGTCGGCGGCGCCACCTACCAGGTGCCGGTCGAAGTCCCCGCCCGCCGCGCCCGCACTCTTGCCGTTCGCTGGCTTGTCGACTTCGCCCGCCAGCGCCGCGAGTACTCGATGGCCGAGCGCCTCGCCAATGAGATCCTCGACGCGACGAAGCAGCAGGGCAACGCCTGGAAGCGGAAGGACGACATCTACAGGATGGCCCAGGCGAACAAGGCGTTCGCGCATTACCGGTGGTAGCTAGCCTGGCTCCATGAGCCGGCCGATCCTCGCGGTAGATGTCGATGGGGTGATCAGCTTGTTCGGGTTCGACGAGCCACCCGACAAGGCGGTGGCGCGATTTGAGCTGATCGACGGGATGGTGCACTGCATTTCCCTTGCCGCGGGGGAGCGATTGATGCGGCTGGCGGAGCATTACGAGCTGGTCTGGGCGACCGGGTGGGAGGAGAAAGCCAATTTCTATCTGCCCAACCTTCTGGGCCTGCCGGAGATGCCGCACCTGACCTTCGACGGCGCCGCCCGTTTCGGCTCCGCCCACTGGAAGCTGGGACCGCTGGACTCCTACGGGAAGGGGCGGGCAATGGCCTGGGTCGACGACAACTTCGACGAGAGCTGTTACGAGTGGGCGCGAGGACGCGACGAGCCGACCCTCCTCGTCCCGACCGAGCCTCACCTCGGTCTCGAAGAAGTCCAAGTCGACGCCTTGACCGCTTGGGCAAGCGGTCTAGACTGAATCCGTGGAGGGATTCTGGCCAATCTTCTTCCTCTTGGTAGTACTGAAGATCCCAGTCTTCGGCGCGCTCTGGCTCGTCTGGTGGGCGGCAAAGGCCGCCCCCGAAGCCGACGAAGCCAATGAAGACACAGGCCGCGGCCCCCAGCGCTGGCGGCCCCACCCCCGCCCCCGAGGCCCCCACCACCTTCCCGGCGGTGGCGCTCGCGTGAGGAGGGGCCGGGTGCCTCTCCTCAGACCCGCTGCGCCGTCCGCTTGCGCTCGCGCCGGATATCGCGCAGGTAGGGATGGAAGTCCACTTCGATCGTGTGACGCTTAGAGGCGACGAACCGCTTCCCCATCCGCCGCTCGTAGTCTGCGATCTCCTCCCCCATCTCCGCCCTTGAGGGAAGCACCGCGTTGCCCCGCAGCAGGTCGGCGACCCACTCCGACTGGGCCTCGGCGATCGGCATGATCGGCCCCAGCGGCTGGATGAAGCCGATGAAGTAGAGGCCGGGGCGATCGACCGCGGCGACCCGGCGATAGAGCGGCAGCCGATTGTCCCTGACCGGGAACACGCTCTCGTCGAGGAAGGGGAAGGTGATCTTGTATCCGGTGCAATAGACGACCAGGTCGATCTCCTCCTCGCTGCCGTCGGCGAAGCGCACCGTGTTGCCGCCGGCGAAGCGATCGATGTTGGGCTTGACCGCGATGTCGCCGTGGCCGATCCGCGGCAGCAGCTCCGAGGAGACGGTCGGATGCGCCTCGAGCAGCTTGTGGTCGGGCTTGGGCAGGCCGTAGGCGGTCATGTCCCCAACCGCCATGTTCAGCGCCCGCGTCATGAAGAAGCGCTGCACAGAGAGCGGCAGGCGCGAGGCGATCGGCGGCGAGGCGTCGTCGATCGGTTTGCCGTTCAGATACTTGGGCAGGACATAGGCGCCGCGGCGCATCGCCAGGAAGGTCGCGTCGGCGATCCGCGAGGACTCGACCGCGATGTCGACGGCGGAGTTGCCGATCCCCAGGACCAGCACCCGCTTGCCGCTCAGCACGTCGGGCTCGCGGTAGTAGTGAGCGTGCATCTGCTCGCCGGCGAACTCCTCGGAGCCGGAGAAGGGGGGCTCCGGCCAGCGCGGGTCCCAGTGATGCCCGTTGGCGACCAGCACGGCATGATAGCGGCGCGCCTCTCTCTTGCCGCCGGCGTCCTCGACGCTCACCTCCCATTCCCCGTCGACCGGCTCGACGCTCACCACCTCGGTGCGGAAGGCGATCCTCTCCGCCAGCTTGAAGCGCTCGACGTAGTCGTCGAAGTACTTGGCGATCCGGAAGTGGTCCGGGTAGTCCGGATAGTCCTCCGGCATCGGGAACGCCTTGTAGGACATCAGGCTGCGCGAGCTGTTGATGTGCAGCGAGCGATAGGCGGACGACATCCCGTTGTCGTTCTCGTAGCGCCAGTTGCCGCCGACCCGCGAGCCCTTCTCGAAGCAGTCGAAGGGGATGCCGCGCGCCTGCAGCACCTGGCAGGCGGTGATCCCGGAGCTGCCGGCACCGATGACGCAAGCTTTCTCGGCAGGGGCCACGGCGAGAAATCTACCCGCGCAGACAACGCTCCGCTGCGACTTATCCCTGGCATACCGGCATAAGTCGCAGCGGAGCGGAGGTTGGGGGTGAGGAGGTTCACCCCTGGGGTCCGTAGAGAGAAACGCGGATCCGGCTGAAGCTGGGGACATCGGGCTTTGAAACCAACGAAAGGAGCTCCCGATGATCCGCAAGACCCGCAGTTTCCGCCCCTCCCCCGCCCTCGTGATCGGCTGCATGGCGCTGTTCCTGGCCATGACCGGCAGCGCCCTGGCGATCGGCAAGAACAGCATCCGCTCGGCCCAGATCGCCGACGCCACGGTCCGCACGGTCGACCTCCGCGACAACGCGGTCAAGTCGATCAAAGTCGCCGACGCATCGCTGACCGCCGAGGATCTCGGCACCGACTCGGTCAACGCCGACGAGATCGCCAGAGACGCGGTCGCCTCCTCGGAGGTCGCCGACCAGTCCCTGACCGCCGACGACCTCGGCCCGAACTCGGTCGGTTCGAGCGAGCTGCAGGCCGGTGCGGTCCGCGCCTCCGAACTGGGCCCGATCATCCAGGTGTCGAACAGCACCGGCATCGCGGCCGGCGCCAACGGCGGCGTCTCCGTCCAGTGCCCGGCCGGCACCACCGTGATCAGCGGCGGCGCCCAGCCCGCCAACTTCGGAGTGGAGATGACCTCCTCACTCCGCAGCGGCAACGGCTGGCTCTACCAGGCCAAGAACACCAACGGCAACGCCAGCAGCCTCACCGTGTTCGCCTACTGCCTCAGCTAAACACAACCCGGCGGTCCGGATCGAACCGGGCCGCCGGACGTGTTGCAGGAGGGGCGGGTGCCCCTCGAACGGGCGGATACTCAAAGTCGTCGGCCTAATTAGGCCGACGACTTGTCCGGGCGAGGGGTACCCGCCCCTCCCACCGCCTACTTCTCGTCAGACGTGCTTTCGATCTCCTGCGCCAGCTCTTCGAGCTCCTCGGCAAACGAAGGCCCAAAGCTCTCGACTCTGGCCCCGGCCTCCTCGCCGTCCAGCCCAAGCTCGGCCGCCAGTTCGTCCTCGTCGAGCAGGCCCTCCTCGCTCGGCGGTTGGATCTCGATCGCCGGCTCGACCGCCAGCGTGCGGTAGTGCTTGAGCCCGGTCGCCGCCGGGATCAGCTTGCCGATGATCACGTTCTCCTTCAGGCCCACGAGCCTGTCTCGCTTGCCCTCCAGGGCGGCGTCGGTGAGCACCTTGGTCGTCTCCTGGAAGGAGGCCGCGGAGAGGAAGGACTCGGTGGCCAGCGAGGCCTTGGTGATGCCGAGGATGACCTCCTCGGCTTTGGCCGGCGTGCCGCCGTCTTCCTTCAGCTTCTTGTTGAGTCGCTTGAGGCTGCCGCGATCCTCGAGCTGGCCGGGAAGGAGGCTGGAGGAGCCCTTCGACTCGACCCGCACCTTCTTCAGCATCTGGCGCACGATGATCTCGATGTGCTTGTCGTTGATGTCGACGCCCTGGGCGCGGTAGACCTTCTGCACCTCGGCGACGAGGTACAACTCGGTCTCGGTGCGGCCGCGGATCGTCAGCAGATCCGCCGGGTACAGCGAGCCCTCGTTTAGCTGCTCGCCGGCCTCGACTCTGTCGCCGTCGGCGACATGCAGCCGGGTCCGAAGCGGGAAGCTGTAGGCGTGCTCCTCGCCGCTTGACTCGGTGACGATCACTTTCAGGGCTTTGTCGGTCTCCTCGACCGAGACCTTGCCGGCCGCCTCGGCCATCTGCGCGAGGCCCTTCGGTTTGCGCGCCTCGAACAGCTCGACGATGCGCGGCAGGCCCTGCGTGATGTCCTGGCCGGCGACGCCGCCGGTGTGGAAGGTGCGCATGGTCAGCTGCGTGCCCGGCTCGCCGATCGACTGGGCGGCGATGATCCCCACCGCGTCGCCGATGTCGACCGTGACGCCGGTCGCCGGCGCGACCCCGTAGCAGGCGCGGCACACGCCGGACTCGGCGTCGCACTTCAGCGCCGAGCGGACCGGGACCGTGAGCTGGTCCTCGCCCTCGAACGCCTCGGCGATCGCCTCGACGTCGGGGAGGGTGATCTCCTGGTTGCGTCTGAGCAGCTCGCGACCGCGCTTGGTCTCGAACTTTCTCGCCGCCAGGCGGCCGATCAGGTTGTCGTTGAGCGAGTTGTCGTCCTTGCGGATCGGCATCTCGATGTGGTCTTTGGTTCTGCAGTCCTCATCGCGGACGATCACGTCCTGGGCGACGTCGACCAGGCGCCGCGTCAGGTAGCCGGAGTCGGCCGTGCGCAGCGCCGTGTCGGCGAGCCCCTTGCGGGCGCCGTGGGTGGAGATGAAGTACTCCAGGACCGAGAGGCCCTCCATGAAGTTGGCCTTGATCGGCCGCTCGATGATCTCGCCTTTCGGGTTGGCCATCAGGCCGCGCATCCCCGCCAGCTGGCGGATCTGTTTGAACGATCCGCGCGCCCCCGAGTTGGCCATCATGAAGATCGGGTTCAACTCGTCGAGGTTGTCCTCCATCGCCTGCGCGACCTCGTCGGTCGCCTCGTTCCAGCGGGCGGTGATCGCCTCGTGGCGCTCCTCGGCGGTGATGTAACCGTCGTCGTACTGGCCGCGGATGTCCGCCGTCAGCTTCTCGTAGCGCTCGAGGATCTGCTCCTTGTCCGGAGGCGAGACCACGTTGTTCTTGGAGACGGTGATGCCGGCCTGGCTGGCGAAGTGGAAGCCGAGGTCCTTGAAAGCGTCCAGCACCTGCGAGACCACCGGCGCGCCGTGGGCCTCGACCAGGTCGGAGACCATCTCGTTGACGTCGCGCTTCTTCAGCGAGTGGTTGACGAACTCGTAGCTCTCGGGGTCGAACTCATCCCCGAGCGTGTCGGCCAGCGCCCGCTCGATCTTCTCGTTGAAGATGATCCGCCCCACCGTGGTGAGGAAGTGCTCGTGCCCGGCGCGCCGGTACTCGGCGTGGTCGTGCAGCTTGACGCCGCCGTTCTCGTAGACCAGCTCCGCCTCCTGCGCGGAGCGGAACACCTTCGGCGCCGAGCCGTTCTTGGCCGCGCCCTTGCCGGCCTGCAGCTCCTCGTCGAGCTTCGCCAGCTCCTCGGCCGGCGGGCCGTAGGTCAGGTAGTAGATGCCCAGCACCATGTCCTGGGTCGGCGTCGCCAGCGGCGAGCCGTGGGCCGGCGAGAGGATGTTGTTCGCCGAGAGCATCAGGATCCGCGCTTCGGCCTGGGCCTCGGCGGAGAGCGGCACGTGGACAGCCATCTGGTCGCCGTCGAAGTCGGCGTTGAAGGCGTGGCAGACCAGCGGGTGGACTTGGATCGCCTTGCCCTCTACCAGCACCGGCTCGAAGGCCTGGATGCCGAGGCGGTGCAGGGTCGGAGCGCGGTTGAGCAGCACCGGGTGCTCGTGGATGACCTCCTCGAGCACGTCCCAGACCTCGGGGATCATCGACTCGACCATTTTCTTGGCCGCCTTGATGTTCTGGACGGCTTTGCGCTCGACCAGACGGGCCATGATGAACGGCTTGAACAGCTCGAGCGCCATGAGCTTCGGCAGGCCGCACTGGTGCAGGCGCAGCGACGG
>DATMBX010000175.1:0-4319 GCA_035558955.1 Solirubrobacterales bacterium | reverse complement strand
CGTGACGCGCAGGCGGACTGCCTACTCCCGCAGGTTACCAGCGACGAAGGATCGGCTCGGAGTCGGTAAACCGCTGCAAATTGCGGGAGCGGGGGTTTGCCCTGGGCGATTCCGGGAATTACCCGTCTACGTAATCGACGCTGCCGCAAGGAGGCTCGGATGACTTCGAGGATGGGTTGGCAGGTTCCCGCCACGGTACTGGCCGTCGCTGCGCTGGCGGCCGCCTTGCTGTACGCGCCGGCGGCGGATACCGCTCCCGGCGACATCGCGGACCTTGCCGTAAGCAAGGCCGACACTCCGGATCCCGTCGCCGTCGGCGCGACGCTGACCTACACGATCCAGGTGACCAACCTGGGCCCGCAGGACGCAACCGGAGTGGTGGTCACCGATCGGCTTCCCAGCCACGCCGATTTCATTTCCGCCACGACGAGCAGAGGTAACTGCGAGCGCAGAGGCTCGCGGGTGACATGCGATGTCGGAAACCTGGCGGCCGATCCGACCAGAGCCAATGCCGTGACCGTGACGATCCAGGTGCGGCCGACCAAAGCGGGGACGATCGAAAACACCGCTTCGGTCGACAGCGTCGAGAACGATCCGGTCGGCGCCAATGACAACGCCGTGGTATCGACGACCGTGATCGCGGCGCAACAGGCGGCAAGCTGCCGCGGGGTGCGGGCAACGGTGGTCGGCACGCGAGGGTCCGATCGTCTGGTCGGCACCGGCGGCCCCGATGTGATCGCGGGCCTCCGTGGCGGTGACGCGATAATCGGGCTCGCTGGGCGCGATTTGATCTGCGCCGGCGGCGGCAACGATCGCGTCACGGCCGGCCCGGCCGCCGATCGCGTCTTCGGCGGCGGGGGAGCCGATCGCCTGCGAGGCCGCGGGGGCCGCGATCTCCTTGCCGGCAATCCCGGGAATGACGTCCTCGCCGGCGGCGGAGGGAACGATCGCCTCCGCGGCGGCCGTGGCTTCGATCTCTGCTTCGGCGGCGCCGGGTTCGACAGCGAGCGGGGCTGCGAAGGAGGCTAGCGCTCTCGTCGCCCGGCCTTGCGCCGGTGCTCTGTCAGCCCCGTATGGGGAGCGCCGACGTGCCGTGTTCGGGGCAGCAATTCGGCCGGTGGGGCCCCGTTCGTGAGAAGCATCCCCGGAACGCCGGAAGACAGGAGGCGAGTGGCGCCCCAGGGGAGCAGGATGCGGGGGCCGAAGAGTACGAGGTTGATTTCTCCCGGTAGGGCGGCGGATGGATAGAGGACGCCCCTGAAGCCCGCTTCCCGCAGGCGCTGACCCTCGGCGCGGCAGCGGCTCTGGTTGTCGTCAACTAGGGCATCAGCATCGAAGCCCGCTCTTTCTGCCGTTTCGAAGTCGCTGTAGTCGGCGATCACCCCCTCGATCACCTGGGCCTGCCAAAGCCCCATCTGCACCAGCTCCAGGTCCGATTCGGATCGAAGGTTCTCATTGCGAATCAACTCGGCCCATGCTCCGTCGGCTGTGGCGCTCAGATACTGGGTCGGCCCATCGTCCGCGCCGTTCCAGCGCTCTTCCGTGGTGTTGGGCCTTACCCAGAAGGGAACGTCATAGCTCGAGTAGCGAAAGTAGACGCCGTCGACCTCGACGGACTGGGGGCTGGGTTCAGGACCCATGCTGAGCGCGCCCGCGGCGCGCGGCTCTTATCAGGTCTGTCTCGCGATTTGGATCGTCCAGAACGTCGACCGGCTTCTTTCCGCCAAGATCGGATCGGGGGCGCATGAACCAGTAAACGACGCCTTGCTCGGTCCACCCGTGTCGCAGCCAGGCGACGAGGCGGGCAACCAGTTCGAGGCGGCGAGGCGGCGGACCTTCCTGAGCGGCCCATCGCTGAACCTGTCGTTGCGATTTTCCCAGCAGCGCGGCCAACTCCGTCTGCTTGATTGAGGGCAGGGTCTGGCGCAGGTTCGCCATAACCTCCGCCGAGCTGGCTCCCATTCCGCCGACATGACCGTCAATGGCGTCGCGGACGATGTGACGTAGCTGTTCTCCCCGCACCAGCAATGAGTCAATGGCGTCAAGGGGGCGCTCTGGGTCTGCCTCTTGGGCATCGCGGATTGCTTCGATGATGATTCCGCGAAGTTCGGCAAGGGCACGGGGGTCGAAATCGTCCTCATGCAGGTCGTCGTTCAATTCGACCAGCCTGCGAGCGGTCTCTCGGTAGCGATCGATGAAGGAAGAATCGATGGTCCCGTCTTCAGCGGCTTTTGCAACCTCGTGGGCGAGAGGTCTGATCAGGTCGCCGATCTCTCCTTGAAGACTTGTGAGGCGGTCCTCGACCGTTTCCTCGGCTACAGACACAATGTCCCTCCTAAGTCGGATATAGGCGACATAATAGCGACATGCTGTGTCGCATAAGCGCGAAGGGTTTTGAACCCGTTCTTAGGGCTCTCTCAAGCCATTGACCCAGGCAATGGCTGCGCCGGAGAGGGGCAGTCCGACTGAAATTGCGCCTGCCGCGATCTCAATCGAGTTGCCGATCACCTCTCCGATCAAGTGGACTTCGACGCCGTTTTCGATTAGGGCTTTCAGCGTTGCGGGCTTGCCGCTGAGGAGGAAGCCGCCGGGTCCCTCGCCGAACAAAGCTTCCTCGGGCGAGCAGCCGCGGGCGAGGAGCGGGTCGAGGTCGACCTTGCAGCCGAACCCGGCGCCGATTGCCGATTCGGCGAGGGCGCAGCCGAGGCCGCCGTCGCTGATGTCGTGGGCGGAGGCGACTTTCCCCTCGCGGACGGCCTCGCGGACCGTCGCGCAGGCGGCCGCCACCGCGGCGATGTCGGGCTGGGGGAGGCTGGTGTCCAGCTCGCCGCGCAGCTTCGCCAGCTCCGAGCCGGCGAGTGCCGGGGCGAAGGGCCCGAGCAGGGCGATCGCGTCCCCCTCCTTTACGAAGGCGCTGCCCGCGACCCGCGCGGGGTCGGGCAACTCACCGACCATGCCGACGACCGGAGTGGGGTAGATCGGCCCGTCGGGCCCCTCGTTGTAGAGGGAGACGTTGCCGCCGACGACGGGGACGCCTAGCGCCTCGCAGGCGTCGGCGAGGCCGCTGACGGCGCGGTCCAGCTGCCAGGCGGGCGCCGGCTTCTCGGGGTTGCCGAAGTTGAGGCAGTTGGTCAATCCGAGCGGCTCGGCGCCGACGCAGGCGAGGTTCTGGGCGCACTCGAGCACCGCCTCGACCGTCCCCGCGTAGGGGTCGCAGGCGACGCGCCGCCCGTTGCCGTCGATCGAGACCGCGATCGCGTTGCCCGCCTCGGGGAGGCTGAGCACCGCGGCGTCGGCTGACTCCGGCCGGCGCACCGTGCGCGAGCCGACGACCGAGTCGTACTGCTCGAAGGCCCAGCGCTTGGAGGCGACGTTGGGTGAGGAGAGCAGCGCCAGCAGCGTTTCTTCGACGGGGGCTGTCGCGGCGAGCGTCGCCCGGTTGCCGTAGATCCACCCATCGGGCTCAGCCGGGCTGAGGTCATAGAGCGGGCAGCCGTCGACCAGCGCCTCGACCGGCATCTCGCCGACTACCTCCGCGCCGCGCAGCACCCTCACCCGGCCGTTGTCGGTGACGGCACCGATCTCGGCCCCTCCCGTTTGCCATCTCTCGCAGACCGCCAAAACGTCGGCGACCTTGCCGGGCTCGACCACGGCGAGCATTCGCTCCTGGGATTCGGAGACCATGATCTCGAAGGGCTCCATGTCGGACTCGCGCAGCGGCACCCGGCTCACGTCGAGGTCGATCCCCACCCCGCCGGCCGAGGCCATCTCCGCGGCCGAAGAGGTCAGCCCCGCCGCGCCGAGGTCCTGCAGGGAGACCAGCAGACCCTTCTCCAGCAGCTCCAGGCAGCACTCCAAGACCTTCGACTCCTCGAAGGGATCGCCGATCTGCACGGTTGGCCGCTTCGCTTCGTCGCCATCGCCGAGCTCGGCCGAGGCCAGCACCGAGGCGCCGCCGATCCCGTCGCGCCCGGTCGAGGCGCCCATCAGGACGACCGCGTTGCCCACCCCCGCGGCGGCGGCGCGCACCATGTCCGCCTGCTTGGCGATTCCCACGCACATCGCATTGACCAGGCAGTTGTGCTCGTAGGGGGCCTCGAAGTAGATCTCGCCGCCGACCGTCGCCACCCCGATCGAGTTGCCGTAGTGGCCGATCCCCCGCACCGCGCCGTCGAGCAGGTGGCGGGAGCGCACCGAGTCCAGCTCGCCGAAGCGCAGCGAGTCTAGGATCGCGATCGGCCGCGCCCCCAGCGCGAAGACGTCGCGCAGGATGCCGCCGACCCCTGTCGCGGCCCCTTGGAAAGGCTCGACCGCGCTCG
>DATMBX010000174.1:0-7677 GCA_035558955.1 Solirubrobacterales bacterium | reverse complement strand
CCCTGCAGGTTCTCGTTCTGGTCGGCGGCGCCGGCCGGCTCGGTGCGCTCGTTGTAGCGGCTCACCCACTCGACCCCGGCGGCGATGTAGGCATCGCCCTCGCCGGCCTTGATCGCGTTGCCCGCGTGGCGGATCGCGTCGAGGCTGGAGGAGCAGTAGCGGGAGACGGTGACGCCGTTGACTGTCTGCGGCA
Source organism: Solirubrobacterales bacterium (assembly GCA_035558955.1). GTDB lineage: Bacteria > Actinomycetota > Thermoleophilia > Solirubrobacterales > 70-9 > DASVDE01. The sequence goes on along the minus strand of DATMBX010000174.1, from coordinate 7,484 downwards.
GCTTCTCGGAGAGCAGCGAGACGATGCGGCCGATGTTGAAGGCCTGCAGGCCCTGCGGCATGCCACAGCCGCAGAAAAGATCCTCGATCAGGGCCGGGTCGACCTCGGGGTTGCGCTCGAGCAGCTTGTCGACGACGAAGGCGCCCATCTCGTCGGGGCGAAGCTGGGCGAGGGAGCCCTTGAAGGCGCGGCCGATGGGCGTGCGGAGGGTGTCGACGATCACTGCTTCGGGCATTGCGGGGTTCTCCTTGGAAGCTCGTGGGGTGCGGAAGTGCGGGCCGCAGAGTAGTGGAGTTGACGCCTCGGCCGCTCCACTGCGACTTATCTCGGCATGCCAGGCATAAGTCGCAGCGAGCGGTGGTTGGGTCGGGGGATTGTGCTTAATCGCACTTTATTCGCTGTCGTCGTCCCCTGCCTGCGTTACATTCGGCGCAATCCGACCTCGCGGGCAACCGTGAGACTTGCCGCGAAGCGGCAGCGAAAGGAGGCCCCCTCATGCCCGAGGGCTACTGCGTGAAAGAGCGCAAGAAGGTCGAGATCAAGGACGCCCAGCAAGTGACGATGAGAAACGGCCGTCCGGCGATACAAGGCGTGTGCCCCGACTGCGGCACGAAGATCTTCAAGATCGGAAGACTCTAAGCCGGTCCCCTGAAGCTGCCGCCTCCCGGCGCCGGCTATCGCCGGCGCCGGGGGCACCGTCTGACCTGCGTGACGGATGTCACGCTTGTCCCTTCTCTGTAGAAGCTGGGCCGAATTGCCCTCCTGGGCGCTCAACAGGCTCAACGCCGACAGGGACCCCCGCCTCGTCGTACAGGAGGCGGCTGTGAGCTGCGTACTCAGCACTCTGGAAGGCCGGTGGGATGCGCGTATACGGCTCCGGAGGGCTGAGATGGATTTCGATAGCCACATCGGGGAAAAGGCCCCGAAATTCGGGCTCAAGCGCAGGAAGCACCCGGTTGACGATGCACTCTCGTATCTCCAAGAGCGTGAGAAAGACGGACCGACGCCGGACGGATCGCGCCTCGGTCCTCCGGTCGAAAACTATCTCCGGGGCGATGTTGGCCTCCACATTCACACCAGCCTCAAGGTCGAATTCGCCCCAGAAATGACCGACTATTGCGTTCTCCTTTATGTGGCAAAAGACGGGCTGGACGCCAGTGAGACGCTGAATACCGGGACCATGCACCCGGAATTGGGAGCGGATGCCCACGGCGGCGGTCACGTGGATGAGCCGATGCTTGTCGATATTCGACAGCTCCTCCAAACGCCAAAGGGCCGCCAATGGCGGGTCCTTCCTTCGGTGATAAGGCTGAAGCCGCTCAATGCGTGCCTGTGCGCGGCGAGACATTCCTTCGATCTGGTGTCGGGCGGGACGAGCACCATGCCCCCGGAATTTCGGTCCCGTGGAGTAAATCGGGAAGGCCGAGGAGCCAATGAGCTTTTTCGGCAACGGATCGGAGTGAGCATCAGCCAGGGCATAGGCGAACTGGTCGAGGGCGGAGCGATAGTTGAAGACGCAATCCCCAATGACGACGCTCAATTCAGGAGGCGGGTCCTCAACGTTCTGCACGCGAGCGATCAACCTCCCTTTCTTGTCCAATTCTCGCGTAGTGGAGTAGAAGTCCGACCCGCAGAAGCCGTCAATCATCTCTTTGAGAGCTTCCAGGTGTTCCTCGGCCCGGTTGAGCTTGAGTAGAAATCCCTCTAGCGGGTGTCCCACGCGCTACCCTCGATTCAATGGCTGACGAGCGCAAGCCTAAGCAGAAAACGTCGAAGGGATTGGAGATTCCAGTCCCGACCAAAGGCGACTTTGAGGCCGCTATGCGGAAGGTTGCTCCGCCAGCAGGTCGTAAAGACCCTGACGAGAAAGACCGGCCTCGGAAGCGATCCGGGTCATAGGGACGCCTTCTCTCTGCGCTTCCTTGCAGTAGCGCCGTAGCTCGTCCGTTGCCGACCGGCGAGCCTCTATGGCTTCCTGGCGGTGCCGAGCCGCCTGTTGGACGCCTCGCAGCGCCTTCTCCGCGCTCATTCCGCAGCCCTTTCGAGCAACGTCTTGAACATCGACCGATGGCCCCGGAAGCGCTCGTTGTAGCGCCAGGCGTATTCGTCCAGGTAGGACTGAATCCACTTGTCGGACACGTGCTTGTAGGTGCCGCGCATCCCGGTTTTGAGGTTGCCGAAGAAGCCCTCAATCGTGTTCGTATGCACGTCCCCGACCACGTAGGAGCCTGCCGAGTGGTTGATGATCCGATGCTCTAGGAACTCGCCCCGGAGAGGCTTGTACGCCTGCCAGTCGTCGGTAATCAGGAAGGCCGAGGGATTGACGTGGGATCGAACCGCTCTGCTTAGAGCGGGACCGCGCCGCGAAGGGATCACGCGCAGCCGCACTCGCCCGCCGCGCTCGACCATCCCAAGGATTGTCGTCTTGGCCTCGCGGAACTTCGCGGCCTCAGAAGGCGTCAGCTTCCGGCCACGGGGCTTTCCGCCCCAGGCAGTCTCATCGACCTCTACGTCGCCGGATAGCTGCTCGGCGTCGGCATCCTCTCTCATCAACTCGTTGCGAATCTTGTTGAACATGCGCCAGGCGGTCTTGTAATGGACCCCAAGCTCCCGCTCTAGCTGCTTGGCAGATATGCCGCAGCGAGTGCTCGTCATCAGATACATCGCGTGGAACCACAACCGCAGCGAGGTAGAGGACTTGGCGAAGATCGTCCCGGCGGTCGGATGCACGTGGTGCCCGCAGCCGGTGCAGGTCCACGACTGCCGCCCCTGCGCGGTCGCGTAGCGCTTGAACACGCGCTCTTGCTCGCACTTGGGGCACTCCGCATGCTCGCCATCCGGCGAGTAGCGGGTCCGCCACAGGTGTTCTAGGCAGGCGGCATCGTCGGGGAACTCCCGCAGGAACTCAGTGACCGAGTAGTCCGACTGCGAGGACTTGGCTCGCTTCGGTTTGTGTCGGTTGGCCGGTGGCATGGTGTAAAGATACTTGACAGGATGGCGTTTGTCAAGTGAGTTGACAGGGTTTGGGAGGATTGGCATATGGGAAGTCGTACTGAGCGATATGCAAGTGCATTCTGAGATTCCGATAAAGGTCAATTGCTGGGTCGATAGGGGCATCGCTCCCCTCGTCGGAGCGCTCAACGAGTTTGAGAATGTCTGGACGCTTGCTTCCTGTGAAGAAGATCAGAGCGATCTTCGCCAGGGTGCCTACGTAATGTTTGCCTACCGAGGACCGGATTCGATGGCTTTCGCGGCGAAGCTTCGCGAGAGGATCGACCATCCCGCACGACTAGTCGTTGAGGGACCGCCAGGAGAGGATGAGCCTCTGCTCACCCTCTCCTGCCCGCCCGATCAAGTGCGAGAGCTTGCGCGCACCCTTAGCTCCGCCCGTACGACTGGGTGAGCTTGTGGCAGGAAACGCACAGGACTTCGCAATTCGACAGCCCGTCGTATCCGCCAACCGCCAGCGCGGTTTTGTGATGGAAGTGGAATGGCCCGCGCTTCAAGCACCGGCCAATATGGCCATGCCTCAACCGCGTGCACTCGCAACGACCACCGGCGCGAGCTAGAGCTTGGTCCTTGACTAACTGGGAGAAGGCCATCACGGCCCTCCTTTCATTCGGGTGTCGCCGCCTCAACGCGTGATGCCAGTCGCGCGTTGTGCGGATTAGCTCTAGAGGATCGTCTTCCCGCCGGACGGAATGAGAGGGTGTTCTTGCCAGTCGCAAACGGAGTAGCCGCCTCCTGCCGTTTCGGGTGTTTCCGGCAGGAGGCGGCATTTCGCTCTATCAAGCCGTTAGCTCGTGCCTCGAATTAGGGCCAGCGGGAGCAACTAGAGATAGCTCGGTCGCGCTCAGCCGGTTCGTAGAAGACGAAATTGGCCGAGGGCCGATGCCGAATGAAAAGGAGGGGCATCTGGTCCGCAGCGATTCCTAGCCGCTCGACGAAGAGCATTCTGTCGGGGGGCTTTGTCGTTCCCGCCAGACTGGCGACTATGCTCGCGCAGCGTGGAAGCGGGAGACACGGCACACAAGTCCAAAGCGGAGAGAGTGGGGGAATGGCTAGGAACTCTCATAGTCGTGCCCACGCTCCTGATTCTGTTCGGTGGGGCGGTCTACGCGCTGGGGGATGCCGTGCTGTCCGATACCCCTGTCTCAAAAACCCCAAGCTTTGTAGACACGGTGCTGGCGAGTCGCGCTGTCGTGGCGGCCATCCGCCTGGCGATCATCTTCGCCGCAGCTTTCATCGTGATCTCGGTTGTCGCCCTCGTCGTTCGGCGGCAATGGCTTACGCGCATCGGGCCGGTGCAGGTCTCCGAGCAGGTTTCCGATCTCGTTGCGGAGAATGCAGCATTGAGGAATATGCTTGAAAGCGCGGGAGAAACAATCGAAGACCTTCAAGACGAGCTCACAGCCACAACGAGTCTGCTTGATCTAGTCCTAGACGCTGACGAAGATCCTCCCGAGGAGGCCATATGAGCCCAAGAGAACAGGTACTGCGGGATCGCATAGCGGAAAACAGGCGAGCGATTAGACGCGCTCGACAGGCAGAGCAGCGAATCGAACGATCCCTTCGCGAGTCCGAGCAGCGGACCGCCCGCGCCCAAGCGGCCCTCCGGGAAGCTGGCGTCCTGCGGGATTAGCGGTTCTACGGCCAGCGCGAGCAGGCCGCGATGGCGTCGTTTCGGTCGGCCCGGTCGTGGAAGGCAAATCCAGCCTCCACGCCACCGCCAAGACCGAATTGCTCGGCATACGGATTGCGCGGATTCGGGGCTGCCTGTTGATAGGCCACCGGATACCGAAGCTCCACGTTTGCCAAGCAGTTGCGGTAGTGCAGCTCGCCGCCGATCCAGCCCAAGAGCAAGAGCGCAACGACGACTGCGAGCGCTGCCACCGCAGCAACCGCTGTCCGAGCCTGCCCCGCCATGAATTAGGAGCCTATCCCGTGTCCACGAATGGCCCCAGCTTCTACAGAGAAGGGACAAGCGTGACGGATGTCACGCAGTCGGGATGGCTGAATGTCGAAGGTGGGCGTCTGGATCTCTGCAGGCAGAATCGCGAAAACACCGCTACGCCTATCCCGACTATCTAAAGTGTCATCTGTGACGCAGAGGCCTCTCGAGCTGATCCTCGCTCGCAACCTGATGTCGGCGCTCTCGACGCCGGCTTTCCTCGTCGACGAGGGCGGCCTCCTCGTCTTCTACAACGAGGCCGCGGGAATCCTGCTGGGCAAACGCTTCGAGGAGGTGGGGACGGTCGGCCCCGAGGAGTGGGGCGCGATGTTCGGGCCCTTCGACGAGAACGGAGAGCCGATTCCCTACGACGAGCTTCCCCTGGTCGTCGCCGTTCGCAACGACCGCCCGGCCCATGCGAACTTCGAGATCCGCTCCACCGACGGAGCCCTCCACGACGTCGAGGTATCCGCCTTCCCGATCCTCACCGCCCACGGCTCACAAGGGGCGATCGCCGTCTTCTGGCCGGCTGCGAACGGCAACGGGGCTGCTCACCGATGAGGGTCGAGCTCTGGGGAACGCGCGGGTCGATTCCCTCCCCGGGGCCGGAGACCATCCGCTACGGCGGCAACACGTCCTGCGTCGGGGTGACGCTGGAGGACGGGACGCTGCTGGCCCTGGACGCGGGCACCGGCATCCGCGGCCTCGGACTGGCGCTCGCCACCCAGCCGGCCCGCCTCCACATCCTCCTCACCCATCTGCACCTGGACCACATCCAGGGCCTGGTCTTCTTCGCTCCCTGCTTCTGCCCCCAGACCGAGATCGTGATCTGGGGGCCGGCCTCGCCGGAGGCTTCGCTGCGCGACCGGATCGCGCGCTACATCTCGGCGCCCCTCTCCCCGGTCGAAGTGCGCGAGCTGCCCTGCGACGTCTCCTTCCGCCACTGTCCGCAGACCGAGTGGGAGATCGGCTCGGCGCGGATCCGCGCCGCCTCGGTCGCCCATCGCGGGCCGACGCTCGGCTACCGGATCGAGGACGGCGGCTCCTCGCTCGCCTACATCCCCGACCACGAGCCGGCGCTCGGCGCCGACCTCGAGGCGCTGGAGGAGGACTGGATCTCCGGCTTCGCGCTCGCCCGCGACGCTTCGCTGCTGATCCACGACGGCCAGTACGCGGACGTCGAATACCCCGAGCACCTCGGCTGGGGCCACTCCTCCCTCTCCCACGCCCTCTCCTTCGCCCGCCGCACCGGCGCCGAGCGTACGGTGCTGTTTCACCACGACCCGCTGCACTCCGACGATTTCCTCGACGGCCACCGTGAGGAGGCGAAACGGCGCTGGGCGGAGATGGGCGGCGATCCCGAGGCGGTCGAGCTGGGCGTCGAGCGGGCCGTCTTCGAATTGCCCGCGCGTACCGCCGCGGTGGCGGCGACCTGAGCCGAACGCCCGCCGACCGCTACGCTGGCGCTGATGTCCCAGACGCCCGGAATCGAGGCAGCGGCCGGTCGCTCTGAGCCCGTCCGGCGGGCCCTGGAGATGGCGCGCAAGGCGCATGCCGGGCAGGTCCGCAACGGCAGCGGCGGGATGCCGTACGTCGAGCACCCGATCGCCGTCGCCGAGCTGCTCGCCTCGCGGGGCTTCGCCGCCGAAGTGCTGGCGGCCGCGCTGCTTCACGACGTGGTCGAAGACAGCGCGATCTCGGTGGAGCAGGTGCGCGATAGCTTCGACGAGCCGGTCGCGAGTCTGGTCGAGGCACTCACCGACGACGAGACGATCGAGCCCTACGAGCGGCGCAAGGACGAGCACCGGCGGCGGGTTGCCGCGGCGGGGCCCGACGCGTTGGCGATCTACGCCGCCGACAAGCTGTCCAACGTCCACACGCTGCGCGGGGCCTACGCGAGCCAGGGCGAGGCGGTCGGCGAGGAGTTCAAGGTGACGCTCGACGTCAAGGTGGCGGTTTGGGAGGCCGACCTCAAGATGCTGCGCGACGCCCTCCCGGACCTCCCCTTTCTGGACGACCTGGAGGCCGAGCTGGCCGGCCTGCGAGAAGAGCGGATTAGCGCTGTTCCGGCTCCACCTTCGAGCTGAGCCGTCGGCGCAGCGGCAAGGCGTACCAGAGCACGACGAACACAGCCAGGGCGCAAACGCTGGTGACGATCGTCGCGGCGGTGCCGAAGAGGACATCGGTGATCAGCGTGATCGCGCCGGTCATCGCCAGCGCGAGGCAGGCGAGGCCGGCGATCGCGAAGCGGTTGGCGAGGAAGACGAGGTGTTCCTTTTGCTGCATCCGGAAGGTCATCCGGTGATAGGCGGAGGGTGAGATCAGCAGCGCGGCGGAGAGCGCCGTGAGGAGCAGTGTCGCGAAGTAGACCCGCTCCTGGAAGGCGGTGATTCTGGTGAAGTTCTGCTGGAACGGAACCGCCAGCAAGAAGGCGAAGAGAACCTGGACGCCGGGCAGCGCGACCCGAAGCTCCTGCAGCAACTCGTTGAGATTGCGATCGAGTCGCTCCCCTTCGCTCTCGTCACGCCCGGAC
>DATMBX010000173.1:0-8522 GCA_035558955.1 Solirubrobacterales bacterium | reverse complement strand
CCGGAGACCATCGTCACCGACAGCGGTGAAGTGGTCGAGATCCAGCCCGGCGAGCAGACGCAGGCGAACCGTTAGCTTTGCGGCGATGAGACGCCGTGCCGCCTCGTGCGTCGTGCTCGCCGCCCTCTCGATCGCTGCGCTGCCCGCTTGCGGAGAGGCTCGGGAGCCGGCCGGTCGCGAGCATGCCCCGGCCAGCGATGCCGGCGCGAGCGCGCGGCTCGGGGTCGCCCTGAAGCGGATCGGACGGTTCGAGAGCCCGGTCTACGTGACCGGTGCCCCCGGCTTCCCCCGTCACCTGTTCGTCGTCGAGCAGGCGGGCACGGTCCGCGTCCTGGTGGGCGGCAGGCGGATGTCGCGTCCCTTCCTGGATGTCCGGGACCTGGTCAGCGCCGGCGGCGAGCGCGGCCTGCTCTCGATCGCCTTCCCACCCGACTACAGGCGCAGCGGGCGCTTCTACGTCTACTTCACCGACCCGGAGGGAGATATACGGGTCGAGGAGTTCCGTCGCAGCAGCGCGGCGCGAGCCGCGCGGGGCTCGCGCCGCGCGCTGATCGAGATACCCCATCAGACCAACTCGAATCACAACGGCGGCCAGCTCCAGTTCCTCGGCGATTTGCTCTATTTCGGGACCGGCGACGGCGGCTCCGCCGGCGACCCGCCCAACAACGCCCAGAACAAGGAGCAACTGCTCGGCAAGCTGCTGCGGATCGACCCGCGACCCTCCGGCGGCAGGCCCTACTCCATACCGGCCTCCAACCCCTTCGTCGGCCGGGCCGGCCGCGACGAGATCTACAGCTACGGCCTGCGCAACCCGTTCCGCTTTTCCTTCGACACGACGACGGCGAGACAGCCGCGGCTCGCGATCGGCGACGTCGGCCAGAACCGCTTCGAGGAGGTCGACTACACGACGGTAGGGGCGGCGAGCGGCGCCAACTTCGGCTGGGACGCCTTCGAAGGCTTCGCTCCCTACGAGGAGGAAAACAGCGGCACGCCGGATCCCGGCGGCACGGTGAAGCCGATCTTCGCCTACGGCCGCGGCCAGGGCGGCGGCAGCTGCACGATCATCGGCGGCTACGTCGTCCGCGACCGGCGACTGCCGGGCCTGCGCGGGCGCTACGTCTACGCCGACCTCTGCGAGGGACAGCTGCGCAGTCTCGTCCCCCACTTGACCCGGGCGACGGGCGAGCGCAAGCTGGGCCTCGCGGTCAGCACCCCCAGCTCCTTCGGCGAGGACACGCGGGGCCGCATCTACGTCACCTCGCTGGACGGGCCGGTCTACCGGCTCGTGCCGCGCTAACCGCCAACCGGCTCGGCGGCGGCTTCCTCGTCCGTATCCTCGGCGGGCTCGGACTCCGGCGGCAGCTCGCCGCCGCGATCGGTGCCCGCGATCAACTCGTCGGGCGCCTTGTCCTCAGGGATGAAGCCGGACTTCATCCCGAAGTAGACCGCCTGCGGGTGATGGGCGACGATCGCCACCGTGGACTGCTCCGGCATCACCGCGTAGCCGCCTGAGAGAGTCATGCCGATCTCCTCGAGGCCGAGCAGGCGCCAGACCTTCTCGTGCTCGGACTGGTCGGGGCAGGCGGGGTAGCCCCAGGAGTAGCGGCGACCCTGGTCGAGGTCGATCTCCAGCTCGCGACGCACCTCCGAGTGCAGCCACTCGGCCAGGCCCTCTGCCGACTGCACGCCGAGGCCGTGGACGTAGAGCTGCTCGGCGAACTCGCCGTCGCGCTCCAGTCTCTCGATCAACTCGGTCACCTCGGGCCCGACCGTGACGCCCTGCAATGCGACCACATCGCGCTCGCCGGAGTCCAGCGGGCGGAAGAAGTCGGCCAGGCAGATGCGGTCGTGCTTGGGCTGGCGGGGAAAGACGAGCCGCTCCAGCTCGCGCTCGGGGTCCTCGGGGTCGAAGACGACCAGCTCGTTGCCGTCGGCGTTGCAGGGGAAGTAGCCGAGCCTTGCCCGGGGGTGGAGATAGTCCTGCTCGCGCCACATCCGCTCCAACCGCGGCGCGAATCCCTCCTCCTCGTCGGTTCCCTCGACCAACTCACGCCATGCCTCGCCCTTCACCCCGCGCCCACCCCAGTGCAGCTTGAACAGCACATGGCGATCGAGATAGGGGAAGACCTCCTCGAAGTCGATCGGGACCTCACGCACGCCCAGGAACGGCGGCTCGGGGATCGGCGTGTCGGTCCGCGCGCCGGAGCGGACGCTGTCGTCGGTGACCGGCGGCGCGTCGTCGGGGACGACGACTTTCTCGCGCAGCTGCCGCGCCTCGCCCCGGATCCGCTCGACCAGCGCCTCGCGCGCCGCTTCGTCGACCAGGGCGTCCATCGTGTCGAGGCCCTGGAAGGCGTCCTTGCAGTAGAAGACACCGGGCTCGTAGACCTCGTCTGACTCCTTGCCGTGCGGGTAGAGCGTGCGTCGGCCGAAGTCGCGATTGATCGCGGCGCCGCCGATCAGAACCGGGAACTCGAGCCCCCGCTGGTGCAGCTCCTGCACGCAGATCGGCATCTGCTTGGACGTCGAGACGAGAAGGGCGGAGAGGCCGATCGCATCGGCCCCGTTCTCCACCGCGGCCTCGATGATCGTGTCGACCGGGACCTGCTTGCCGAGGTCGATCACCGTGTAGCCGTTGTTCGTCAGGATCGTGTTGACCAGCGACTTGCCGATGTCGTGGACGTCGCCGAACACGGTCGCGATCACGACCTTGCCCTTGGTGTGGCCCTCGATCCGGTCGAGGTAGTTCTCCAGCTGCGCGACGGCGCGCTTCATCACCTCCGCCGACTGCAGGACGAAGGGCAGGATCAGCTCGCCGGCGCCGAATTTGTCGCCGACCTCTTTCATCGCCGGCAGCAGCACCTCGTTGAGGGTCGGCACCGCGCCGATCTTCTCGACCGAACGGTCGATCCACTCCTCGACGCCGTCCTTCTTGCGGCGCAGGATGTGCCAGTGCAGGGCCTCCTCGGGCTCCATTCCCTCGGTCGGGTCGGCTGCCTCGTCCGCGGCCTCCTCGCCCTTCGACTCGAAATGGGCGATGAAGCGCTCCAATGCGTCTTCGCGGCGATTGAAGACGAGGTCGTCGGTCAGCTCTCGCTCCTCATCGGGGATCTCCCCGTAGGGAGTGATGTGGTTCGGGTTGACCATCGCCAGGTCGAGCCCCGCCTCGACGCAGTGGTGGAGGAAGACCGAGTTGAGGACCGCCCGGGGACGCGGCGAGACGCCGAAGGAAACGTTCGAGACGCCGAGCGAGGTCTTGACGCCGGGGATCTCCGCCTTGATCCGGCGGATTCCCTCGATCGTCTCGACCGCGGAAGGCCGCCACTCCTCGTCGCCGGTGGTCAGGGTGAAGGTGAGCGCGTCGAAGATCAGCGCCTCGGGGTCGAGCCCGTGCTCCCCGCAGGCGATGTCCCGCAACCGCTGGGCGATCTCGACCTTGCGCTCCGCCGTCTTCGCCATCCCGACCTCGTCGATCGTCAGCGCGATCAGCGCCGCCCCGTGCGCCTTGGCCAGGGGCACGACGACGTCGGCTTTGTCGCGACCTGCCTCGAGGTTGATCGAGTTGACGATCGCCCTGCCGGGGATCTGCTCCAGCGCCGCGCGGATCACTTCGGGCTCGGTCGAGTCGACCTGGACCGGCGCCGGCTGGGTCAGTGAGATGCGCTTCGCGACCGCCGCCATCTGCTCGTCTTCGTCCTGGCGCTCGGTCAGCGCCACGCAGACGTCGAGCACGTGGGCTCCCCCCTCGACCTGGTCCTCGGCGACCTGGACGAGGCCGTCGTAGTCGTCGGCGAGGAGCAGCTCCTTTGCCTTGCGCGATCCCTGCGAGTTGACCCGCTCGCCGACCAGGGTCGGCCGCGGCTCCTGCACCAGAGGGGTGGAGGTCATCATCGAAGAGACTTCGGGCGGGCCCGGCGTCGGGCGCTCGCCGGGCACCCGTCCGGCGACCCGCTCGCGGATCGCGCGGATGTGGTCGGGCGTCGTCCCGCAGCAGCCGCCGACGATCCCGACGCCGTAGCGCTCGACGAACTCTCCCAGCGTCGCCGCCAGTGGCTCGGGCTTCTCGGGGAAGATCGTCTCGCCATCGGGGCCCTGCAGGGGCAACCCCGCATTGGGGATGCAGTGGAGCGGCAGCGGGCTGTTCTCGCCGAGGAAGCGGATCGCGTCGCGCATGTCCTCGGGACCGGTCGAGCAGTTGAGCCCGATCACGTCGACGTCGAGCGCGGCCAGCGTCGTCAGCACCGCCCGGATGTCGGTGCCGAGCAGCATCTTGCCGCCGTTGGGGAGGAGGGAGACGCTGGTCTGGATCGGCAGCGTTCGGCCGGTTGCGGTGAAGGCCTCACGAGCCCCGAAGATCGCCGCCTTCACCTCGAGGATGTCCTGGGCCGTCTCGATGATGATCAGGTCGGCGCCGCCCTCGACCAGCCCTCTCGCCTGCTCGGCGAAGACATCGACCAGCTTGCCGAAGGAGATGTTGCCCAGGGTCGGATCGGTGGACGCCGGGAGGAAGCCCGTCGGCCCGATCGAGCCGGCGACGAAGCGGTCCTCTCCGGCCGCCACGCGGGCGATCTCGGCCGCCTTCGTGTTGATCTCGAGGGTCTCGTCTCCGAGCCCCCACTCCTCGAGCTTCAGTCGCGAGCCCTGGAAGGTGTCGGTTTCGACAACCTCGGCGCCGGCTTCGATCATCGAAGCGTGGACGCCCTCGACCACGTCGGGGCGGTTGAGGACCAGCGCTTCGTGGCACTTGCCCTCCAGCCCACCGTAATCGGCCTGGGTCAGGTCGAATTGCTCCAGGGTCGCGCCCATGCCGCCGTCGAAGACGACGACTCGCTCCCGAGTTGCGGCTAGGAAATCACGATCTGCCATGGGTAAAGCCTGTCACCTCCATCGACCCCGGCTGTAGCACCTCACCTCGATCCTGAGATCTCGGCCGGTTGCTGCGGCGTCTGCGGGCCGGGCCCCTCGACCGCTCTTGATGGTTCGCTGAAAGGTACCGAAGTCCTCAGCCGCGCATGCCGAGGCGCCGCTTAAGGTCCCGCGCGTTGAACGCGTTGGCGATCCTGGCGACGAGGCCGCGGCGCCCTTTCGTGTACGGGTACCAGGTCGGCTCGCGCTTGCCGCCGAAGCGGGTGATCACGACCGACTCGGTGCGGCAGTACTTCTTGATCCCCGGCTCACCGTGGCGATAGCCGATGCCCGACTCCTTCCAGCCGCCCATCGGCACGTCCATCGCGAAGTAGTTGACGAGCACGTCGTTGACGTTGATCGCGCCGCACTCGACCCGCCGCGCGACCCGCTCGGCGCGGTCCTTCTCGCCGAAGACCGAGCCGGAGAGCCCGTAACGGCTGTCGTTCGCCAGCCGCAGCGCCTCGGCCTCGTCGCGAACCTTCATCACCCCGACCACGGGGCCGAAGGTCTCGTCGCGCATCACCTTCATCGAGTGGTCGACGTCGACCAGCACGGTCGGCTCGAAGTAATCGCCGGGGCCGGGCACGCGCTTGCCGCCGGTCAGCGCTCTCGCCCCGCCGGCGAGCGCGTCGTCGACGTGGTCCTCGACGACGCCGATCTGGTTGGGAGAGGTCATCGCGCCGACCTCCTTGCCGAAGGCCTTGCCGTCGGCGCCCTGGCGCAGTCTCCCCACCTCAGCCGTCAGCTTGGCGACGAACTCGTCATAGGCCGGCTCTTCGACGTAGATCCGCTCCACCGACATGCAGATCTGGCCCGCATTCATCATCCCGCCCCAGGCCGCGGCGTTCGCGGCCCGGTCGAGGTCGGCGTCGGAGAGGACGATCATCGGATCCTTGCCGCCCAGCTCGAGGCTGACCGGGGTCAGCGTCTCCGCCGCGCGCGCCATCACCTTGCGCCCGGTGCGGTCCGAGCCGGTGAACTGGACGAAGTCGACCTCGTCGACCAGCGCGCCGCCGGTCTCGCCGACCCCCTGCACGCAGTCGAGCACGTCGGGGCCGCCGATCTCTTCCTTCCACGCCTTCACCACCTCAGCGAGACCCAGGGGGGTGAACTCGGAGGGCTTGATCACAACCGCCGCCCCCGCCTGCATCGCCGGGATCGCGTCCCCCAGGGCGAGGATCAGCGGGAAGTTCCAGGGGCTGATGATCCCGACCACCTGATGCGGCCGGTACTGGACGCGCAGCTTCTTGGCGGCGAGCAGGGCGGAGTGGGGGCGGACCGCCTCCTCGCCAATGAATTTGGCCGCGTTGCGGCCGTAGAAGTTGATCAGGTCGGCGAGGTAGACCGGCTCGTTGGCGGCGTCGGCGCGCACCTTGCCGGTCTCCTCCTGCATCGTGTCGAGCACGCGATCGGAATTGTCCAGCAGCCAGTCGCGCAGCTTGCCCAGCCAGTGGTAGCGCCCCTCGATGCCCATCGCCTCCCACTCAGCCTGGCTGGCGCGCACCCGTGCGACGGTCTCGGTGACTCTCGCCGGCGAGTCGACGGGGACGGTCGCGATCAGGCCCCCGGTGGCGGGATTGTGGACATCGATGTGTCCGCCGCCATGTCCGTTGGCGCCTGCTCCGTTCGTCGCCTCGGTGCTCCTCTGCGCGGTGCCGCTCTCCACTGGTGCTCCCTCCGTCGCCTTGGCTGGTCAGCCAACTGTACCCGCCCGGTCCCCGAGCGGGCGGGTACATGAAGGCTTAGCGGCGGGAGAAGGGGTCGATGTAGAGGTCATCGACCTGCCAACGGCCCTTCGAGTCGAGCGGCGTGACCCGGATTTCGATCGCGCTCGGGATCAGCGTCCCGATGAGGGTCGAAAGGGTGAGGACGGTCGAGTGCGGGTCGGTCGGCTTCCAGGCCGAGCCGGCGGTCACGGTGTCGATCGTCTGGGTGCGAAGCAGCCCGAGCAGCCAGTAACTGGCCGTCACCCGCAGCCGCGAGCTCGGATCGCCGGTGTTGCGCGCAACCATGCGGAAAACCGGCGTGTCGATGGACATGCAGACGGACGGGCTGCCCGCGGAGCTGCCGGCCGGGAGCGCCAGCGATGTGTCGTCGGCGGCATCGTTCAGATAGAAGGACTCGTTGCCGGCGACAACCTTGGCGCCGCCGTCGAGGTCCCAGCCTTTGGCGCCGGCCTCGAAGCCGCCATCCGGAGCGAGAACGTAGTTGCGGTAGTCACCCCACGGAGCGAAGACCTTCTCCGCGCCGGCGTATGGACAGGATGCGGCCTGAGCGCCACCGGCGAATACCGCTGTGCCTAGCAGGGCGATGGCAGTCAGGGCCACCAGCCTCGTCGGGGTCCGTCGGGTCGAGCGTCGAGTTGACTTCATTCGGGGCAAACCTCCAAAATCGCAGGCAAAAAAGCCTGGCTGTTGACCAAGCTAGGTAGTTGAGCCATCTCGGCTGGGAAGCCGAGACCTCTGACTTTGCGCCCCTGCCTCGCGACAGGTTTGCCCTTATTCAGCTCACTTATGTGATGTTGCGGGCGATAATCGGCCTTGGAGGGCTCGCCTTTAGAAAGTTCGAACGGACGTCTAGACGCTTTTATTTCGTTGAGCATTTCTCAGGCGTGAGCGCACCGTCCCGGCGCACCGGAACTTTCCGTCCTACTGTCGGCGAGGGCGACGACCGATATATGCACCGGCCCTCGCGGGGCGGGCGCAATGCAGATATCGACGACCGAAACATTCGAGCAGGATGCCCTGGTCCTCCACGGCCGCGACCGGGCGCTGCAGCGACCTCAGGGGCGCGAACGGGCCGTGGAGGCGGCTGCCGCCGGAGGCTTCGTGGCAGTGGCGCTGGCAATGGCGCTGTTCATGCCCTCACCGCGAGCGCTGGAGCCACTCACGCTCATACTGCTGATGGGCCTGTACGTGCTCACCAGCCGCGCTCGGTTCGAGATAGCCGACGGCTACACGGTGCCGACCGAGCTGGTGCTGGTGCCGATGCTCTTCCTCCTCCCCACCCCGGCGGTGCCGCTGGTCGTCAGCGTCAGCTGGGGGCTCGGAAAGCTGTTCGAGCAGGCCAGCGGCGAGGCCAGCGTGTACCGGGCGGCCCACGTCTTCGGCGATTGCTGGCACGCTGTCGGCCCCGCCCTGGTGATCGTCCTCGCCGGCGCTCAAGTCTTCTCCTGGGAGAGCTGGCCCGTCTACGTCGTTGCTCTGCTGGCTCAGTTCGCCTTCGACTTCGCCGCCACTGAAGTTCGCGCCCGTCTGCTGGATGGAACGCCGATCCGCGCCCAGCTCGAAATGCAGGCGCCGGTCTACGCGCTCGACGGGGCGCTGGCGCCGATCGGCCTGCTCGCGGCCTACGCCGCGATCGCCCTCGACCCCGCGATCTGTCTGCTCACCCTGCCTCTGGCGGCCGTCCTCGCCCAGCTCTCCCATGAGCGACGAGCTCGCATCGACCAGGCCCTCGAGTTGAGCAGCGCGTACCAAGGAACCGCGATGCTGCTTGGAGACGTGGTCGAAGCTGACGACGCCTATACCGGCAGTCACAGCCGCGGCGTGGTCGAGTTGTCCCTTGCCGTGGCCGAGAAGATGGGTCTCGATTCCCGCCAGAAGCGAAACGTC
>DATMBX010000172.1:0-6633 GCA_035558955.1 Solirubrobacterales bacterium | reverse complement strand
CCGCGTCGAATGGGACAACTACTACATCGAGAACTGGTCGCCATGGCTCGATCTGAAGATCGCACTGATGACCGTGGTGACGATCATTCGTGACCCCTCCGAGTAGCGACCCTACCGTCTCCATAGTCGTAGTCGCACACTCGGTGGTCGAGGAGTTGAAGGAGTGCCTCGGCTCGATCGAGTGCTACGCCGACCTTCCCACCGAAACGATCCTCGTAGACAACGCCTCCACCGACGAAACCGTCGAATGGGTGCGCGAGGCCTATCCCTCGGTGAAGTTGGTGGAGCTTCCGGAGAACGTGGGGATCTCGGCGCGGTGGAAGGGAATGCCGCTGGCCACCGGCCGGTACACGATGTTTCTCGACAGTGACGCCAAGCTGACTCCCGGCGCCCTGAGAGGAATGGTCGCGGCTCTGGACGAGAACCCCGGCTGGGGGCTGCTGGGCCCGAAGCTCGTCTACGACGACGGTACGCTGCAGCTCTCCTGCCGCCGCTTCCCGCCGGTGCTGCTGCCGTTGATGCGGCGCCCGCCGCTGTCCGCGATCCTCGGGGACTCCAGGGCCGTCAACCATCACCTGATGACCGACATCGACCACGAGAAGACGCGGCCGGTCCTATACGTGCTGGGCGCCTGTCAGATCTTTCGAACCGCGCTCGGCCGCAGGGTGGAGCCCCTGGATCGATACTTTTTCGGCCCCGACGACATCGAGTGGTGCATTCGCATCCGCGACGTGGGGGGCGAGATCGTCTATTACCCCTCCACGACGGTGATCCACAGCTATCGCCGCACGAGCAGCAGAAAGCCGATCTCGAGGGTCGCCCTCCGCCACATTCGCGACTTCGCCGCCTTCCAGTGGCGATACCGGGGCCGGCGGCGTGAGCTGATCCGCCTGGGGGAGGAACTGGACCGCAGGGCGTCGGCCAGGTGAGCGAGGCGCCCGAGGTATCCGTCGTCGTGGTCGCGTACCGAGCGCGCGACTATGTCCTCCGTTGCCTGGAGTCGGTGCGAGACAACGTCTCGATCCCGGTCGAGACGATCGTCGTCGACGACGGCTCGGGAGACGGTACGCCCGAAGCTGTGCGAGAGAGGTTCAAGGACGCGCGGGTGGTGGCCAAGGAGGTCAATGGGGGGCTCTGCGCCGGCCGCAACGCGGCCCTGCCGCTGGTCAGGGGTCGCAAGGTGCTGATGATCGACTCCGACACTCAGGTCCGGCCCGGCGCGCTCGAGACGCTGGCTCGGTACCTGGATGAGAACCCGCGGGTTGGCGTCATCGGGCCGAGGCTGCTCAATCCCGACGGAAGCGCCCAACCCTCCTGCCGGCGCTGGCCGTCTCCGCTGATTCCCCTCACCCGGCGTGGACCGCTGGCGAAGCTGCGTCCGAATTCGCGACTTCACCAGGACCACATGATGCTCGACTTCGACTACGAGACCGAGCGGGGGGTAGTCTCCGTTATCGGAGCGGCCCAGATGTGGCGATCAGACCTTCCCGCGCTGATCGGTGAGTACGACGAGCGGATCTCCTCCTATGGGGGGGAAGACGTGGACTGGTGCATGCGATCGTGGGAAGTGGGGCTGGAGGTCCGCTTCGTGCCGGCAGGAGAGATAGTTCACGAATGGCAGGCGGTCGTCAGGCGAAACCCATGGAGCCGACACAGCCTTCTGGCGCTGCGCGACTTCTACTACCTTCAATGGAAGCACCGTGCGCTGCGCCGGGATCCCCGCATCGCGACCGTAAGCTCCTGAGGGGGCGTCTATGAGCGAGGCCCGGGCGATAGCCCGTAACGCCGTGACGTCCTATGGCGCGAGGATCCTGCTCGTCCTCAGTGTTCTGCTGCTGACGCCCTACCTGTTCCGGCGGCTTGGGACGGACGGCTTCGGAACTTGGAGCGTCATCTACACGATCGGCTCGATCTTCGCTCTGATCGAGTTCGGCTTCTCGGCCGGCGTGACAAAGCTGGTCGCCGAGTTGCGCGGGAAAGGCGACCAGCGTGGAGTGCAAGCGCTGGTTGGCGCATCGGTGACGCTGATGAGCGGGATGGGCGTGGTGGCGCTGGTGCTCTCGCTCCTCGCTGCCGCCTTCCTGGATGGGCTAGCAGCCCAGGGTGAGCGCGACGCGTTCCGAACCGGGATGAGTCTGCTTGGGGTGGCGATGCTGGTGCGGTTGCCCCTTGCCGCCTACGGCGCCAGCTTGATCGGTTATCAGCAGGCTCACTGGTTCAACGCCGGAGAGGCCGTGGCGGCAGTTGGCTTCCCCATCGGCGCCGTCGTCGCCATCGAGAGCGGAGCTGGGATCGCCGGCGTTGCCGCCGCCTACGGGGGAGCCTTGGTTGGAGCGGGGATCCTTTTTGCCGTCTTTTTGCGAAGGACCGACCCCCGACTCTCGATGCGTCCCCGCTTCGCCGACCGCGCGACCAGGCGGAAAGTGAGGTCCTTCGCTTCGCTGACCCTGCTGGCCGATGCGATGGTGTTCGTCGGGACTCGGATGGACACGATCGTGATCGCCGCCTTGCGAGGGGCCGCCGCCGCCGCCCCGTTCGCGGCGGCGGTGAAGCTGCAGAGCGGGCTTCAGAGCCTCACGTTCCCGATCTATCTCCTCTTCATGCCAATGGTGTCGGAGATGTGGGCGTCCGGTCGCCGGGCGGAAGTCGTCACCCGGATGGAGCTCGCGACCAGGATCGCGATTCAGATCACCCTGCCGGTAGGCCTGGCTCTTGCCCTTTTCTCCACCGACATCGTCGATCTCTGGCTCGGCGAGGATGCCCCGTCGGTCACCGCCGCCATCATCGTCCTGCTCGTCAGCTCCCAGGTGGTGACGCTGTCGGTGGTCCCGGCTGAGAAGACCCTGATCGGTCTGGGCAGAGTACGACTGATCGGAGCGATCGCCGTGGTCGAGGGCATTTCCAACCTCGCGCTCTCGATATTCCTGGTCTCCCGGTACGGAGCAGTGGGCGCGGCCCTGGGAACTCTGCTCACCTATGGCATGCTGGCGCCGATCAAGGTGCCTCTCGCGGCGCGGACGGTGGGTGTCCCGACTCGCCAAGTGCTGGCGTCCGGCGTCGTTCCGGCGTTGCTCAGCTCCATTGTGCCGGGGGCCTGGATGCTGGCAGCTTGGAGCCTGCTGCCGTCGGGCCCCTTGAGGCTGGCGGTTGGCATGGGGGTCGGTCTACTCATCTGGCTTGCCGTTGGGCTGCGTCAGGTCGGCGTGCGCAGAGTTGCCGGCTTCCTGCGGACCAAAGATGTGCCTCAGGAGGCTCGGACGGAGCCTCCTGAGGCTGAGCTTCTTGAGCTATAGAGCCAATTCTGAAGCTCTCTAGTACATACGTCGAGGGATTGGCCCCTTCGATCTCGCCCCGCTCTAGATCCCCCGATAAGGCAGTACCGCCATTCCGAGGCCCCCCATCACAGCGGTCTCCGGCACTCGGATGGCGAGACTGCCATGGAGCCAACACGACGACACAGCAAGCTCAAGACGGGGATCGCCGCGACCCTGGCGCTGCTCGCCTTCGCCACCGCCGCGCCTTCGGCCGGCGCCGCCGAGCCGGGCGTGGTGTCGGATCTGACCTGGTACATCTCCGACGGCGAGAAAACGCGTGAGTCGCAGGTGCTCCAGGACCTGGGCTCCAAGTGGGTTCGCCTGAGCATCTCCTGGCGTGACACCCAGCCCGAGGCCAATCGCTACAACGATTGGTGGCTGGCCGAGTACCAGGAGGCGATCGACGTCGCTCACGCCGCCGGCCAGAAGGTGATCGTGATGGTGAACGACGCCCCGGCGTGGGCGTCGGGCTCCAGCGGCAGCCTCATTCCTCAGCAGGCCGGCGACTACGCGAACTTTATGTCGTTCGTTGCCTCCCGCTATGGCGCGAAGGTCGACGCTTGGGAGATCTGGAACGAGCAGAACATCAGCCGCTTCTGGACCGGTGGGCCAAACCCAACCGCATATGCCGCCCTGTTGCGTGCGGCTTACCCGGCGGTCAAGAGCGCCGACCCGACCGCCACCGTGCTGTTCGGCGGGCTATCCGGAAACGACTACGACTTCCTCGCCGCCGCCTACGCCGCTGGGGCGAAGGGCTTCTTCGACGCCCTGGCGACCCATCCGTATACCTATTGCGGCACGACCGGGCCGGCGGACATCCGAATGAGCGGGAGTCGCATCTCGAAGGATTCCTTCCTCGGCTATCGCGAGCTTCGTTCCACGATGTTGGCGCAGGGCGACGACAAGCCGATCTGGATCACCGAGATGGGCTGGAACACCTCGACGGCGACCTGCAGCCCCGGCGCCGGAATGTGGCAGGGCGGTGTCTCCGAGGGCTCCCAGGCCGACTTCCTCTACGAGACGCTGAAACTGCTCGAGGCCGATCCCTACGTGCAGGTCGCCCTCTGGTACAACGTTCGCAACAACTACTGGAGCGGGGACGCCAACGAGCCCGAGGCGCAGTACGGGCTCACACGCACCGACTTCTCGCCCAAGCCCGCGTATGGCGCCTTCCGTGCCTATTCGCACGGCTTGCCATACACCCCCAGCACCCCGCCACCGGCCACCAGAAAGAAGAAGAAGACGCGCACGACGCTCCAGGTTCAGAGCGCGAGCGCTCCCGCTGCCACGGCGGTCGGCCGGGTGGCCGGCGCCCAGGATGGCGACGTCGTGATCCTGACCCAGGTTAGAAAGGGCGGGCGCTGGCGGTCGATCCAGAAGCAGACGGTGAGGGTGCGGAGGTCGGGCCGGTTCTCGACGAAGCTGCGACGACCGCGGGGGAAGAAGGTCCGGGTGCGGGCGGTGTTCCACGGCACCGATGAGCAGAAGTCCTCGCGCTCTCGCTTCGTACGCCTCGGCGGGTCGCAGGCGAGCCCGGCTGCCCGCAGGAGCTAGGCGCCGATCACGCGGGGCCGGCGAGAGCCGGACTCTCGCGATCGAGGAAGATCGCGACGACGCCCAGCAGGGCGAACATGGGGAGGATCGCCTCGCTGTAGAGCGGGATTTCAAGTAGGCCGTGAAGCATCAGCCCGATCACCCCGATGCCGACGCCAAGGCCGAGGGTACGGGTCATCCCGTCAGACGTTCTGATGGCACGGATGGTGATGACGACAGCCGAAATCAGCAGAGCCGCCAGGGAGAGCAGCCCAACGAGCCCCTGTTCGGCCAGGGCCTGCAGGTAGATGTTTTGCGCATGAGGTGGAACCAGCAGCTGGGTGTCGTGGAGCAGACGGCGCTGAGATGTTCCGGAAGCGGTCGTAGGTAGGTTGGAGTAGGCGGTCTGGAAGTTGCTTACCCCGACTCCGAGTGCCGGCTGGCTCGAGTAGATCTCCAGCGAGGCGTTCCAGATATCCGATCGCAGGGTGACGTCGCCTCCACTGGAGGCGGGATCGAAGCGGTCCTTCAGGGCGGCGGGAGCAAGGGCGAATGCGGCCAGGGCGAAGCCCACGACCATTGCGAGCGCCAGCCGGGGGCGCGTAATGGAGAGGATCAGAACGGTTGCGATGAGGAGGCCGATGACCGCGCCGCGCGCATAGGAGAATACGAGCGCTGGAATCGCCGTGGCTCCGGCAATAGCCGCGAGCCAGCGAAGCTGCCGGGGAAAGTGGGGCGAGAAGGCGACCGCGAACGCGACCGGCATCAGGAGCGCGAGGTACCCCCCATAGATGTTGGGGTGGCCGAACGATCCCTGGATCCGCCCGATCACCTCGCTTCCCGATACGAAGCCGAGGGTGCTGTCGATGCCAAGCAGGTGGCTGACTATCCCCTGAACCGAAGCGACGAGCAGGCCGGCCAGCGCGCCGGCGACCACCACGATGAGTTGGCGGCGCTCCTGGGCGACTTGGCGCACAGCGAAGAAGAGGAGCGCCGCGGTCAGGATCAGCATCACCTTGGCGACGGAGGCCGAGGGCTCCAGCGCGCGGGAGCTTGACAGCAGAGCGCTGGCGGCGAAGGCGGCGACGCAGATGCCCAGCATCCGCTGATTGGAGCCCGAATGTGAGGGAGTCCGGAGCAGGAGGAGGCTGTAGA
This sequence comes from Solirubrobacterales bacterium, assembly GCA_035558955.1. Lineage (GTDB taxonomy): Bacteria > Actinomycetota > Thermoleophilia > Solirubrobacterales > 70-9 > DASVDE01. The sequence continues at coordinate 631 of DATMBX010000172.1, read as the reverse complement.
GGAGAACCCCCATGGTGAGCACCGGGACGAGGAACTCGAACGGCTGTGCCGGGGCCGAGACGGTTCCACTGGAGGCTCCCGGCAGCGAGGCGTTGACCACCGGGCTGAGGGCGAGGACGAGGGCGAGGCCGTACTCCGGCCGTCGCAGGATGACGGTCGTGGCGACGGCCAGGGCGAGAATGGAGGGAAGGGCCAGCGGGCTGACCGCGTACGCGGTCAGGGGCCATAGGGCCGCCAGCGCCGCCGCGCCGAAGACCGCGCCTACCGGAGCGAGGCGTTCGCGAGCGGCCACCTGGCTAGATGGTTAGGGCCGGGGTCGCGGTCACCATCGCTAAGAGCGGACGTCCGCTCGCCTTCGACGGTCTCTTTGCGCGGCGGCCGATGCCTCCAGCCGGGCCTGGCGGAAACCTTGGGACTGCTGGTAGTAGTAACCCCCCCGCTCGGCCTCGGTGTTGTTGAGTACGAGGCCGAGGATCCTTGAGTCGAGCTTGGTCAGCCGTGCGATGGCGGATCGGATCGCCGGCAGCGTGGTCGTTCTGACATCGATCACAAGCAGGGTTCCGTCGAGGTAGGGGGTGAGCAGCAGAACGTCATCGGCGACCAGCAGCGGAGGCGCGTCGACGATCACCCA
>DATMBX010000171.1:0-3454 GCA_035558955.1 Solirubrobacterales bacterium | reverse complement strand
GGTCTATCCGGTCCTGCGCAGCTGGAGGGATTCAAAGTGGCGCACCTGGTTCGAGGTTCGCATTCCGATGCGTCCGAACGGACGAAGGGGGTGGGTTCGTCGCTCAGCTCTCGGTCCTCTCTACCGCGTGCGGACTCTGCTCGTCGTGGCTCGCCGCAAGCTGCGCGCAACTCTCTATAGGCGGGGCCGGCGAATCTGGAGGGCCCCGGTTGGGATCGGCAAGCCGAGCACTCCCACGCCGGCGGGGCGCTTCTGGATACGAGAGAAGTTCAGGACGCCGGGCCCAGGCGGTCTCTACGGGCCAGTGGCCTTCGGCACCAGCGACTATTCCGTTCTCAGCGACTGGCCTGGCGGCGGGATCATCGGCATCCACGGGACGAGCGAGCCATCCCTGATCCCCGGCCGGCCATCGCACGGCTGCATTCGAGTCCGAAACGAGGCGGTGCTCCGGCTGTGGCGCCTAATGCCGATCGGTACGCCGCTGCTCATTAGATAGGCCATGCGGTGAGCCCCGACCCAGCCAGATCCGGAACTGTCAACTCGACTTTCGAACAGGTGCTCGAGGTGGTGCCCGACGCGATCGTCGGAGTGGACGACAAAGGCTCAATCGTCTTGGTCAACGGCCAGGCCGAGGCCCTCTTCGGCTATGCCCGTGAGGGCCTGCTCGGAGAAGAGGTGGAGATGCTCGTCGCCGATGGCTTCGGCAACCTTCTTCCGCATCACTTGGAGGATTACTTCGTCGAGCCTCGGACGCGGCCGATGGGCGACAAGCTCGAGTTGCACGGACGGCGACGGGATGGCAGCGAGTTTCCAGCTGAGATCTCGTTGTCTTCGATCGAGGCCGAGGGTGGCCGGCTGGTCACGGCCGCCATTCGCGACATCACCGAGCGGCGGGCCGCGGAAAAGAAGTTCGAGCAGTTCCTGGAGTTTGCACCGGACGCGATCGTGGGAGTCATGCCCACGGGGGAGATCGTGCTGGTCAACCAGCAGGCCGAGACGCTCTTCGGCTACGCCCGCGACGAGCTGATTGGCAAGCTGGTCGAGTCCCTCATTCCAGAGCGCTTCCGCGAAGTCCATCCCCGCCATCGAGATGACTACTCCCATGAGCCGCGGACGCGGCCGATGGGCGGCGGCGTCGAGCTCTACGCCATGCGCAAGGACGGAACGGAGTTCCCCGCCGAGATCAGCCTCTCCAGCATAGATACCGAGGAGGGGGCTCTCGCCACGGTCGCCGTCCGCGATGTCAGCGATCGCGCCGAGAGTGAGCGCGAACGGGCCCTGCTGGTGCAACTGCACCAAGCACAGCGCCTGGAGAGCGTAGGACAACTCGCCGGCGGCATAGCCCACGACTTCAACAACCTCCTCGGCGTGATCATGAACTATGCCGAGTTCGTCGCCGACGAGCAGGAGCCTGACTCCCAAGCGCTCCACGACGTGGAGGAAATCCGTCGCGCGGCGGAGCGCGCCGCCGCGCTGACCCGGCAGCTGCTGATCTTCAGCCGGCGCGAGGTCGTCCAGCCGGAGGTGCTCGATCTTCGCCAGGTCGTCTCAGGGATCGAGAGCCTCCTGCACAGGGCGTTGGGCGAGCGAGTCGCGATGGAGACCCTCTTCGCCGACGATCTGATGGCGATCGAAGCCGATCCCGGCCAGATCGAGCAGGTACTCGTCAACCTGGCGGTCAACGCTCGCGACGCGATGCCCGCGGGGGGCCGTCTCCTCATCGAGGCCGGCAACGCCAAGCTCGATGAGGAGTACGCCTACATGCATCCCGATACCAAGCCGGGGGACTACGTCCGGCTGAAGGTGAGCGACACTGGCGTCGGGATGGACGAGAAGACCATCCGGCGGGCCTTCGAGCCGTTCTTCACGACCAAGGGAAAGGCCGAAGGAACCGGTCTCGGCCTCGCTACCGTGTACGGAATCGTCACCGGCGCGGAGGGGCGGATCGATATCTATTCCGAGCCTGGAATGGGCACCACGGTCAAGATCCACCTTCCCGCCAGTTCGGCTGCTCCGAGCCAGGGCGGAGCCCAACCCAAGGAGGCGCCGGTCGGCCGCGGCGAGGTGGTGCTGGTCGTCGAGGACGAGCCCGACGTGCGACGGATGGCCGAGCGCATCCTTACCAAGGGCGGCTACTCGGTGATCGGCACCAGCGGCGGCGAGGAGGCACTCGACATCTGTCGGCGAGCGGACCGACCGGTTCATCTACTCGTCACCGACGTGATCATGCCGGGGATGCTCGGCACCGAGCTGGTTGAGCAGATCAAGGCGATCCGACCGGAGCTGGGGGTCATCTTCATGTCCGGCTACAGCCACGAGGTGCTCGCGCCGGAGGCGCTGGCCGAGCAGGGTGCCGGCACCTTCATAGAGAAGCCATTCAGCGCCAGCGAGCTGCTCAAAGCGGTCCGCAGCCTGCTTGATTCAGAGGTGGGCGCCGAGGGCGCTGAGAGTGGCGTGGTCTCCGATGCCGGGTGAGCGGATCCTTGTAGTCGATGATGAGGCGCCCGCGCGGCGGACGTTCTCGCGTGCCCTGGCTGTGGACGGATACGAGTGTGCCACCGCCGAGAGCGTTCCCCAGGCTCGCGAGCTGCTGGACGCGGATAGCTACGACCTGGTCATCTGCGACCTGAACATGCCTGGCGAGAGTGGGATGACCCTGCTCGAGGAACTCGACAAATCCCACGGCGAGATTGCGGTGTTGATGGTCACCGGCGAAGACGACCCGGCAATTGCCCATGCGGCGAGCGAGCGTGGGGCGGACGGCTACATGATCAAGCCCTTCAGTCGCAATGAGCTGCTGATCCATGTCGACTGTGCCCTTGAACAGGCGCGCCGCCGCCAGCATCAGTGGCGTCTCAGCGATCACTCCGGGCTGGAGGCCCGCGAGAGGGCGACCGAGGTCAGGGAGGCGCTGATGGACGTCGCGGAGCGCGAGCGGCTGATCGATCACCAGCAAGCCGAGACGCTGCGGCGGTTGAGCGAGGCGGTCGGCCAGCGCGACCTGGAGACCGGCGCTCACATCCGGCGCATCGGTCGCCACTCGGCGCTGCTGGCTCACGCCCACGGTCTAAACGAGGAGACGGTGCGCGCGATCGAGCTCGCCGCTCCCATGCACGATGTCGGAAAGGTGGCAATCCCCGACTCGATCTTGTCGAAGCCGGGAAAGCTGAGTGCCGGTGAGCGCGAGGTGATGCAGCGGCACGCTCAGATCGGCCACGACATCCTCGCCTACTCAAGCTCCCCGCTGCTCGACCTCGCTGCCGAGATCGCCCTCACCCACCACGAGCGCTTCGACGGAAATGGCTATCCGGCGGGCTTGTCTGGTGAGAAGATCCCGCTCGCCGGCCGTATCGTCGCGATCGCCGACGTCTTCGACGCACTGACCAGCGACCGGCCCTACCAGGGGCGGCTGCCGCTCGAGCGCGCGCTCGAGATCATGCGCGAGGGAAGGGGC
>DATMBX010000170.1:0-16150 GCA_035558955.1 Solirubrobacterales bacterium | reverse complement strand
CCTCCCTCTTTCCCGAGGTGGTGCTCGGGCAGAAACGGGACTGGATGCCGGAGAGCACGCTCGGCACCGGCGAAAGCGCGACCCAGGCCCTGGACCTGCCCCCCGGGCGCTGGCTGCTCTCGCTCCAGTACTTCTCGCCGTTCGAGCTGACCCTGAGCGCACCCGGCTTCCGCCGGAAACTCGAGCCGGCCCTCGACGGCCAGCGGCCGAACACGATCAGCCTCGCCAACGACGGCCAGTTCTGGCCGGCGGGACGCTTCGTAAGCGAGGGCGGGCGGGTCGAGTTCACGATCGAGGCGGAGGAGGAGAGCGCGATTCAGAGCCTCAGCGGCTACGACGGCAAGGCTTACGTGGGAGCGCTGGTCGCCGTCCCGGTCGCCCCCCGTCGAATCGTGCCGCTGCAAGCTGCGTGCGACGGCTGGATCGACTGGTACGAGTCATCCAAGGCCCCCTGACCAAGCAGGCCAAGGACGCAGGGAGCGCCGCGTGCTCTGCACGCAAGCGACTGAGGACGCCGGCATGCGCCGGTCAGGGGGCCTTGGACGCGAGGCGCTCCGGGCTTACACGTACGACATCCCACGCAAGGCCGACCCGCTCGAGGCCGTCGATCACCAGGGCGGAGATGTCCACCTGCCAGCGGCCGAGGCCGTGGACGGCGGAGGTCGGGAAGGCGTGATGGTTGTTGTGCCATGCCTCGCCGAAAGTCGGGATCGCGATCAGGGCGAGGTTGCGCGACTCGTCGGTCGTCTCGTAGTCGCGCTTGCCGAAGACGTGGCAGAGCGAGTTGATGCTGTAGGTGAAGTGGTGGAGAACGAAGACGCGGACCAGGCCGCCCCAGAGCAGACCCGTAAAGGCGGCGAAGAGGGTGCCGCCGATGATCCAGCCGAAGGCAAACGGGATTAGCAGCCCGAGGATCGCCCAGAGCAAAAAGGTGCGATCGACCCAGTTGATCACGGGATCTCTCAGCAGGTCCGGAGCGAACCGCTCCTTGCTGCCGCGCTGGGTATGGATGAAGAGCCATCCCATATGAGCGTGGAAGAGGCCGCGCATCGCCCCACTCCAGCCGCCGCCGTGGTCGACGTGGGGGCTGTGTGGGTCGCCCTCCTCGTCGGAGAAGGCGTGGTGCTTGCGGTGGTCGGCGACCCAGGAGATCACCGGGCCCTCGATCGCCGCCGAGCCGAAGATCGCGAGCAGGCCGTGCATCCACTTCGTCGTCTTGAAGCTGCGGTGGGTGAGATGGCGATGGAAGCCGACGGTTATCCCCAGCCCAGTCAGGAAGTACATGGCGAGGAAGAGGAAGACGTCGCTCCAGTGCAGAGCCGAGCCCCAGACCTGCCAGCCGGCGAGCCCGATCGCGAGGAAGGGAACCAGCGTGACCAGGCCGGTGATGATGCGATCGCGCGTCTCATTGGCGACAGGCTGGATGTCTGACGGCAGTGGGCCGGTGGCGCTCTCCACGGTTCGATCATACGCCCGCCGTGCTTGGCTTCGCAGCCAGGCGCCGGATCGGGATAGGCTGGCCAGGCGATGCCATTCGCAAGCACCGCGCCGCTGCGTCGAGAGATCGAGGAGCGCATCCCCGAGCGCCCGTTTGCGGTCGAGTTCTGGGACGGGACGCGGCTGCCGGCAAGCGGCGACGGAGGGCCGACCTTCTATGTCCGCTCCCCCCGCGCCGTCGGGCACGTGCTGCGGGCGCCGGGCCAGCTCGGGCTTGGGCGGGCCTACGTCAGCGGCGAGATCGAGGTCGACGACATGGACGCGGTGATCGAGGTTCTAGACAGCTGGAAGCCACCGCCGCTGGGGGGAGTCGACAGGGCGCGGCTGCTGCTCGGCGCGGCGCGCGCCGCGGGGCTCACCCGACCCCCCAGCCGGCCGGCCTCCGAGCTGAGGCCGAGCGGCCGACGCCACACCAGGGAACGCGACGCCGAGGCGGTGCGCCACCACTACGACGTCTCCAACGACTTCTTCTCCCTCTTCCTCGACGACTCGATGACATACAGCTGCGCGGTCTTCTCGCGCGGGGCGGAGACGCTGGAGGCCGCCCAGGAGGAGAAGCTGGAGATGGTCTGCCGCAAGCTGGCGCTGGGGGAAGGCGACCGCGTGCTCGACGTCGGCTGCGGCTGGGGCAGCTTCCCGCTCTGGGCGGCGACGCGGCACGGCGCGCATGTGGTCGGGATAACCCTCTCGCCGCCGCAAGCCGAGAAAGCGAGGCGGCGAGCCGAAGCCGCGGGGGTCGGCGACAGGATCGAGATCCGCGTCATGGACTACCGCGACCTGGTGGGGGAGCGCTTCGACGCGATCGCCAGCATCGGCATGGTCGAGCACGTGGGCGAGGAGCAGATCGACGTCTACGCCCGGACGCTGGCGGGGTTGCTGGAGCCGGGCGGGCGGCTGCTCAACCACGGCATCGCGAGGCTGCGCCACACCGACCCCGAGGCGGGCCCGTTCTCCGAGCGCTACGTCTTCCCCGACGCCGACCCGCTGCACCTCTCTCGGGTCCTGCTTGCGCTGGAGCGAGCGGGCTTCGTCACCCGCCACGTCGAGGAGTTCGGCGCCGACTACGCGGAGACCCTGCGCCACTGGGCGCGCCGCCTCGACGAGAACCTCGACGACGCGGTCCGCCTGGCGGGACCGGAGCGGGTTCGCGTCTGGCGCCTCTACCTGCGCGCCGCCCGCAACGGCTTCGAAAGCGGCTTCACGTCGATCTACCAGGCGCGCTGCTCGCTGGCAGAGCGCTGAGGCGCGCGTAGGCGGGGTCGTCTCTCCCGACCAGCCCGCCGAGAGTCGCGGCTGCGGCTTCGACATCGCCCGGGCTGCTCTCGGCGACGGCCTCGATGTCGGCCCAGTCCTTGGTCCGGTTGAAAAATGCCTTGAAGACGACGAGGGAGGCGCAATCCAGAACGGGGACGTCGCGGCTGGCGAGGGGCACCCAGACGACGCCGTTGGCGACCGCCTCGTGAAGGGGGAGGTTGTTGAGGAAGACGTCGACCGGGGTGTCGTCCCACCAGAGCCGCGCCTGCCCGTCGCGGGCCACGGCTTCGACGTCCTCGGGGGAAACCGCGACCTCGTCGGGCAGGGCCGCCAGCGCCACCGGGGCATTGGCGGCGTTGGTGAAGATGTTGACGTCGAGGTCGCGAGTGCCGCGCGGCTCCTCGGTGCAGTAGGCGAGGGCGATCGCGCCGCCGAAGGCATGGGCGAGGCCGGCGGCCGTCAGCGACTCGTGGACGGCAAAGAGCTTGTCGACGAGTTCGCTCACCTAGGCCGCCGCGGCGGAGACCCGGTCGGGGAGGCGTGGATAGTCAAGCTTTTCACGGGGGCGGTAGGGCAACGCCTCGGCCAACTCGAGCACCTGCACGAGGCGGCGGGAGGCCTGCTCCGGGTCGACCGGCGAGCGCCGCGGCGTTGGCCGCAGATCGAGGCCCGCGGCTGCGGCGATGCGCAGCAACGCGTCGGCGCCGGGCTCGCGGCGACCGCGGAGGTAGACGTTGAGAACCGACCGGGGGACCCCGGCGCGCCGGGCGAGCTCCGCCTGACTGAGCCCGCTGCGCCTGTGAATCTCATCGATTAGGGATGAGGAAGTCATGCCTGACATATGGGAATGTTAGCGTTTTCGCTAACGCTTGTGTTTGGCTTAGAGAGGAAAGCCGGATTCGACCGTCGGGATCGCGTGGTCGGCGCCGGCTTCCTTCAACTGCTCGACGGTGAAGTTGCCGGTGGCCACGCCGACGACCTCGATGCCGGCGCCGTGGCCCGCCGCGACGTCGCGAGGAGTGTCGCCGACGGAGATGCTGGCCGCTTCGACCAGGGTGTTGCCGGAGACGAAGTTGGCTCGCTCCAGAGCGCGGCGGGTCAGCTCGACGCGCTCGTTGGAATCGGAGCCGTAGCCGCCGAAGCTGAAGAAGCGGTTGAGGCCGGCGCGGGCGAGCTTGATGTGGGCGGCGGCCTCGATGTTGCCCGTCGTGAGGCCGAGCAGGTGGCCATCATCGACGAGTCGCTCGAGCAGTTCCTCTATTCCCGGCATCACCTTGTATCCGTCGGAAGCGTCGATCGACGCCGAGAGGTGGCGCAGGTAGTGGGCCATCGCCGTCGCCAGCTCGCGGCCGTCGGGGTCGCGACCGAGGATGTTGCGCAGGGCGACGTGGCCCACCTCGGGGTCGGTCATCCCAGACTCGGTCACCTCGCGGATGTCCAGCGGCGTGCCGTGCAGCTCTTCGAAGGCGTGGCGCCAGGCGACCGCGCCGGCGCCGCCGGTCGTGATCAGCGTCCCGTCTATGTCGAAGAGAACCGCCTCGATCAATGTTCGCCCTCGAGCAGGTCGCGCTGGGTGAGCCAGTAGAGGAGGCCCAGGGCGGGAAGGACCACGACGGCGGCGATGCCGAAGACGACGAGGACGGAGTCGAGGGTCGGGCTCGGCGCCGCCGCCTGATCGATCCTCAGCGAGGTCGGCAGCAGGTAGGGGAACTGGGCGACGCCCCAGCCCCAGATCACGGCGATGACCGCGCCGGCTGCGAGCGGGCGCAGCCCGCGGTGGGCGCCCCGGATCAACATCGCCAGCACGGCGAGGCCGCAGAGCGCGGAGACGATCGCCAGCGGCAGCCCGTCGGTCGTCAGCCCGTCGTAGACGTAGCGGGCGTCGGCGCGCAGGGCGAAGATCCCGGCCGCGGCGAAGGCGCCGGCGACCAGCGCCGCCCCCAGCGCCCGCCGCGCAAAGTAGTCCTCGAGGTCTCCCTTCCCCGCGCGGCGCGCGTCGCTGACCAGGAAGACCGCCGCCAGGTAGGCGCCGCTGGTGACGAACAGCGCTCCGGTCAGCAGCGGCAGCGGCTCGATCCAGCTCGAGAAGGCGTCGCCGTTGCCTCCGGCGGGCACGTTGCCCGAGGCGACCGCCCCCACCACCGTTCCCATGAAGAAAGGGGTCAGCACCGAGGAAACGGCGAAGGCGGCGCCCATCGCGCGCTGCCACTCCATCCGGTGGAACGACCTGCGGAAGGCGAAGCCGGCGCCGCGCAGGACGATCCCGACCGCGGCCAGTGTCAACGGCACATACAGAGTCGTCATCACCGCGCTGAACGCTTCGGGGAAGGCGGTCCAGAGCACCACCAGGATGAAGATCAGCCAGACGTGGTTGGCCTCCCAGACAGGGGTGATCGAACGCTCGATCAGCGCCCGCGGCCGCTCCCCTCTCTGAGCGTCGCCGGCGATCAGGTCCCAGAACCCGCCGCCGAAGTCGGCGCCGCCGAAGACCGCGTAGAGGGTGGCCCCGACCCAGAGGATCGCCGCGCAGGCGTCGGCCCGGCTCATCCGACCACCCCTTGTGTCCCCTTTATGCCGCATACCGGCATAAAGGGGACACAGCCGGTCATGTGGCCTCCCGTTCGAGAGGGGCGGAGGGGCCGTATGGGGTCTCGGTCTCGCCGCCCTCGCCCTCCTCGCGCCAGCGGCGCGCCATTCTGCGCAGGACGAGGATCGCCGTCGTCCCCAGCGCGGCGTAGAGGAGCATGGCGCCGGCGAAGGCGAACCAGATTCCCTCCGCCTCGGTCACCGCCTCTTCGGTTCTCATGAAGCCCTGCACGATCCAGGGTTGGCGGCCGACCTCGGTGACGATCCAGCCACACCAGACGGCGACGATCGCCGCCGCCCCGGAGATCGCCACGGCACGCAAGAACCAGGGCGTCTGGGGGATGTCGCGGCGGCGCCACCAGACGAACGCCAGCCAGGCGGCCAGCGCGAGCAGGCCGAAGCCGATCCCGACCATCGCGTCGAAGGAGAGGTGGAGCAGGGTATTGGCGGGGGGGCGCTCGTCGGGCGGGATGTCCTCCAGGCCGGTCACCACAGTGTCGGTGCTGAAGCCGACCAGCAGCGAGTCGAGGCCGGGGATGCCAATCGCGCCCTTGACGCCGTCGTCGGTGCAGATGCCCCCCAGGTACTCGGTCTGGTCGGGTCCGGTCTCCTGAATGCACTCGAAGCCGGCGAACTTGGCCGGTTGGTGGTCAGCGACCTCGCGCGCGGCGACATCGCCGACGAAGATCTGCACCGGGGTGACGATGCAGGCGATCGTCAGCGGGATCAGCAGGCCGAGGCGGTGATGGCGATCACGCCGCCCGCGCAGCATCCCGACCGCGTAGACGGAGGCGAAGAGGAAGCCGGCGACCATGTAGGCAGCGAGGATCATGTGCGGCACCTCGTAGACCCAAGCCGGGCTGAAGAGAACGTCGAGCGGGGCCGTGTCGACGACCTTGCCGGCGCTGTCGAGGGTAAAGCCCTGCGGTGTGTTCATCCAGGCGTTGGCGGTCACCACCGAGAAAGCGCCGCCGATCCCAGCGACCAGCATCGGCACCCCGGTCCAGAAGTGCGCCCAGCCGCTTAGTCGTCTCCATCCATAGATGTAGATCGCGAGGAAGATCGCCTCGGTGAAGAAGAAGATCCCTTCGATCGCGAAGGCGATCCCGAAGGCGTCGCTGAAGCGCTCCATGAACCCGGGCCAGAGCAGGCCGAACTCAAAGCTGAGCACGGTGCCAGTGACGGCGCCGGTGGCGAAGGTGACCGCGGCCACCTTCGACCAGCGCCGCGCCAGCCGCATCGCGTCGGGGTCGTCGCGCCGCAGCCCGATCCAGTTGGCGGTGAGGACGAGGGCGGGGAAGGCGACGCCGATGCAGGCGAGGACGATGTGGAAGCCGAGCGTGAACGCCATCAGCTCGCGCGCGGCGAGCAGGTTGGACTCCGACGCCGCGAGCGGGAAGGCGTCGAGCGGCACGCCCTACTCCTCGCGCCTCGCCTGGCGGTAGCGGCGAATCAGCGAGTTGGTGGAGCTGTCGTGGCGCAGCTTCGGCTCCTCGCCGGCCCGCAGCTCGGGCACGATCGCCTTCGCCAGGGCCTTGCCCAGCTCCACCCCCCACTGGTCGAAGGAGTCGATCCCCCAAACCGCCCCCTGGGTGAAGACGCTGTGCTCGTAGAGGGCGACGAGCGAGCCAAGGGTCGCCGGCGTAAGGCGGTCGGCGAGGATCGTGTTGGAGGGGCGGTTGCCTTCCATCACGCGGTGCGGGATGACCTCCTCCGGCGTGCCCTCGGCGCGCACCTGCTCCGGCGTTTTGCCGAAGGCGAGCGCCTCCGCCTGGGCGAAGACGTTTGACATCAGCAGGTCATGGTGATCGCCGATCGGATTCAGCGTATGCATGAAGCCGATGAAATCGCAAGGGACGAGCCGCGTTCCCTGGTGAATCAACTGGTAGAAGGAGTGTTGCCCGTTGGTGCCCGGCTCGCCCCAGAAGATCGCGCCGGTGTCGTAGTCGACGCGGGCGCCGTCCAGCGTCACATGCTTACCGTTCGATTCCATGGTGAGTTGCTGAAGGTAGGCGGGAAAGCGGTGCAGGTACTGGTCATAGGGGAAGACGCCGCAGGTCTGGGCGCCAAAGAAATTCCCGTACCAGACTGAGAGCAGGCCCATCAGCATCGGCAGGTTGGTCGCCGCCGGCGCGGTGCGGAAGTGCTCGTCCATGGCGTGGAAGCCGGCGAGCATCTCAGCGAAGCGGGCGGGGCCGATCGCCAGCATGGTCGATAGGCCAACCGCCGAGTCCATCGAGTAGCGGCCCCCCACCCACTCCCAAAAGCCGAACATGTTCTGGGTATCGATGCCGAACTTCGCCACCTCATCGGCGTTGGTGGAGACGGCGACGAAGTGCTTGGCGACCGCGGCCTCGTCCCCATCGAAGCCCGCCAGCGACCACTGGCGCGCGGTATTGGCGTTGGTCATCGTCTCCAGCGTGGTGAAGGTCTTCGAGGCGACGACGAAGAGTGTTTCCTCGGGGTCGAGATCACGGGTCTTCTCGGCGAAATCGGTGCCGTCGACGTTCGAGATAAAGCGGAAGGTCGTCTCGCGGCGGCTGTAGTGGCGCAGCGCCTCGTAAGCCATCACCGGGCCGAGGTCGGAGCCGCCGATGCCGATGTTGACGACGTTGCGGATCGGCTTGCCGGTGTGGCCGGTCCACTCACCCGAGCGAATCCGCTCGGCGAAGGCGCCCATCCGGTCGAGCGTCTCGTGCACTTCCTTGACCACGTCCACCCCGTCGACGATCAGGGAGCGCTGGCGCGGCATCCGCAGCGCCACGTGGAGGACGGCGCGATTCTCGGAGACGTTGATGCGCTCGCCCGCGAACATCGCCTCGCGGCGGGCCTCGACGCCGCGCTCCCGCGCCAGTTCGCCGAGCAGCATCACCGTCTTGTCGACGATCCGGTTCTTGGAGAAATCGAGGTGCAGGCCGGCGCCGTCGGCGACAAGCCGCTCGCCGCGCTGCGGGTCGGCGGCGAAGAGGTCGCGCAGGTGGCGGTCCTTCAGCTCTCTGAAATGGACTTCAAGCGCCCCCCACGCCGCCCCCTCCCGCAGCGTCATCAAGCCTTCCGCTGCGACTTATGCCGGATATACCGGGATAAGTCGCAGCGGAGCGTCAGGTGGATCATGCGCTTGGCGCTCCGGTCTTGGATTCGATCGTCTGCAGCAGGTCGGTCCAGGACTTGACGAAGCTCTCCTTGCCCTCCTCCTGGAGGCGCGTCGCCAGCGCGTCGATGCCGATCCCCGCCGCCTCGAATTGGGCGAGGAGCTCGTCGGCGTCGCCGCCGTCAGCCGGGACCAGATCGCCAACCACGCCGTGGTCGGCGAAGGCGAGCAGGGTCGGCTCCGGCATCGTGTTGACGGTGAACGGCGAGGCCAGCTCCTCTATGTAGAGGGTGTCGGAGGCGTCAGGATCCTTGGTTCCCGTGCTGGCCCAGAGCAGCCGCTGCGGACGCGCCCCCTCGTTGAGCAGTCGCTGCCAGCGTTCGGAGTCGAGCAGCTCGTGGTAGGCGCGGAAGCAGTGGTGGCCGACGGCGACGCCGAGCCGGTTGCGCAGCTCGTCGGGAGCCTCATCGGCCACGGCGACGTCCCAGCGGCTGATGAAGAGCGAAGCCACCGAGGCGACATTCGGGTCGAGCCCGGCCTCGACCCGGCGCTCCACCCCGCGCATGTAGGCCTCGGCCGCGCCGAGGTATTGCTCGGTGGAGAAGAGAAGGGTGACGTTGATCGGGATGCCAGCGAAGATCGAGTCCTCGATCGCGGGCCGGCCTGCCTCGGTTCCCGGAATCTTGATGAAGAGGTTGTTTCGCTCTGCCTTGGCATGCAGCTGCGCCGCCTGATCGATCGTCGCCGCCGTGTCGTCGGCGAGCAGCGGCGAGACCTCCAGAGAGACGAAGCCGTCGACGCCGTCGGTGCGGGCGTGGACCGGGGCGAAGAGGTCGGTCGCGCCGCGCAGATCGGCGATCGCGAGCTCGAAGAAGAGCTCCTCGGGCGAGCCGGCGGCGGGGCCGTCGGCGGCGATCTGCTCGTCGTAGGCGTCGCCTCTGGAGATCGCCTTGTCGAAGATCGTCGGGTTGGAGGTGAGGCCGGTGACCGAGAGCTCGTCGATGTAGCGGGCGAGCGTCCCGTCGGCGAGCATCGTTCGGGTGATGTTGTCGAGCCAGAGGCTCTGTCCGATCTCGTGCAATTGCTGGGTGGGCTTCATGTCAGCAGCTCCTTTGCGGCCTCGGCCACCCGGTCGGGGGTGAAGCCGAACTTGGTTTGGACGTCCTTCAGCGGGGCCGAGGTGCCGAAGGTGTGCATTCCGATCTTCGTCCCCTCCAGTCCAACGTAGCGATCCCAGCCCACGGTCGACGCCTCCTCGACCGATACGCGGGCGGTGACGTTCGGCGGCAGTACCTCGTCGCGGTAGGCGGCATCCTGGCGGTCGAACAGCTCCCAGCAGGGAAGGCTGACGACGCGGGGGCGGACGCCGGCGGCGCTCAGCTCCTCGTGGGCGGCGACGGCGAGCGCGACCTCGCTGCCGGTGGCGATCAGGATGACCTCCGGATCGCCCCCCTCGGCGTCGGCGAGCACGTAGCCGCCGCGGCGCAGTCCCGCAGCGGAGGCATAGCGCGAGCGGTCGAGCACCGGCACGTCCTGGCGGGTGAGGACGAGGGCGACGGGCTGATGGCTGCGGTCGATCGCCACCCGCCAGGCCTCGGCCACCTCGTTGGCGTCGGCGGGGCGGATCACGTCGAGGCCGGGGATCGCCCGCAGCGAGGCGAGTTGCTCTACCGGCTGGTGGGTGGGCCCGTCCTCCCCCAGCCCTATCGAGTCGTGGGTGAAGACGTGGATCACCGGCAGTTCCATCAGCGAGGAGAGGCGGATCGCGGGCCGCGCGTAGTCGGAGAAGGTGAGGTAGGTGGACCAGAGCGGACGCAGCTTGGAGAGCGAGAGGCCGTTGGAGATCGCCGCGGCCTCGTGCTCGCGGATTCCGTAGTGGAGCTGTCGGCCGTCGAAAGAGCCAGGCTCGAAATCCGCGGCGCCGTCGAAGCCGAGTCGGACCGAAGTCGAATCGGTGAGGTCGGCTGAGCCGGCCAGCAGCCAGGGCAGGCGCTCGGCGATCGCGTTCTCGACCTTCTGGGAAGCCTTGCGGGTCGCGATTCCTTTCTCGTCGGGCTCAAAGCTCGGGATCTCGGCGTCCCAACCCTCAGGCAGCTCCCGCCTCTGCATCGCCTCGATCTCGGCGGCGCGCTCCGGGCTCTCCTGTGCGTACTCATCCAGCGCCCGCCCCCACTCGGCGTTCAGCTCGGCGCCGCGCTCGCCGATTCCCGCGGCGAAGTGCTCCCTGACCCCGTCGGGGACGAGGAACTGGGCGTCCTCGGGCCAGTCGTAGGCGCGCTTGGTCTCCCGCACCTCCTCCTCGCCCAGCGGCTCGCCGTGCGCGGCGGCGGTGTCCTGCTTGTGGGGAGAGCCCCAGCCGATGTGGCTGTCGACGATGACGAGGGTCGGGCGACCCTCTTCCGCTTTGAACTCTTCGAAGGCGCGGGAGATCAGCCCGGTGTCGTTGGCGTCGCCGACCCGGATCACGTTCCAGTCGTAGCCCATGAAGCGGGCCGAGACGTCGTCGTCGTAGGCGAGGTGGGTCGCCCCGTCGATCGTGATGTGGTTGTTGTCGTAGACCCAGCAGAGATTGTCGAGCCGCAGGTGGCCGGCGATCGAGGCGGCCTCGTGGGAGACGCCCTCCATCAGACAACCGTCGCCGGCGATCGCGTAGACGTCGAAGTCGAAGAGGTCGGCGCCGTAGCGCGCGCCCTGCCACTTGGAGGCGATCGCCATCCCGACCGAGGTCGCGATCCCCTGCCCCAGCGGGCCGGTCGTCGCCTCCACCCCAGAGGTCCAGCGGTACTCGGGGTGCCCCGGCGCGCGCGAGTCGAGCTGGCGGAAGCTCTCGATGTCCTCCAGGGAGACCGCCGGCTCGCCGAGGGTCTCGTAGTCGGGATCGACCGCGCGCACCCCCGCCAGGTGCAGCAGCGCGTAGAGCAGCATCGAGGCGTGCCCGGCGGAGAGCACGAAGCGGTCGCGGCCCGGCCAGATCGGGTCTGCGGGGTCGAAGCGAAGGAAGCGCTGCCAGAGCGTGTAGGCGAGGGGCGCCAGCGCCATCGGCGTCCCCGGATGCCCCGAGTTCGCCTTCTGGATCGCGTCGATCGAGAGCGTGCGGATCGTGTCGATGCAGACTTGGTCGATGTCGCGGGCCATGACCGAATTCGACCCTAGCGAGTCAGGGTTCGATCCGGGTGACCGTGCCGTCGCCGTTGTTGGCTACCCAGACGGCGTCTTCTCCGACCGCAACCGCGCCCGGGCGGTTGCCGACCTCGATCGGGTCGCCGACGATCTCGTCGCTCTCGATGTCAATCCGGGTGACTGTGCCGTCGGCGCCGACGGCGAGGCGCAGCGGCGCGACGCGGGGAGCGATGCCGCGCTTGAACACCCGGCCACCGGCGGCGTTGATCGCCGTGATGCCCGATCCTGCCTCGTCGGCGACGCGACCGGCCGGTCCAGCGCCAGATGTGTGGCTCGGTAGACGACGCCCATCCCACCGCGCGCGATCAGCGCGTCGATGCGGTAGCCGCCCAATGTGGAGCCGATCGCGGGTTCGGGCACCAGGCGGTTATACCGTCGCCCGGCGCCGGACCGGGGGCCCTATCCCTCCGCGGCCGGGACCCAGCCGGGTGGGAAGGCGCCGGCCGAAACGTCGCCCTTGCCTCTCTCGAACCAAGCGGGCGCGATGGCTCCGGCGGGGCGGTCGGCGAGCAGCGGGCGCACGTCGCCGATCTGGTCGAGCAGGTGCAACGTGGAGCCAAGCTGGAAGTCGGCGGCAGTCGGCTCCTCGCCGCCAATGGCGCCGGCAGCCACGAGGGCATCCACTGCGTCGAGTTGCTTCGGCAGCTCCTGCAGGGTGGCGTGGACCATCTCCGCGGTGATCCCGAGGTAGCGCCAGGAGGCGCGCACCGACCTGATCGCGAAGTCGACGCCGGCGGGGTCGAGCTGGCCGAGCCCAGCGAACGTCCCCATCGACTCAGGGCGGAAGTGCAGCGCCCCGAAAGAGAGCACCCGCGCGGTCTGCTGCAACTCCTCGGCGAGCCCGGCCTCCGCCTCCCGGACGACATCCGCAACCGCGTCCGGGTAGAGGCCTCCATCCGGGCGCAGCTCGTCGATGCGGGCGAAGATCGCGACCGTGCCGTGCACGGGCTCGTCGTCCACCAGCAGCCCGGGCACGGTTCTGCGCCCCTCTCCGTAGATGCGCTCGATGTCCTCGGCCTGCTTGCCAATGGCGAACTCCACCGTCTCGTACTCGAGGCCGAACCGCTCGAGAGCGCCGCTCACCGCAAGGCATGGGTGAGAGAACGGGACGACGTGGAGGACGAGCTTCGGCTGGGACGGCATCGGGCGGGCAGACTATCCCGCCCACGGTCAATAGAGTCCGGCGCGGTGAGCGCGGTCGAGGAGAAGCGGGTTGCGGCGGAGGCCGCGGCGGAGCTGGTCGAGGACGGGATGGCGGTGGGGCTCGGGACGGGGTCCACCGTCGAGCTCCTGCTTCCCGCGCTCGCCGCGCGGGGGCTGAGCGGCATCCGCTGCGTCGCGACCTCGGTCGCCACCGAGGAGCAGGCGAAGGGGCTGGGAATCCCGGTCGAGGAGTTCGGCGCGCTGGAGCGGCTCGACATCGCGATCGACGGCACCGACCAGGTGACGCCCGACGGCTGGCTGATCAAGGGCGGCGGCGGCGCCCACCTGCGCGAGAAGATCGTCGCCGCGGCGGCCGACCGCTTCGTCGTCATCGCCGATTCCAGCAAGCCGGTCGACGCGCTTACCCCACCGGTCCCGCTGGAGCTGTTCGCCTTCGGCCTGCGCTCCACCCTGTCCCGCCTGGGCGAGGGGGTCGCCCTGCGTGACGTTCCACGCAGCCCGGACGACGGCGTCATCGCCGACTACCGCGGGGCGATCGACGACCCCGTCGCCCTCGCTGCCCGCCTCGAAGCGGACCCGGGAATCGCCGCCCACGGCCTTTTCCCGCCGGATATGGTCAACGAAGTTCTGGTGGGAAGCGGGAGCGCCGTGGACCGTTTGGCGCTTTCCTGAGCGCAGCCGCTCAAGTCGAGTTCACGAGCCGCTTCTTCGAATCAGGAGCCCGCGGCGGCCTCGTCCGCCACCATGATCATCGTCTCGTTGCGGACCCGGCCCGCCGGGATCGAGTTGTCGCCGGCCAAGAGCCTGGCAAGCGCGTCGCGCTTTTCTTCGCCGGTCACCAGCCAGACGATCTGGCGAGCGGCGTCTATCGCCGGGTAGGTGAGAGTCATGCGGCGGTGGTCCTGATAGGCGTTCTCGGTGAGGGCGACGCGGCGGTCGGTCACCTCGAGCACCGGATCGCTCGGAACCAGGGAGGCGGTGTGCCCGTCCGGGCCAAGCCCGAGGTGGACCAGGTCGAGGGGGTCGGGAATCTGGGACTCGTACTCGCGCGCCGCGCCGTCGAGGTCACGCTGGGTGACCGGCATCGGGCGCAGCGAAGCCTGGTGGTCCATCGACAGCCCCAGCACCATGTGGGTGAGGTTGCGCTCCTGGCTGCCGGGGGAGGCGATCCGCTCGTCGACTTGGAACAGCTCCGTCTCCGCCCACGGCATCTCCTCTGTGTCGCCGAGGATCGCCAGCATCGCCCACGGCGTGCGCCCCCCGCTCATCGCCAGGGCGAAGAAGCCGCGCTCCCGCACGGCTGCCTGGCCCGCCTCCGCGATCAGCTCAGCCGCCCGCCTGGCGGCCGCGCGTTCGTCGGCGACCACCTCGAGGTCGATGCCCACCTCAGGCGCTCTTCTCGTCGTGCCCGCCGAACTGCTTGCGCATCGCCGAGAGCACTCTGTCGGCGAAGTCGTCGAGGTCGCGGGAGGAGAAGCGCTCATAGAGGGCGGCGGTCAGGACGGGCGCCGGCACGCCCTCCTCGATCGCCGCGATCGAGGTCCAGCGGCCCTCGCCGGAGTCGGAGACGCGGCCGGAGAAGCCCGAGAGGTCGGGGGACTCCCGCAGCGAGGCGGCGGTCAGGTCGAGCAGCCAGGAGCCGATAACGCTGCCCCGCCGCCAGACCTCAGCGACCTCGGGGATGTCGATGTCGTAACGGTAGTTCTCGGGGTTATCGAGCGGCGCCGTCTCGGCGTCGGCCTCGCGCTGCGCCTTGCCCGCATTGGCGTTCTTGAGGATGTTCAGCCCCTCGGCGTAGGCGGCCATCACCCCGTACTCGATCCCGTTGTGGACCATCTTCACGAAGTGCCCGGCGCCGCTGGGGCCGCAGTGCAGGTAGCCGTTCTCGGCCGGGGTCGGGTCGCCCTCGCGCCCGGGGGTGCGCTCGGCCGAGTCCACGCCCGGCGCCAGCGTGGCGAAGATCGGGTCCAGCCGCCGCACCGCACCCTCCGGCCCGCCGATCATCAGGCAGTAGCCGCGCTCCAGGCCGAAGACGCCGCCGCTCGTTCCGCAGTCGATGTAGTCGATCCCCTTCTCGCCGGCCTCGGCGGCGCGGCGCATGTCGTCGCGGTAGTAGGAGTTGCCGCCGTCGATTATCGCGTCGCCGGAGTCCAATGCTTCGGCGACCGCGGCCACGGTCTTCTCGGTGATCTCCCCGGCGGGCACCATCACCCAGACGGCGCGGGGGACGCTCATCTTGGACGCGAGTTCCTCCAGCGAAGCGACCCCGTCGGCCCCCTCCCCCTCCAGTTCCTTCACCACCGCCGGGTTGACGTCGTAGACGACGCAACGGTGGCCTTCTCGCATTAGGCGGCGGGCGATGTTCGCGCCCATGCGGCCCAGTCCCACAATCCCCAACTCCATGCCCGTCACCCTACTTACCGCACCATGGTGAAACGCATACGCGCCCAAATAGGCGCTCTATGCGTTTCACCTTTGCGTGGGCGGTGCAGCGGGGGCCGGTAGCCTGCGCGCGATGAAAGACGACGCTGCCGCCGACGTCCTCGTCGTCTTCGGCATCACCGGCGACCTGGCGAAGAAGATGACATTCCGGGCGCTGTACCGGCTGGAGTCGCGGGGCAAGCTGAGCTGTCCGATCGTCGGCGTCGCGATCGACGACTGGGACGAGGCGCGCCTGCGCGAGCACGCTCGCGAGGCGATAGCGGCGACGATCGAGGATCCCGACGAGGACGTCTTCGCCCGGCTCGCCGCGCGCATCTCCTACGTGCAGGGCGACTACGCCGATCCGGCGACGTTCGAGCGGGTCGCCGCCGCGGTCGGCGATGCGCAACGACCGGTCTTCTACCTGGAGGTGCCGCCGTCCCTCTTCGCGACCGTCGTCCACGGCCTCGGCGACGCCGGCCTGGCGAAGGACGCGCGCGTCGTTATCGAGAAGCCCTTCGGCCACGACCTCGCCTCGGCGCAGGCGCTCAACGCCGACCTGCACCAGGCGCTCGTGGAGGAACAGATCTTCCGCATCGACCACTTCCTCGGCAAGGAGCCGGTGATGGACATCGCCTACCTGCGCTTCGCCAACTCCCTGCTGGAGCCGGTCTGGAACCGCGACAACGTCGCATTCGTGCAGCTGACGATGGCCGAGGATTTCGGGGTCGAGGACCGCGGCCGCTTCTACGACCCGGTCGGGGCGCTGCGCGACGTCGTCCAGAACCACATCCTTCAGGTCCTGGCGCTGGTCGCGATGGAGCCGCCGGCCGGCAACCACCCCGACTCGGTGCGCGACAAGAAGCTGGAGCTGTTCAAGGCGGTGCGCAGCGCCGACCCGGCGCGCTACGTGCGCGGCCAGTACGACGGGTACCTCGACGTCGAGGGAGTGGCGGC
>DATMBX010000169.1:0-2287 GCA_035558955.1 Solirubrobacterales bacterium | reverse complement strand
AGCCCCGATGAAACGCCGGACATGGTGGAACGGGAGTTTCCGGCGGTGCGATTGATCCGCCGCGAGAACATCGGCTTCTCCGCGGCCAACAACGTCGTCCTGCGCGAAGACGAGGCGGACGCGGTGCTGCTGTTGAACCCTGACACCGAGGTCTACGCGGAAACGCTGGACGCGTGCCTCAAGCGGCTCTACTCAGACGAGCGGATCGGGATGGTCGGCTGCAAGCTGGTGACGGAATCCGGCGAGCTGGACCACGCCTGCAAGCGCTCCTTCCCCACCCCTCTCAGCGCCCTCGCCCATTTCACCGGGATCGGCCGTGGCGACGGCGCCTCCGGCTCCCTCAGTCAGTACAGGGCGACGCACCTCGGCGACGACGAACCGGGGGAGGTCGACGCCGTCAACGGCGCCTTCATGCTCTGCCGCGCCGAGGCGGTGCGGGAGGTCGGCCTCCTCGACGAGGGCTACTGGCTTTACATGGAGGACCTCGACTGGTGCCGCCGCTTCTGGGACGCAGGCTGGAAGGTCTTTTACGAGCCAGCCGGGGTAGCCCTACACGTCAAGGGCGGCTCCAGCGGCAGGCGCCGCGCCCCGAAACAGGAGATCGCCTTCCACCGCGGCATGGGCCGCTTCTACCGTCGCTTCGACGCCCCCGAACACAACCCGCTGGTCAACACAGCCGTCTACGCGGGGATCGCCGCCAAGCTCGCGACCAGCCTCGGCATCACTCTCGCAAAGCGCCGCTAGCGGGAAGCGTTCGCAGGGTCGGCTTGGGGCGTCGCCGGGAACGCGCGCGAGGACCGTTCAGGATGCGGCCGATCACCGTGTAGCGAACGAAGAGCGGATATGTGAGCAGAGAGAAAGCAAGCGAGCCGGCCGTTACCAGGATGAACTGCGGCGCTGTGCCGAGCGTGGTCGCTCCCACCAGGGCAACGACAACGACCATCGCAGGCAGGTGCGAGAGATAGATCCAATATGAGGAGTCAGCCATATAGCGGAGCGCCGGCCGGGGGCGGTTCAGATAGCGGTCGGCGAGCCCGACCAGGGCGATCAGGCTGGTCCAAGTCGCGATCGCGTAGATCAGCAATGCCGCGCCATGGACCGCCGGCCGGGAGGCGTAGGTCGAATTGTGGAGACTGAACAGGGCGCCCGCGAGCCCGGTGGAAGCGACCGCGCAAGCCACCCATGCCCAGGCATTGCGGTTGGCCGCCACGACGAGGTCGCGGTGAACGTAGAGCGTCGCGCCGAGGCCGAAGAAAAGCGCGTTATATGCGAGTACCGGCAACTCCGGCACGAAGGTGTTTGCCGGAGCCGAGACCCAGTTGGGGGCCGGCCACAGGGCCAGGGCGGTTGGGATGGCGAGCAGGGCGATACCACCCAGGGGTCGAGCGATCAGAGCCCTGAACCGATCCCCGGCCTTCCTCAAAAAGCGAGGGGCTAACAGATAGATGGAGACCGCGGCGCCATCGATCAACAGCAGGTACCAGAGGAACCAGAGAAAGCTCGGCTCGAAGCCGAATGCGCTTCCGCCGGGGACGTGGCCCCCCTCGACGATCGCGGTCCCGGTCTGCTGCGCCAGGAAGACCATTAGCGGAACCAGGGTCAGCAGACCGATCGCGAGCGGCACGACGATACGCACGGTGCGGTTGCGGGCCGTCGCGGGCAACCCTTTTCCGGAGAGGAGCAGCGCCAGGAAAAAACCGGACATGGCGAAGAACAGCGGTAGGCGAAAGACATGAATCAGCCAGTAGGTCGCCACCGCCCAGGCCCCCTTATGGCCGTTGAGAGAGAGCAGCCCCGCCGCATGCACGGGAACAAGCAGGAGCATTGTCGACGCTCGCAACGCATCCATGGAGTGGATGCGGGTGCCTGACTGCCCTGTGCTCATTCGATCAGGGTATTCGCGAAGCGGCTTCTACGTGCCATGGACGCCGCGGGCGCAGTGACCAGCTGCTTAGTCCGGCTCGGCCAAATTGCCTTCACCGCAGCCCCCTGCCGCCGCTTTGACGCCACAAGAACGAGATTGATCCTACGCCGATCAATGGTCGTCAACTTGGCCTAATACCGGCCCGCCAGCATCACGCATGCGACGAAATCGGCTCCTGAGGGCCATCGACGATAGCGCAGGCTATAATTTGCTCAGTCTATTTTTAGACATTCAGGAAGATTTATCCCAGTGTCCCCAGGGAGGCGCGATGAGTGAAAAACAAGTGGCACGCGGCCAGAGGCCCGGCCTTTTCATAGCAGCGCTTCTCGTATGCACCGCGCTGTTTTCCTCCACCGCATCTCC
>DATMBX010000168.1:0-2649 GCA_035558955.1 Solirubrobacterales bacterium | reverse complement strand
CGATGACTATCTGTTCGGCTCCCGATTCCGCCAGCCAGACGCGCAAGGGCTTGCTGGTCGGCATCTCGCCGAAGCGCAGGACGAGGTCGGGAGCGACCCGCTCGGAAAATCCCTCGTCGCGCAGGAGCCGGTCGTAGGCGGTGATTACGTGAGAGCGGTCGTGAGGGCCGCAGCGCAGCTGCGAGGTCGGCTCGGCGAGGATCGGGAAGCCGGCGGCGGCGGCGAGATGGGCGAGCGGCTCGCGCAGCTCGGGATCGAGTTGGCGCCCGGCGACGATGACCCCCGAGCGGGCCTCGCGAATGTGCTTGGCGACCTCCTCGAGCAGGAACTCCGAGGGCTCCAGGTCGATCGGCGTCACAGCCGTCAGCGGTCGCTCCTCGCGTCCCTCCCGCGCCAACGGGTCGGTCGCGCTCACCGCCCCTTCGACCCGCAGCGGCGCCAGCGGCTCGCGCCAGGGGAAGTTGAGGTGGACCGGCCCGGGCCGTGGCTCTCCGCGCGCTACGGCGAAGGCCCGGCAGGCGAGCGAGCGGTAGTGCAGAAGCCCGTCGTCATCGGCCACATGCGTGCCGACCTCGCAGAACCAGCGAACCGAATCTCCGTAGAGCTTGAGCTGGTCGATCGTCTGGCCGGCGCCGACCCCGCGCAACTCCGGCGGGCGGTCGGCGGTCAGGGCGATCAGGGGAACTCCCGACTCGTCCGCTTCGCATATCGCGGGATGGAAGTTGGCCGCCGCGGTTCCGGAGGTGCAGAGCATCGCGACCGGAGCCCCGGTCGCCTGCGCCGCTCCCAGAGCGAAGAAAGCGGCGGAACGCTCGTCGACGATCACGGTCGCGTCGATCTCCGGCTGCCGCCAGAGCGCCACCGCCAGCGGCGTCGAGCGCGAGCCCGGGGAGAGGACCGCGTGCCGCACTCCGCAGCGCGCCAGTTCCTCTACGAAGGCGGAGGCGAGGGCGGTGTTGGCGTTGGTCGGGTCCACTGACGAATGGAACCTAAAGGCGGTGGGCCTCGAGCGCCGCCTCGTCGATCTCGATTCCGAGCCCGGGGCCCTCGGGCGGGTGCAGCATCCCCCCGCGTAGCTCGCACTGGGTTGAGGCGATCGTCGAGGAGAAGAGGCGCTGGGTGGCGAGACCGTGGGCGAGTCCGGGCCCGTTGCCGTCCGCCTCGCGCAGCGTCTGCGCGACCTGAGCCGCCGCGGCGATCCCGACCGGCCCGTCCAGCGCGCTGGAGATGTACGACGGCAGGACTTCGGCGATCCCGATCGCCTCCTCGGGGCCGCCGACCTTCGACAGCTTCACCCCGGCCAGCCCGCAGGCACCCATCGCCAGCGCCCGCTCGGCGTCGGCGCGGCTCTCGATGCTCTCGTCGCCGGCGATCGGGATCGATGTGGCCTCCGCCACCCCGACCGCTTCCTCCAGGGTCGCCACCGGCTGCTCCGCCAACTCGATGTCGAACGGCTCCAGCTTCGCCAGCGTCCGCTTCGCGGTCTCCACGTCCCAGGCGCCGTTGGCATCGACCCGAATGCGCGCCTCCGGCCCCACCGCCTCGCGCACCGCCCTTACCTGCCCGACGTCATTGCCGGCACCGAGCTTCAACTTGAAGCAGGTAAAGCCGGCTTCTGCCCAGCGCTGTGCGTCCTTCGCGACGGCGAGGGGCTCCCCGGCGACAAGAGTCGCGTTGCAAGGGATCGGTTCGGAGGTGGCAGGGGGAGGGAGATGCTCGGCCGCCGCACGCCGTCCCCGGAGATCCATCAGAGCGGTCAGGGCCGCACAGCGAGCAGGTGGGGAAAGGGCGGCCGTGCCGCCCGTCAGGGTCGGCTCGTCGAGCGCTTCCCTATCACCCAGTCCCTTCAATTCCTCGACCACCTGGGTCAGGGTTGCGCCGCCGCGCAGCGAGAGCGGCACCGCCTCGCCAAGTCCCGTCATCCCTTCCTCGTCCCGCAACCGCAGCAGCGCCATTTCCCGCCGATCGAGCCGCCCCCGCGCAGTCACATAGGGCTCCCGAAAGGGAAGCGCGTAGGGAACGACCTCAACCGACGAGATGCGCACGTCAACAGCATCCCACCCCGGTGCAACGTTTTGTCCCCCTATGGGGTGGACAAAACGTTGCACCGGGCGGTTGCGGTTAGGCCGAGAGGAGCAGGCCGGCGGAGACGAGGAGGCTGAAGACGGCGAGCAGGGTGCCGGTGCCGGCCAGCGCCCGATTCAGCGACGGTCCGTCGGTACGGTTGGATATCGCCCGTAGCGGGCCGACGGCCAGGGGTAGGGAGAGGTAGCCGATCAGCGGCAGCAGGCTCGCGTCGCCTCCCACCAGGGCGATCGGCAGGACGACGAAGGCGCCGAGCACCAGCGCCCGGAAGAGGACGACGGCGTTCTGCCGTCCCATTCTCACCGCGAGCGTCATCTTTCCCGCCCGCCGGTCGGTCTCGATGTCACGCACGTTGTTGACGACGAGGATCGCCGTCGCCAGGAAGCCGATCGAGATCGAGAGCCCCAGCGGCAGCGCGTCGAGCTGCTCGACCTGGACGTAATAGGAGCCGTTGACGGCGACCAGGCCGAAGAAGAGGAAGACGAACGCCTCGCCCAGGCCCGCGTATCCGTAGGGCCGCGGCCCGCCCGTGTACAGCACCCCCGCGGCGATCGAGACCGCGCC
>DATMBX010000167.1:0-9092 GCA_035558955.1 Solirubrobacterales bacterium | reverse complement strand
CGCCGCCGGTCACGCAAGCGCCGGGGAGCTGGACGTCTGGGACGCGACCCTGGCGGATGCGGCGGCGCCGCTGATCGCCGCCCGCGCGGAGGCGGTGGAAGAACTGGCAGCGCCATTCGCCGCGACCGCGAGGGAGCTTGGGCTGGAGGGCGCCGCCTCGGTTGCCTACGCGCCCCGCGCCACCGGTACGGCGGCGGAGCTCCGCGAAGGCTTGGAGCAGCGACGCGAAGCCGACCTGAAGCTGGGCCGCAGTTCCTGGGGCCCGCACCTTGACGAGCTGAAGATCGCCCTCGACGATCGCGCCCTGCGCCGCTACGGGTCCCAGGGGCAACAGCGCGCCGCCCTCCTCGCCCTGCTTTTCGCCGAGCGCGACGCGCTGTTGGAAGCACGCCGGGTGGCTCCCTTGATGCTGCTCGACGACGTGATGAGCGAGTTGGACCCCGACCGGCGCGAGCGGCTGGTCGAGCTGCTCCAGAAGGGGGGGCAGGCGCTGATTACCGCCGCCGACGAGGAGTCGGTTCCGGCCGGCGCCATGGACAGTGTCGTTCGCATGGAGGACTTGCTCGCACCCCCACATGCCGCCGCGGCATGACCCACCGCCGCGCCCCTCGTCCCGCATCGGCGGCGATCCAAGCCGCCCTCCAGCGCGCGGCGCCGAAGACGAAATTGGCGGCGGCGCAGGCGGCTTGGGCCACGGCCGTCGGGGAGGGGGTGGCCGCGGTCTCCGAGCCGGTCTCCGAGCGCCACGGCGAGCTCGTCGTCAGCTGTACCGATTCGGTCTGGGCGCAGGAGCTGGATCTGATGCAGGGACAGCTCCTGGAGCGCCTGCGAGAGCAGCTTGGGGAGCAGGCGCCGGAGAGTTTGCGCTTCCGTGTGAAAAGCGATGCGCTTTAGTTACATTTATCCATGATTTGCAGGGATTTTATCTCAGTTAACACGGCTTTCCAGGGGCCTGAACTGGTATCCTTACGTTTCAGCGTGTTTCTGCCCCGATCCCCCGTGGCGCAGGTCCCAGGCGGTCGGGGTTTTCTATGAGAACCGGAAGGGTCTAATTGCCTGAGAAGACGAAGAGAGGGGCCAGGGCCAGAGGCGGCTCGGGCTCCTATGGCGCCAAGGACATCACCGTCCTCGAGGGCTTGGAGGCGGTCCGCAAGCGGCCCGGCATGTACATCGGCTCCACCGGTCCCCGGGGCCTGCACCACCTCGTCTACGAGGTCGTCGACAACTCCGTCGACGAGGCGATCGCCGGGCACTGCGACAGCGTCCGCGTCGTCCTCCACCCGGACAACAGCTGCACGGTCTCCGACGACGGGCGCGGCATCCCGGTCGAGACGATGGCGAAGGAAGGGCGACCGGCGGCCGAGGTCGTGCTGACCGTACTCCACGCCGGCGGCAAGTTCGGCGAGGGCGGGGGCTACAAAGTCTCCGGGGGGCTGCACGGCGTCGGCGTCTCGGTGGTCAACGCGCTCTCCGAGCGCCTGCACCTGGAGATCAGCCGCGACGGCCACGTCTGGAGGCAGGACTACGAGCGGGGCAAGCCCCAGGGGGACCTGGCCAAGGGCGCGGCGACGAAGGACCACGGCACCACGATCACCTTCCTCCCCGACCTCGAGATCTTCGAGGAGATCGAGTTCGACTTCCAGACTCTCGCCGAGCGCCTGCGCGAGACCGCCTTCCTCACTCGCGGCCTGAGAATCGAGTTGATCGACGAGCGTGGCCAGACCAACAGCGTCACCTTCCAGTACGAGGGCGGGATCGAAGACTTCGTCCGCCACCTCAACGAGAACAAGGACTCGCTGCACAGAAAGGTGATCTTCTTCGAGGGCGAGGAGGACGAAGGCCAGGTCGAGGTGGCGATGCAGTGGAACGCCTCCTACCAGGAGTCGATCTTCAGCTTCGCCAACAACATCAACACACACGAGGGCGGCACCCATCTCTCCGGCTTTCGCGCGGCTCTGACCCGTACGCTGAACGCCTACGCTCGGGGCAGAGGGCTGCTGAAAGAGAGAGACCCGAACCTCGCCGGCGAGGACGTGCGCGAGGGCCTGACCGCGGTGATCTCGGTGAAGCTGCACGACCCGCAGTTTGAGGGCCAGACGAAGACCAAACTCGGCAATCCGCCGATCCGCGGGCTGGTCGAGGAGACCGTCAACCGCAAGCTGGCCGAGTTCCTCGAGGAGAACCCGGGGGACGCGCGGCGGATCATCACCAAGGCGGTCGACGCTTCACGCGCTCGCGACGCGGCGCGCAAAGCACGCGACCTGACCCGGCGCAAGTCGGCGCTGGAGAACTCGACTTTGCCGGGCAAGCTGGCCGACTGCACGGTCAAGGATCCTCGCGACGCGGAGCTGTTCGTGGTCGAGGGCGATTCGGCCGGCGGCTCGGCCAAGCAGGCGCGCGACCGCTCGACCCAGGCGGTGCTGCCGCTGCGCGGCAAGATCATCAACGTCGAGAAGAGCCGCATCGACAAGGTGCTGGCGAACAACGAGATCCAGGCGCTGATCACCGCGATCGGCACCGGCGTCCACGACGAGTTCAACCTCGAGGACGCGCGGTACCACAAAATCGTGATGGCGACCGACGCCGATGTCGACGGCGCCCACATCCGCACGCTGGTGCTGACCTTTCTCTACCGCCAGATGCCGGAGCTGATCGACGCGGGCTATGTCTACATCGCCAAACCGCCGCTCTACCGGGTCAAGCAGGGCAATCAGGAGACCTACCTGGAGCGCGAGTCCGAGCTGGAGGAGCTGCTGCTGCGCGACAAACTCGAGGACTTCGAGCTGATCGACGCCAACGGCGATTCCAAGAAGCTGAGCAAGAGCCGCTGGCAGACCTACGTGCGCCGCTCAAAGGAGTACGAGGGCTGGGGGTCCTCCTTGCAGGCCGAGTTCGGCCACGAGGTCGTCCGCTTCCTCGAGGAGTCGAGCCTGCTCGACGAGGAGGTGGCGACGCTCGCGGGGGCGCGAAGAGTGCTGAGCCGCAGAGCGGCGGAGAGCGAGCCGTTCGACACCGAGGTGCTCGACGACGGCGACGAGTGCCTGGTGGTGAAGGCGATCGAGCGCAAGAGCGGCCTGGCGCGGACGCACCGGCTGCCGAAGGCTCTCTTCGACCATCACGACTACCGCAAGTTCGTCGAGGTGCACGGGTCGCTGCTGAAGCAGGTCGGCCGGCCACCGTTCGAGATCCGCTTCGGCGGGCGTGCCAACGACGCGATCTCCTTCCAGGCGTTGCGCGGCGCCGTGCTCGAGCTGGCCCGCCACGGCACGCAGCTGACCCGCTTCAAGGGACTGGGCGAGATGAACGCCGACCAGCTGCGCGAGACGACGATGGACCCCGGCTCCCGAACGCTCGCCCGGGTCACCCTCGAGGACGCGACCGCCGCCGATCAGATCTTCTCGATGCTGATGGGCGACCAGGTGGAGCCGCGGCGCAACTTCATCGAGGCGCACGCGAAGGAAGTCCGGTTCCTCGATGTCTAGGGGCGGTTGCTGATGGAAGGCGGGCTGGAGGCCCTGACGGGCCGGATCGAGGAGCGCGAGCTCGAGAAGGAGATGCGCTCGTCATACCTCGATTACGCGATGAGCGTGATCGTCGGGCGCGCGCTGCCGGATGTGCGCGACGGCCTGAAGCCGGTTCACCGCCGGGTCCTCTACGCGATGCACGACATCGGCCTGCAGCCGACCCGTGCGTACCGCAAGTGCGCCTTCATCGTCGGCGAGGTGATGGGCAAGTACCACCCGCACGGCGACTCGGCCATCTACGACACCCTGGTGCGGATGGCGCAGGATTTCTCCCTGCGCTACATGCTCGTCGACGGCCAGGGCAACTTCGGCTCGATCGACGACGACCCGGCTGCCGCCATGCGTTACACCGAAGCGCGGTTGGGGCGGCTTGCGACCGAGCTGTTGCGGGACATCGATGCCGACACGGTCGACTTCGGGCCCAATTACGACGAGTCGACCCAGGAGCCGTTGATCCTGCCGGCGCGGTTCCCGAACCTGCTCGTCAACGGAGCTTCGGGGATCGCGGTCGGGATGGCGACCAACATCCCGCCGCACAACCTGCGCGAAGTCGCCGCCGCCGTCACCATCTACATCGACGATCCCGAGGTCGACCTGGCTGGCTTGATGGAGCACGTCAAGGGCCCCGACTTCCCCGGCGGCGGGATCATGAGCATGGAGGGGATCCGCGATGCCTACGCGTCGGGCCGCGGCAGCGTCAAGGTGCGGGCCCGCGCCCACGTCGAGCCGCTCAAAGGAGGCAAGGAGGCGATCGTCGTCACCGAGCTCCCCTTCATGGTCAAGAAGGGCGGCGACGGAGGGCTGATCACCAAGATCGCCGACCTCGTCCGCGACAAGAGACTGGAGGGGATCTCCGACCTCCGCGACGAGTCCGACCGCTCCGGGATGCGGTTGGTGATCGAGCTGAAGCGCGGCGGGCCGCCGGCCAAGGTCGTTCTCAACAACCTCTACAAGAAAACCTCCATGCAGACGACCTTCGGGGTCAACATGGTGGCGCTGGTCGACGGCGTGCCGCGGACCCTGAGCCTTCTGGAGCTGGTCCACCACTACGTCCAGCACCAGCGCGAAGTCGTCACCCGTCGCACCCAGTACGAACTGCGGCGGGCGGAGGCGCGCGCTCACATCCTCGAGGGACTGCTGGTCGCGCTCGACAACCTCGACGCGGTGATCAGACTGATCCGGGGCTCCTCCGACCCGGACGCGGCACGCGAAGGCCTGATCTCGAGATTCGAGCTCTCGCGCGAGCAGGCGCAGGCGATCCTCGATATGCGCCTGCAGCGCCTCACCGCGCTCGAGGCAGACAAAGTTCGCGCCGAGCACACCGACCTGCTCGAGCGGATCGGCGAGTTGCGGGAGATCCTCGGCGACGAGTCTCGGGTGCTGGCCCTGGTCAAAGAGGAACTGGCCGAAATCGTCGAGTCATACGGCGACGAGCGGCGCACCGAGCTGGCCCACTTCGAGGGCGATGTCGGGATCGAGGACATGATCGCCGACCAGCAGATGGTGATCTCCCTGACCGCCTCCGGCTACGTCAAGCGCCTCCCGCTCGCCACCTACCGCCAGCAGCGCCGCGGCGGCGTCGGCGTGATGGGGATGAACATGAAGGAAGACGACTACATCGCCCACCTTCACATCTGCTCGACCCACGACTACCTGCTCTTCTTCACCAACAGGGGCAAGGTCTACCGGCTCAAGGTCTACGAGCTGCCGGAGGGGTCGCGGACAGCGAAAGGCAGCGCCCTGGTCAACCTCTTGCCGCTGCGCGAGGGGGAGAAGGTGATGGCGGTGATTCCCACGCGGGACTTCAGAGAGAACAAGTACCTCGCCTTCGCCACCGCCAAGGGTCAGATCAAGAAAACGGAGTTCCTCGCCTACAACACGCCGATCCGGGCCGACGGGATCATCGCGATCAAGGTCCGCGACGGCGACGAGCTGGTCCAGGTGCGGCTGACCTCGGGCGACGACGACATCCTGATGGTCTCCCACTCCGGCCACGCCTCTCGCTTCTCGGAGAGACTGGTACGCCCGATGGGGCGCGACACCAGCGGGATCAAGGGGATGAACGTCGCGGGCAGAGACAACCGGGTGCTGGCGATGGACATCGCCCGCGACGACACCGAGCTGTTCGTCGTGACAGACAACGGCTACGGCAAGCGGACGCCGGTCGGCGAGTACCCGGTCAAGGGGCGCGGCACCAAAGGCGTGCTGACCGCGAAGCTGACCGAGAAGAAGGGCGGCCTCGTCGGCGCCCTGATCGTCCGCGAGCATCAAGACCTTCTCTTCATCTCCCAGAACGGGATGGTCCAGCGGACCTCTGTCAACGGCATCTCGCAGATGGGGCGGCCGACCCAGGGCGTGAAGGTGATGAACATCAAGGACGACGACAGAGTCAGCGCCGTCGCTTTGGTGGTCGAGTCGGACGACGGCCCGGAAGAAGTGGCGCAGGACGAACTCGCTGGTGAGGGTGAGAGCAGCACCCCCTCGCCGAACTCGCCGCCCAGCTAATTAGCTGGGCGGCTCTGAGTATCCGCCCGTCGAGGGGGTGCTGCTCTCACCCCACTCAGGCCGCTGCTGGTAAGTACTGCTCCCAGGCGGGGGGGATGCTTGGACTGGCCACCTGGATGAAGACGGTAGGCGGCGGGGCCTTGGGTGAGGTTCTTGGGTGCATTTGGATTTCGCGGGGTAGACGGTTGCCCTTGCGGCGGTTGCATCTGGCGCAGGCGGCGACAATGTTCTCCCACACGGATCTCCCGCCCCTGCTTCTCGGAATCACATGGTCGACCGTCAAGCCCGACTTCGTCGATCCGCAGTACTGACAAGTCCACCGATCCCTCGCAAGCACAGCCCGTCGAGTGATCTTCCTTCGGTGCGCTTCCCTGGGGATTCGTACGTAATTGACCAGCCGAATCACATCGGGCTTCTCCATCGTCATTCGCTCAGAGTGCAACGCTCCGCTTTTGCGCTCCAGCAGCTCCGCTTTCTCCTTCAGCAGCAGCACAGCGGCGCGCCTCAACGTGCAGACGTTGATCGGCTCAAATGTCGCATTAAGAACAAGCACACGAGCCATGGTGCCTGGGGATTCTACGCATGGGTGGCGTGGAGCCGGAAGGGATACCCCCTCGCCGAACTCGCCGTCCAGCTAATTAGCTGGACGGCTCTGAGTATCCGCCCGTCGAGGGGGTATCCCTTCCGGCTCTAATGGACCGGGTAGGAGCCCAGAATCCGCACGGACTCCGCCTTCGCCTTTAAAGCTTCTAGGGCTTCGGCCACTGCCTCGTCTGTGATTGCCCCCTCGACGTCACAGAAGAACATGTAGCGGCCCAGTCCAAGGCGGAGGGGGCGGGACTCGATGCGGGAGAGGTTGACTGCGCGGGAGGAGAATTCTTGGAGCGCCTCTACCAACGCCCCGGGATGGTCCTCGCCTAGTTCGGAGAAGACGAGGGAGGTCTTCCAGGGGCCTTCGCCAACCGGCTCGGTTCCTTCGGGGGCGATCCAGACGAAGCGGGTTACGTTGCCCGCTTCGTCCTCGATGCCTTCGCGCAGGATCCGGCAGCCGTAGAGGTCGGCAGCCGAGCGGGCGCCGATCGCCGCCCAGGGCCTGGGCGATTCGCCGACCATGCGGACCGCGGCAGCCGTGCTGGTGGCGTTGCGGCGCTCGACTCCCGGCAGGCTCTCGCGCAGGAACCTGGCGCACTGCGCGAGCGGCTGCGGGTGGGAGATGACCGCCTCGACGTCCGCCAGCCCGACGTCCTCACGCGCGATCAGGTGCGCTCGCACGGCGAAGTCGTGCTCGCCGACGATCGTCACCGCCTTCGCCTCGAAGGCGAGCGTGTCCAGGGTGCTGCGCACCGACCCCTCGATCGAATTCTCGAAGGGGACCAGAGCGCGGTCGGCTTCGCCGCTCTCGACCGCGAGGATCGCGTCGTGGATCGTCAGCGTGCGCAGCGGCTCGAAGTCCTCGCGGCTCGCCTCGAGCAGGGCGTCCTCGGTGAAGGTGCCGGCCGGGCCGAGGTAGGCGATCTTCACAGCGCCTCCCTAGCCAATGGTTCCGCGCATGCTCCGCCCCCGAAGAATCAGATATGGACGGGTGCTCCGCATGCGCTTCACTGAAAGAGCACGATGTAGCTGGCCTCGTTGTTGCTCGAGACCAGCTCGCCGGGGACCGGCTGCACGCTGACGTCGAGAGTCACCTGGCCGCTTGGCGCCGGGGTCAGCGGGATCGTCACGCTCTGCGTCTCGAGCGGGGCGATCGAGCTGATGTCCTGCTCCAGCACGCTGCCGTCGACGCTGACGGAGACGGTCACGCCGTTCTCGGTCGAGTCCCCCTGGTTCTGCACCTGCACCTCGACTTCCGGGGTGCCGTCCGCTGAGATAGTGGTGGTCGAGTCGGCGGTCAGCGGCACCCCGTCGATGCTGCTCGCGAACAATCCCAACCCGTGCACACCCGAAGTCGCGCCCCCGGTCGCGCCGCTCACCGAACCCAGCGCCGAGCTGACCGTGTCGGGGTCGAGCCACGTCTCGTCGGGGACGAAGATGCTCTTCGGCACATCGTTCCCCTCGATCCCGTTGTCGGCGAGCACACCGTCGATCTCCGGGCGCACCACCGCCGCGTAGAGGACGTCGCTGCCCAGCAGCATCCGCATCCGGTCCGCGACGATCGCCATCGCTCTCTCCGATCCGACGTCGCCGAGAGCGGTGCTCATCTGATCGGCGATGTCGTTCATCGCCGCGACGCGCAACTCGTAGACCAGCTCCAGCGCGTTCTGCGCGTGAGCCATGTCGCCCGGGGCGTCAAGGCTGTCGACCCGGCTCGCGTAGCTCTCCATCGCGCTGCGGTCGGAGTCGACCTGGCCGACGAACTCGGTCACCGAGAGGCTTCCTGGATCGTCGAGCTTGCCGAAGAAGGACTCGCTGGTCTGTTGAGTCTCGTCGACGATCTGGGTGACGTCGTTCGCGTAGTCGGTCAACGCCCGCTCCTGGCGCGCGTTGAGACAGCCTTTGACTCCGAGGACGAGCAGCACCAGCACCAGTAGCCCGGCGCCGAGCGCCAGACCGCGTCGAATCAGGATTTGTTGTCGCTCCGGCCTGCGCGGCGGGCGCGGCCTGCGCCCGGGCCTGGCTGCTGTGGAGTCCTCCAAGAATGCCTCTCTGAAGCCGTTGACTGGGCGGGAAGTATGCACGCTGGGGTGGTCGCGGCGTCAAGAACCGCAGCAAAGGTTGCGTTTTTGCGCCCTTTCGCAGGAGCCCATGCCCTTCCGTCGAAGGCGGTGGGTGATTTGGTCGGCTCCCTGGTCCTCAACCGCTTTCTGATCGAACGCCGGATTGGCAGCGGCGGTTTCGGCGTCGTCTACGAGGCGTGGGACGGACGGCTGGAGCGCCCGGTCGCGGTCAAGGCGATCGAATCTCGCGGCGAATCTCGCCGGCGAGTGCTGCGCGAAGCGCAGGCCGCCGCGCGGCTCAACCACCCCGGGATCGTGACCCTCTACGAGATGGGGGAGGAGGACGGCAATGCGCTGCTCGTCACCGAGTTGGTCGACGGCCCGACCCTGGCTCGCCTCAGCCGCGAGG
>DATMBX010000166.1:0-2319 GCA_035558955.1 Solirubrobacterales bacterium | reverse complement strand
CGTGACGGAGAAGTCGATCGGCAGGCCCTGGCTGGTCGTGCCCGAGAAGGCCATCGGACCGAACCCCGGGACGGTGGGCGTCTTCAGACGCGCCTTCCATCTGACGCCTTTCGCCGGACAGTTGAAAGTGCCGAAGGCGCTCGGCCCCCAGCGTGAGAGATGGCCCCAGGCGAAGCGGCCGCGCAGCTTCCCGTCGACGTGGACTTTTCCGCCGGTGTTGAGAGTGCCGCCGGTGGAGAAGGACCTTCTGACGATCCGCACGCCACCGACGGAAATCCCGTTCCGGTGCCGCCGGCCGTCGGCGCACTTGGCTCTCCACTCGAACTCGATGGAGATGACCGCGGTTCTGCTCACGGTCATGGTGAAGGGCAGGTTTTGGCTGGTCTTGCCCTTATAGGTGCCCGTCTGGAAGCCCGGCCCGCCGGCTGCGACGCCGGCGGCAGGCGACAGCAGCGCCCCCACACAGAGCAGCGCCGTTAGCGCACCCGCCCAACCGATACGTCTTACTCCTCCCACGCTGGAAAGGCTACAGGCCCGCTAACCGCCGTCCAAGGCCTCGTTGACGAGGCGGTCGGCCTCGGCGTTGTGCTCGCGGCGAACGTGGCGGATCGACCAGCTTTCAAACGGCTCCAAGGCGCGCTTCACCTCGGTGTGCAAATTGCGCAGGGCCGCGTCTTTGACTTTGTACTTGCCCTCCACCTGGCGGACGATCAACTCGGAGTCGCCGACCAGCTCCAGCTCGCTCGCCCCCAGGGCCGCCGCCATCTCGATCCCGAGCAGCAGCGCCCTGTACTCGGCGACGTTGTTGGTTGCACGGCCGATCTTCTCGCCCTTTTCCTGGAGGACCTGGCCGTCGGCGTCTTGGACCACCGCGGCGATCGCCGCCGGGCCCGGGTTGCCGCGGGCGCCGCCGTCGACATTGACCACGACCTTGTCCATGCCGATCAGGCGACCGGCTCGCGGTTGCCAGCTGGGGCGCCGAGGACGACCTGCCCGGCGGTTGCGGTCGCGTTCCACTGGCGGGCGGAGCCATCCAGTTGATCGATCTCCCCACCCTTGTCGAGAGGGAAGACGGGCCGGAGCTCGTCGCCCAGGTCGACTCCCCACTGATACCAAGACAGCTCCCAAGCGACGGTTATCCGCATCTCGCTCGGCGAGCCGGCGGCGGCGCCGACCGACACCCATGGCTCCCCCAGCGTCCGCGTCAGGCCGGCGACCGTCCGCGCAGCCTCGCTCGCGTTGAAGCGGGCGATCGCTCGCTCGTGAGTCTCCTGAGGGCTCGCCATGCGCCAAAGCTACCAACGGCTACGCGCTGACTTTGGCGTCGCTCGCGGCCGCAATAACCCTGTCGGCCAGGTGCGAGGGAATCTCCTCGTAGCGATCGAACTCGATCCCGAAATCCGCTCGCCCGCCGCTGATCGAGCGCAGGTCGGGCGCGTAGTCGAGCACCTCGGCCATCGGCACCACGGCCTTCACTTCGGTCGTCGAACCCTTCGGCTCCATCCCCAGCGGATGGCCGCGGCGGGAGTTGAGATCGCCGATCACATCGCCGACCACGTCGTCGGGACAGCTCACCGTCAGCCGCACGATCGGCTCGAGCAGGACCGGCTCGGCGTCCTCCATCGCCTGCTTGAAGGCCATCGAGCCGGCGAGCTTGAAGGCCATCTCGGAGGAGTCGACGTCGTGGTGCTTGCCGTCGACCAGCAGCACCCGCACGTCCTTCACGGGGTACCCCGCGACCGTGCCGTGCTCCATCGCTTCCACGACGCCTTTCTCGACCGCCGGGATGAAGCCGCCCGGGATCGCCGCTCCCTTGATCTTGTTGACGAACTCGAGGCCGACGCCGTCCTCGGCGGGCTCGATCTCGATCTTGCAGTCGGCGAACTGGCCGCGGCCGCCGGACTGCTTCTTGTAGCGGGCGTGGGCGCTCGCGGGGCTCCGGATCGACTCGCGGTAGGGCACGCGCGGCGGGTGCAGCTCGATCTCGACCCCGAAGCGGCTCTTCATCCGCTCGACCGTGACCTCGACGTGTACCTGGGTGAGGCCGGCGATGATCTGCTCGCCGGTCTGCGGGTCGCGGTGGACGTCGAGGGTCGGGTCCTCCTCGGTCAGCCGGCGCACCGCGGAGGCCGCCTTGTCCTCTTCCCCCTTCGCCCGCGTCTCGTAGGCGAACGCCATCACCGGCGAGGGCAGCTCAAGCGGCGCGAAGTGGACGTCCTCCTGGCGCTCGCAGAGGACGTCTCCGGCCCGGGTCTCCTTGAGCTTGGCGACCGCGCCGATGTCCCCGGCGCCGAGCTCGTCGACCGGCTGCAGGTCCTT
>DATMBX010000165.1:0-13687 GCA_035558955.1 Solirubrobacterales bacterium | reverse complement strand
GCGCCCGATCGGCTCCGGCGAGGACTATGGCGCCGGCGCCCCACCCGAGAACGGCGCTCCGCAGCTCGCCTAGCCTGCGCCACTTCCATGCCGGAGGTGGGACTCGAACCCACAAGCCCGTAAGGGCAATCGATTTTGAGTCGATCGCGTATGCCAATTCCGCCACTCCGGCGCCCTGCGAACGATAGTCCGCCTCTAGACTGCCGCGCGGGATGAGGATTCACCACCTCAACTGCGGGTCGCTTTGTCCCCATGGAAGGCGGTTGATCAATGGCCACGGGGGCTATCTGAAGAAAGGGCTGATCGTCTGCCACTGCCTGGCGATCGAGACCGGCGAGGGGTTGGTGCTGGTCGACACCGGCTTCGGACTCGAAGACATGCGGGATCCGCGACGCCTTGGCGCGGGCTACGGCTTGATGAACGTGAAGCCGGCGGTCGAAACGACCGCCCTGCGGCAGCTCGAAGGGCTCGGCTTCGCCGCCGCCGACGTGCGCCACATCGTCGTCACCCACCTCGACCCCGACCACGCCGGCGGCCTGCCCGACTTCCCGCAGGCCGAGGTGCACGTCTTCGCCCCTGAGCTGGAGGCCGCGCTCAACCCCCGGCTTAGCGAGCGGCTTCGCTACCCCGGCACGCACTGGGAGCACAAGCCGAAGTGGGTGACGCACCGCTCCGATGGCGGCGACGAGTGGTTCGGCTTCGAGAGCGTCGGCATCCTGCAGGGCCTCGACCTCGACCTGGCGCTCGTGCCTCTGATCGGCCACTCGCGGGGACACACCGGCGTCGCAATCGACCGTGGGGACGGCTGGCTGCTCCATTGCGGCGATGCGTACTTCAACCACGGCGAGGTCGAGACGCCGCCGAGCTGCCCGCCGGGGCTTCGCCTCTTCCAGAGCCTGACCGCCGCCGACAAAAGGGCTCGTCGCTCCAATCGGGAGCGACTGCGGGAGTTGGCCTCCCGCCACGGTGACGAGATAACCCTCTTCTGCTCCCACGACCCGCACGAGCTCGAGCGCGCGCAGGCAAAGGCGGGCGCCACATCCGCGACCGGGTGACCGCCGACGCCCCGGAAAGGCTCTGGGAACCGCCGGCCGCGCTGGTCGAGAGCGCGCGGATGACCGAGTACATGCGCTGGCTGGAGGCCGAGCGCGGACTGGGCTTCGAGGGATACGACGAGCTATGGCGCTGGTCCGTCGACGACCTCGAAGGCTTCTGGTCCTCGATCTGGGACTTCTTCGACGTGCGGGCCGACGGCGGCTATGACCGGGCTCTGGGCAGCCGCGAGATGCCGGGCGCAGAGTGGTTCGCCGGCTCGCGGCTCAACTACGCCGAGCACGTCTTCGCCGGCAAGGACGACGCCGAGACGGCAATCCTCCACGCCTCAGAGCTGCGCGATTTGAGCGAGATGAGCTGGCGGGAGCTGCGAGCGCAGGTCGCCGCGACGGCCGCCGGGCTGCGCTCGCTGGGTGTCGAGCGCGGCGACCGGGTCGTCGCCTACATGCCGAACGTCCCGGAGGCGATCGTCGCCTTCCTCGCCACCGCCAGCCTCGGCGCCGTCTGGTCGAGCTGCTCCCCCGACTTCGGCCCGGCCAGCGTGATCGACCGTTTCGCCCAGATCGAGCCCAAGGTCCTCTTCGCGGTCGACGGCTACCGCTACGGCGGCAAGGACTTCGACCGGCGCGAGACCATCGCCCGCCTCCAGGCCGAGATGCCAAGCCTGGGACGCACGATCGTCCTCCCCTACCTCGATCCCGACCCCGACCTCTCCCCTTTGCGAGACGCGGTGCGCTGGGACGAGCTGCTCGCCGCAGGCGAGGACGCGGAGCTCGCCTTCGAACGCGTCCCCTTCGACCACCCGCTCTGGGTCCTCTACTCCTCCGGCACCACCGGCCTGCCGAAGGCGATCGTCCAGGGGCAGGGCGGCATCCTGCTCGAACACCTGAAGAAGCTCAACCTCCACGTCGACGCCCATCCGGGCGACCGCCTTTTCTGGTTCACGACGACCGGCTGGATGATGTGGAACTTCCTGGTCTCGGGCCTGCTGACCCGCGCCGCGATCGTGCTCTACGACGGCAATCCAGGGCATCCCGACATGAACGCGCTCTGGGATCTCGCCGAGCGAGCGGGGGTGACGATGTTCGGCACCAGCGCCAGCTACATCGCGGCCTGCATGAAGGCCGGTGTCGAGCCCGGCGCCGGTCGTGACCTCGACAGACTGAAGGCGGTCGGCTCGACAGGCTCTCCCCTCTCACCCGAGGGCTTCGACTGGATCTACGAGCATGTCGGCGCCGACACCTGGCTCTTCTCGACCAGCGGCGGCACCGACCTCTGCACCGCCTTCGTCGGCGGTGTGCCTCTGCTCCCCGTGTTCCGGGGCGAGTTGCAGGCGCGTGCGCTGGGCGCGGCGGTCGAGGCCTGGGACGAGGACGGCAACTCGGTGATCGACGAGGTCGGCGAGCTGGTCGTCACCCAGCCGATGCCCTCGATGCCCGTCTTCTTCTGGGGCGATCCAGACGGCAGCCGCTACCGGGCCAGCTATTTCGAGCACTATCCCGGCGTTTGGCGCCACGGCGACTGGATCGAGATCACCTCGCGCGGCACGGCGATCATCTACGGCCGCTCCGACTCGACCATCAACCGCTCCGGCATCCGCATGGGGACGAGCGAGATCTACCGCGCGGTGCTCGGCATCGACGAGATCGTCGATGCCCTGGTCGTCGACATACCCCGCCCCGGAACCGAAGGCTGGATGCCGCTCTTCGTCGTCCTGCGCGAGGGCGCCGAGCTCGACGACCAGCTCCCCAAGGAGATCGCCCGCCGCGTTCGCGAGCAGTGCTCCCCCCGCCACGTCCCCGACGAGGTCTTCCAGATCGCCGAAGTCCCCCGCACCCTCAGCGGCAAGGCGCTGGAGGTGCCCGTCAAACGGATCCTGATGGGCACACCACCAGAGAAGGCGGCCAGTCGCGACTCCCTCGCCAACCCGGCCGCACTCGACTACTTCACGGAGATGGCCGCCCGCCTCAAGCTGGGGTGACCGGGTTTCGCCGCTCGGCGAAGGCGCGGTCCTTGCTCGCCGCGTAGGCGAAGCGGCGGATCAGGTCGGCTCGCAGGCCCTCCGGATCGACCACCGCGTCGACGACCAGCTCGGAGGCGAGGTGCAACAGGTCGATGTCCTCGGCGTACTCGGCGCGCTTCTCCGCGACGAACCGCTCGCGCTCGGCCTCGTCCTCGATCGCCTGGATCTGGTTGTAGAAGACGGCGTTGACGGCGGCCTGGGGACCCATCACCGCGATCGAGGCGCTGGGCAGCGCGATGCAGCAGTCCGGCTCGAAAGCCGGGCCGGCCATCGCGTAGAGGCCGGCTCCGTAGGCCTTGCGCACGATCACCGAGAGCTTCGGCACCGTCGCCTCGGAGACGGCGCTGATCATCTTCGCCCCGTGGCGGATGATTCCCTGGCGCTCGACCGCTGTGCCGATCATGAATCCAGGCACGTCGGCGAGGAAGAGCAGCGGCACGTTGAAGGCGTTGCAGGTCTGGATGAAGCGGGCCGCCTTGTCGGCCGAGTCGACGAAGAGCACGCCACCCTTCTGACGCGGCTGGTTGGCGACGACGCCGACGACGCGGCCGTCGAGACGGCCGTAGCCGACGATCAACTCTCTCGCCCAGCGCTTGTGGACCTCGAGGAAGGAATCGGCGTCGAGCAGCGCGTCGAGCACCTCGCGCATGTCGAAGGGTTGGTTCTCATCGGCGGGCACGATCCCGGCGATCGCCGCATCTGAAGCTGGATCGACCCCCGGCGCGGCGGGCGGGTCTTCCCGCCAGCTCCCCGGCATGAACGACAGGTAGCGCTTCGCCAGATCGATCGCCTCTTCGTCGCTCTTGACCAGGAAGTGCCCGCAGCCGGAAACGCCAGTGTGCATCTTCGCCCCGCCCATCTCCTCCAGCGTCACCTTCTCCCCGATCACCATCTCCGCCATCCGTGGCGACCCCAGGTACATCGAGGCGTTGCCCTCACGCATGATCACCACGTCGCAGAAGGCCGGGATGTAAGCGCCGCCGGCGGCGCTGGGGCCGAACAGCAGGCAGATCTGCGGCACCTGGCCGGAGAGGCGCACCTCGTTGTGGAAGATGCGGCCGGCGCCGCGCCGTCCGGGGAACATCTGCACCTGGTCGGTGATCCGCGCCCCGGCGGAGTCGACCAAATAGATCATCGGCACCCGTTGCTTCAGCGCCCGCTCCTGGATGCGGAGGATCTTCTCCACCGTCTTCGGCCCCCAGGAGCCGGCCTTCACGGTCGGGTCGTTGGCCATCAGGGCGACGCGGCGGCCGTCGATCGTGGCCAGGCCGGTGATGACCCCGTCGGCGCCGAGCCCCTCCTTATCCCAGTTCGCCAGCAGCCCCTCCTCGGCGAAGGAGCCTGGATCGACCAGCCGCTCGACGCGCTCGCGCACGGGCAGCTTGCCCTGCTCGGCGGTCTTCTCGTGGTGGCGCTGGGGGCCGCCGGAGAGGGCGGCTTCGAGAGCCTTTGCGAAATCGCTCACGGGGGAGGAGCCTAGTCGCGGTGCCAGTCCACCGGTCCGGCACGCAGCACGTGGGCGCCGAGCGGGCGACCGAGAATCTCCTGAGCGGCGCGCGAAGCGTCGATCAACTTCGGCAACTCCACACCGGTCTCGATCCCCATCTCGTGCAGCATCGAGACCACGTCCTCGGTCGAGACGTTGCCGGTCGAACCGGGTGGCACCGGGCACCCGCCCAGCTCGCCGAAGCTCGACTCGAAGGAGTCGATCCCCTCCTCCAGCGCCGCCAACACGTTGGCCAACCCCTGGCCGCGGGTGTTGTGAAAGTGGGCGGTCAGCTCGACACCGGTGAGGCGCTCACGGGCGGCGGCGAAGAACTCATGCACCTGACGCGGATTCGCCATCCCGGTCGTATCGCCGAAGCCGACCTCGGCGCAGCCGGCGGCGGCGAGCCGTTCGGCGATCTCGAAGACTCGCTCGGGCGACACCTCGCCCTCGTAGGGACAGCCGAAGGAGACCGAAACGACCACCTCGCAGCGCAGGCCCTCTTCGCGCGCCGTCGCGATCGTCCGCTCCAGCCCCCCGATCGACTCCTCGATCGAGCGGTTGACGTTGGCGCGATTGTGACTCTCGGAGGCGGAGAGGAAGACGCTCGCCTCGTCGAAGCGGTCGCGCATCTCCAGCGCCCGCTCCAACCCGCGCTCGTTCGGGATCAAGACCGAGAAGGCGACACCGTCGCGACGCTGGACACCGGCCAGCACCTCGGCCGCGTCGGACAGCTGGGGGATGACGTCCGGGCGTACGAAGGAGGTGATCTCCATCCGCTTCAGCCCGCTCGCCGAGAGCATGTCGATCAGTCGGATCTTGTCCTCGGTGGCGATCGTCTCCGGCTCGTTTTGAAAGCCGTCGCGGGGTCCGACCTCGCGAATGCGCGCGCGCTGGGGCAGCGACGCCATCGCTCAGACCATTCCGAGCCCGCCGCTGACCCCGAGGGTCTCGCCGGTGACGTAAGTCGCATCGTCGGAGGCGAGAAAGGCTGCCGCTGCGGCAACCTCCTCCGGCTGGCCGAGGCGACCCATCTGGGTCGCTCTTTTCATCGTCTCGATCACTCTCTCGCCGATCTCGCCGAACTCCTTCGCCCCCATCAACAGCGGCGTCTCGATCGGGCCGGGGGCGATCGAGTTGGCGGTGATCCCATAGCGCGCGTTCTCGCGGCCGATCGCCTTCATGAAGGCGACAACGCCTCCCTTGGTCGCCGAGTAGACGGCGGAGCCCTTGGAGCCGACCCGGCCGGCCTCCGAAGAGATGCTGACGATTCGCCCGTATCTCGCCTGCTGCATCGCGGGCAGCGCCGCGTGGGTGCAGTTGAAGACCCCGCCCAGGTTGATGTCCAGGAGCCGCCGCCACTGCTCGGGAGTTGTGTAGGTGAAGAAGCCGAACTCATCGGTGCCGGCGTTGTTGATGAGGACGTCCAGCGCGCCGGCCGCTTCGACCGCCGCCTTGGCGGACTCGAAGTCGGTGACGTCCAACTCCACCGCGTGGCCGGCGATCTCGCCCGCGACGCGCTCGGCGCCCTCGGTGTCGATGTCGCCAACCCAGACCTCGGCGCCCTCAGCGCTCAAGCGCGCGGCGATCGCGGCGCCTATCCCGCTAGCGCCGCCGGTCACCAACGCCTTTCGTCCTTCGAGTCGCATCGGGCGTGAGCATAGACTGGCGCGCGCATGGCGGACCTTGCTCCCATACCGATCGTTGGCGGCACCGGCGCCCTCGGCGCCGGCTTGGCGCGCCGCTGGGCCAAGGCCGGAGTGCCGATAGTGCTCGGCTCCCGTTCGGCCGAGCGCGCCGAGGAGGCGGCGGCGAAGATCTGCGAGGCCGTCCCCGGCGCCGAGGTAGAGGGCCTGCTCAACGAGGAGGCGGCGAAGCGAGGCGAAATCGTCTTCCTCACCGTCCCCTTCCGCGCCCAGTCGGAGAACCTCAACAACCTGCGCGACGCCTTGCGGCCGGGACAGATCTTGGTCGACTGCACCGTCCCGCTCGCGGCCGCGGTCAGCGGCAAGGCGACCCGTTCGCTCGGCGTCTGGCAGGGGTCGGCCGCACAGCAGGCGCAAGAGATGGTTCCCGAGGGCGTCACCGTCGTTTCCGCGCTGCACACGGTCGGCGCCCCGACCCTCGCCGACCTCGACGCCGAACTGGGTGAGGACATCCTCGTCTGCGGCGACCGCAAGGCCGACAAGGCGCGCATCGCCCGCCTGATCGAGCTGATCCCCGGCCTGCGCGCAATCAATGCCGGCCCGCTGGAGATGGCGCGGATCGTCGAGCAGCTGACGCCGATGCTGATCTCGGTCAACGTCCGCTACAAGGCGCACGCCGGGATCCGCCTCACCGGGCTTCCCGACGCCGATCACTGGGCTTGAGCGCGGAGCGAGCAAGCGTGCATCTCCGGCTCCTCGCGCCGCGAACGAAGCGCGAAAAGGTGTTTTAGATGCGGGTCGCGCTGCTCGCCGGCGGGACCGGCGGCGCCAAGCTCGGCGCCGGGATGCAGGACGTGATCGGCGCCGAGCTGACGGTGATCGCCAACACCGCAGACGACGTCGAGATCCTCGGCGTCCATGTCTCCCCCGACCCCGACCTCGTCACCTACTGGCTGTCCGGCGAGATCGACGAGGAGCGCGGCTGGGGAATCCGGGACGACACCTTCGCCGTCTTCGAGCGGTTGACGCGGCTGGGCGCGCCGAGCTGGTTCAGTCTCTCCGACCGTGACCTCGCCGCCTGTCTTTACCGGCGTCAGTTCCTCGAAGAAGGCGGACGATTGACCGACGCGCAGGCGCAGATCGCCCGCGGCCTGGGGGTCGAGGCCCGGGTGCTGCCGATGTGCGAGGCGCCGGTCCGCACCTTCGTCACCACCGAAGCGGGGCGGCGAGGGCTGCAGGAGTACTTGATCGTCGACGGTGGCCGGCCCGAGGTCCACGGCGTCGAGCTGGAGGGGATCGCCCAATCGGAGCCGACGCCGGAGGTCCTCGACGCCCTTCGCGACGCCGAAGCGATCGTGATCGGCCCCTCCAACCCGGTGATCAGCATCGGCCCGATCCTCGCCGTTCCCGGCGCGCGTGAGGCGATCGCCGCCTCCGCCGCACCGGTCGTCGCTGTCAGCCCGTTCGTCGCCGGCAAGGTGGTGAAGGGACCGACCGAGCGCTTCATGCAGGCGATAGGCCGGCCCGCG
Source organism: Solirubrobacterales bacterium (assembly GCA_035558955.1). Taxonomy (GTDB): domain Bacteria; phylum Actinomycetota; class Thermoleophilia; order Solirubrobacterales; family 70-9; genus DASVDE01. The sequence goes on along the minus strand of DATMBX010000165.1, from coordinate 5,950 downwards.
ACGGCCGCCGGGGCGGCATCGCTCTATGCCGGGCTGATCGACGCGATGGTCGTCGACGAGAGCGATCCCGACCCGCCACCGGCCGAGATCCCGACCCTGACGACGCCGACGCTGATGGAGGGACGGCAAGGCCGCGCGGCGGTCGCGAAGACGGTGCTCGACTACGCCGCTAGCCTCGCTGAAGGTTGAAAGCAACCGCCGTCCTACCAGTGAAGCGCTTCGGCGCGGCAAAGCAGCGCCTCTCCGCGGGGATCGACGACGAACGGCGCGCCGAGCTGGCGGAGGCGATGCTCGAGGATGCGCTGGACGCGATCGGCGCCGCCCGATCGATCGAGCGCACGATCGTGGTGACGACGGAGCCGCGCGCCGCCGAGGCGGCCGAGGCGGCAGGCGCCGAGGTCCTGCCCAACTTCTCCGACGAGGGCCACTCGGAGGCGGCGCTGGCGGGGATCGGCCGCGCCGAAGAGCACGGAGCCGATTGCGTCGTCCTCCTCCCCATCGACTGCCCGTTGCTGGACCCGCGCGAGCTCGATCGGCTGCTGACCGGCGTCCCCGAGCGCTACGTGGCGATCGTCCCCGACCGCCACGGAACCGGAACCAACGCCCTGGCCCTGGCGCCGCCGAGCGCGATCCGCCCCGCCTTCGGCGAGGGAAGCCGCGACCGCCACGTCGCCACCGCCCGCGAGGCCGGCATCCCCTTCTCGGTCGAGGAGCTGCCCTCGCTGGGCCTAGACCTCGATACCCCGGCCGACGTCGTCGCCCTCACCCGGGAGCTGACGGCGCAACCGGGCCGCGCGACCCGAACCGCCAAGGCGCTCGGCATATGACCCCCAACCAAGCTCCGCCGCGACTTATCCCGGTATGCCAGGGATAAGTCGCAGCGGAACGGGGGAGTTGCGAGTCGCGGGGGTCGACGGGCTGCCCGAGTTCGTCGAGGGGATGCGCGTGGGCGAAGAGATCTGCTCCCGGGTCGAACTGCGCGACGGCGATGTCGTCGTCGTCTCCCAGAAGATCGTCTCCAAGGCCGAAGGTCGAGTGCGAAGGCTTTCCTCCGTGATCCCCGGCGGCGAGGCGCAACGGCTCGCGGCGGTGCTCGGCAAAGAGCCGGCCCTCGTCGAGTTGATCCTCGAGGAGAGCAGAGAGGTGCTTCGCGCGGAGCGCGGCGTGCTGATCGCGGAGACGCGGCACGGGTTCGTCTGCGCCAATGCCGGGATCGACAGCTCCAACCTCCCCGAGCCGGACACCGTCTGTCTGCTGCCCGAGGACCCCGACACCTCAGCTCGCCGCATCCGCGAGGAGATTCGCGGCACCACCGGCGTCGCGGTCGCGGTCATCGTCTCCGACAGCTTCGGTCGCGCCTGGCGACTGGGGCAGGTAGAGGTCGCGATCGGCTGTGCCGGCATCGCCCCGCTCGACGACTGGCGCGGGCGCGAGGACGCCAGGGGACGCAAGCTGGAAGCGACCTTGATCGCTGTCGCCGACGAGGCCGCAGCAGCGGCCGACCTCGTCCGCGACAAGGCATGTGGCATCCCCGTCGCAATCGTCCGCGGCCTCGATCGCCACATCAGTGAAGACGACGGCCCGGGCGTCGCAGCGCTGCGCCGCCCACGACGTGACGACCTCTTCCGCTGACGCCACACCCGGTGCAACGCATACGACAGCTTTGACATGTCAAATGCGTTGCACCTCGGGTTCGTCGGCGATTTTCAGGACGGCGGCGCCTTGGAGGCGGCCGGTGCGGATGTCGTCAAGCGCCTGGTTTGCCTCTGTCAGGGGATAGACCTGGACCTCGGTGCGAACCGGCACGCGCGGCGCCAGGGCCATGAACTCCTCTCCGTCCCGGCGGGTCAGGTTGGCGACCGAGCCGAGCGAGCGCTCGCCCCAGAGGGTCTCGTAGGGGAAAGCCGGGATGTCGCTCATGTGAATTCCGGCGCTGACGATCCGCGCCCCCTTGGCGCTGGCCCGCAGCGCCGCCGGCATCAGCGCGCCGACCGGCGCGAAGACGATCGCCCCGTCGAGCTCTTCGGGCGGGCGCTCATCCGAGGAACCGGCCCACTCGGCACCCAGCTCCCGCGCGAAGGCCTGCGTCGCCTCATCCCTCTCGCGCGTAAAGGCGAACACCCGCCGCCCTTGGTGGACCGCAACCTGGCAGAGGATGTGGGCGGAGGCGCCGAAGCCGTAGAAGCCAATTCGTTCGGCGTCGCCGACGAGGCGCAGCGCGCGGTAGCCGATCAGACCGGCACAGAGCAGCGGTGCCGCCTGCTCGTCGGAATACCCCTCCGGGATCGGAAAGCAGAAGCGCTCGTCGGCTACCGCCAGCTCAGCGTAGCCGCCGTCGAGGTCGTAGCCGGTAAAGCGCGCCCGGTCGCAAAGGTTCTCCCGCCCGCTGAGGCAGTAGCGGCACTCCCCGCAGGCCCAGCCGAGCCAGGGAACGCCGACCCTGTCGCCGAGCGCGAACCGCTCTGCCCTCTCCCCCACCCCAAACACAACCCCGACGATCTGGTGCCCTGGAACCAGTGGCAGCTTCGGCTCGGTCAGGTCGCCGTCGGCGATATGGAGATCGGTGCGACAGACCCCGCAGGCCGCGACCGAGACGAGCACCTGCCCTGCCCCGGGCTGGGAATCGGGCAGCTCAGCGAGCCGCAACGGCTCGCGCTGCCGCTCCAAGACCATCGCCCGTATCCCCCAATCATGGACTTGAGGGGAGCTCGGCGCTAGTAGGTCTCGACTATCTCGTAGAGGGTCGTGCGCTGAGCCGGGATGCGGCCGCCGGCGCGGGCGGCATCGATCAGCTGCTCGGGCTCCAGTCTCACTCCGTGCTGGGAACCCGCCATGCGGGAGATGTTCTCCTCCATCAGCGTGCCGCCGAGGTCGTTCACGCCCCAGCGCAGGGACTCCGTCGCGGCGCCGAGCCCCATCTTCACCCAGCTCGCCTGCAGGTTGGTGATCGTCTTGCCCAGGGCCAGGCGGAACGCCGCCGTGTGCTTGAGGTTCTCGGCGGCCGAAATCTCCTCGATCCCGTGGGTGCGGCCGAGCATCGTGTTGAAGGGGATGAAGCTGAGCGGGACGAACTCGGTGATGCCGCCGGTGCGTTCCTGCAGCGCCCGGACGACCCGCATGTGGCGGGCCAGCTCCCGCGGCTCCTCGATGTGGCCGAACATCACGGTCGAGGTCGAGCGCAGCCCGGCCCGGTGCGAGGCCTCGATGATCTCCACCCAGCGATCGACCGGCAGCTTGTTCGGCGAGATCCGCTGCCGCACCCCGTCGTCGAGCACCTCGGCCGCGGTCCCCGGCGTCGACCCGAGCCCGCACTCCTTCAGGTACTCGAAAACGGCGTCGGGCGCCTTGCCCGACCGCTCGCACATGTAGTGAACCTCCATCGGCGAGTAGGCGTGAAGGTGGAGCTGCGGCGCCACCTCCTTCGCCAGCCGCAGCCACTTCCCGTACTCCTCCAAGGTCAGGTCGGGATGGATCCCCCCCTGCATGCAGATCTCCGTCGCCCCGAACTCGACCGCATCCCGAATCCGCTCGGCGAACTCCCCCTCGGAGACCTCATAGGCGTCGGGCGAGCGCTTCCCCTGCCCAAACCCGCAAAAGGCGCAACCGACGACGCAGATGTTGGTGAAGTTGATGTTCCGATTGACCACAAAGGTCACCCGATCCCCCGCAAGCTCAGCCCGCAGCTCATCGGCGGCAACCCGCATCTCCTCGACAACCTCGGGCCGCGTCTCAGCGAACAGCGCCGTCAGCTCATCCTCCGTCAACTCAACCCCCTCGCGACCCTTGGCAATCGCCTCAGGAGCCAGTCCCGTATCGATCGTCTCCTCCGACCGCCTCCCAGACCCTCGCCGCGGAATGAAGCTCCAATACTTGAGCTTCACCACGTCGAGCACCCCCTGCTCCATCCACTCCGAATCCATGTACTGCGGGTAGACGCACAAGCGCTCGGTCAGCGCGTAGCCCTTCGGCGCCAGCCCTTTCCGCACCTCATGCGGGCTGGGAAAAGCATGCTCGGGAGAGATGTGGTCCCCGTTCGCTGAAAGCCCCCCTAAATCGGTCGCCCCAACCTCCACGAGCTCAGTCCACCAATCCGAAAGATTCGGCGGCACCTGAATCCCAACATCCGGCATCAGCCTCCTGCACTCCCGAATCAGGCGCTTCATGTCCTCGATCGACACGGGCGTCGCCCACTGTGGCAGGGACGGTGGGGGGGTCCCTCCGCGCAGCGGCGTCCTGTTTTTCGCCCCGGAAGCGTCCGCGGATGAGCGCTCAACTCCTCTGGCGAAAAACCCAGCAAGCGGAGGGACCCCCCCACCGTCCCTCCACCGCGAGCGTGCCGCTTCATCGGCGATCTCGGCAACCTCCTGACCGTAGTACCGAGGATGCGGCACGAAGTTCTGAAGGATCACCTCCTGAAGATGCCCGTACTCGGCATGCAGTTCGGCCAATGCTTCCAGCGAGGCAACCTGCTCCTCTTCGGTCTCCCCAATCCCAACCAGAATTCCGCTCGTGAACGGGATTCTCAGCTCGCCCGCGGCCTCGATCGTGGCCAACCGCTTCGCCGGATGCTTGGTCGGCGAGCCGGCGTGGACGGTCTCCATCAGCCGCTCGGAGATCGACTCCAGCATCAGGCCCTGGGAGGCGGTCACTTCGCGTAGCCGCGCCAGATCGTCGCGGTCGAGGACACCGATGTTGGTGTGCGGCAGGATGCCGCGCTCCAGCGCCCGCTCGCAAGCCCAGACGACGTATGAGGTGAAGTCGTCGTGGCCCCACTCGGCCAGCTTGGCGGCCACCTCGGGATTGACTTCGGGGCGCTCCCCCGTGAGGACCAGAAGCTCCTTCGCGTTTCGTCGCTCCGCCTCGTCTAGCTTCCGCTCAACCTCCTGAGGAGGATGGATATGAGCTTTGCGGGTCGCGAAAGCGCAGTACTTGCAGTAGCACTGACAGGTGCGCGAAAGCGAGAGCGTGTAGTTCCGCGAGAAGGTGACCCGGCGCACGCCGCGGAAGCTACTGGAACCGCCGAGCCGGCAAGGCCCGGCGGCTCCAGGAAGTCGGCTTCAGCCGAAGGTCAGCTGGCGGTGCTGGGCTTCGACGCCGGAGGCCTGACCCGCTCCGGCGGCTCGGTCGGGGCGGGGCCGCCCTTCTCGAGCACGAACTTGAAGACGGCCGCGGCGAGCAGGGCGCCGACGATCGGGCCGAGCAGGTAGGGCCAGACGCCGCCCCACTCGTTGCCGACCAACGCCGGGCCGAACCAGCGGGCCGGGTTGTAGCCGGCGCCGGTCAGCGGGCCGCCGACCATGACGATGAAACCAAGCGTCGTGCCGATCGCCAGCGGCGCCCACTCCTTGAAGCTCTTCTTGGAGAAGACGGCGGCGAGAATGACAAGGACGAGGCAGAACGTGCCGATCGCCTCGACGATCCCCCCGGCGAAGTTGCCGCTGAGCAGGCCGCTGACCTGAGTGGCCCCGTAGTCGGTCGCCCGCCCCTCGTCGAGCAGCAGGCCCTTGGTGAGCAGCGCCCCGAGAACCGCGCCGGAGAGCTGGGCGAGGATGTAGATGACGGCGTCGATCGGCGAAATCCGCTTGATCGCGGCGGCCGCCAGCGTCACCGCCGGGTTGAAGTGCCCGCCGCTGACCACGCCGAACATCACGATCAGGCCGAACAGCAGGAATGCGTGGACGAGACCGATGACGGCGAAGTCGGAACCGAACTGCGCCTGATTTCCCGTGGCGACGAACAGCACGACGACACTGGTGATGAAAAAGACCAGCAAGAGTGTGCCGATCAGCTCGGCAAGGTATGCCGCGAGTCCTCGTTCCTGCACTTTCTCCTCCTACCTAGTTCCCGGAAAGGTTGCGGCGGCAGTCTAACCGGCTGGCGAGCGAAAAAGACTCTCGACCGCCGGTTCCCTGCGAAGCAGGCCGTGGTCGACGTCCCAGCGAGCCCAGCT
>DATMBX010000164.1:0-10436 GCA_035558955.1 Solirubrobacterales bacterium | reverse complement strand
CCCCGGGCCTATAGAGGGAGACGAGGGCGACGATGTCGTCGAACTCGGTCGGCCGCACCTTCTTCATCGCGTCCCGCATGCCCTCGGACTCGAGCTGGAAGACGCCGGTGCCGTCGCCCTTCGCCAGCATCTCGAAGGTCGCCGCGTCGTCCATCGGGATCGTGGCGACGTCGAGCTCGATGCCGCGGGAGCGCTTGATGATCTCGATCGCGTCCTCGATCACGTCGAGGTTTCGCAGGCCGAGGAAGTCCATCTTCAGCAGCCCGATCTCCTCGATCGGCCCCATCGAGTACTGGGTGACGATCTTGTACTGGCGCTCGGCCTTGCCGGAGCCGTTGCCGTTCGCGGCGGGGGCGCTGCGGTCCTCGGCAAGCTGGAGGGGGACGATCTCCTGCAGCGGCCGGTCGGCGATCACCACCGCCGCGGCGTGGATCGAGTTGTTGCGGATGATCCCCTCGAGGCCCTGGGCGACGTCGAGGATCTTTCTCGCGTCGGGCTCCTCGTCGTAGGTCCGTTTCAGCTCCTGGCCCGGTCTGAGGCACTCGGCGAAGGAGGGGTTGCGGCCGAGGACCGGCTCAGGGATCTGCTTGGCGAGGCGGTCGCCGGTCCCGTAGTCGTAGCCGAGCACCCGCGCGGCGTCGCGGGTGGCGGCGCGCGGCGCCATCTTGCCGAAGGTGATGATCTGCGCGACCGACTCGCGCCCGTACTTCTCGGCGACGTAGCGGATCACGCGCTCGCGGCCCCGCACCGAGAAGTCGATGTCGATGTCCGGCATCGACTTACGGCCCGGGTTTAGGAAGCGCTCGAAGAGCAGGTCGTTGGCGAGCGGGTCGATGTCGGTGATGTCGAGGCTGTAGGAGACGATCGAGCCGGCGGCCGAGCCGCGTCCGGGGCCGACGGCGACGCCGTTGCGCTTGGCGTAGCGGACGAAGTCCCAGACGATCAGGAAGTAGGAGGAGAAGCCCATCTCCTCGATCACGCCCAGCTCGAACTCGAGCCGCTCGACGGCCTCGGCGGGCGGCGGGTCGCCGTAGCGGGCGCGCAACCCCTCGCCGGCGATCCGCCGCAGCATCGCCTCCGGCTCCTCGCCTTCGGCGGTCGGGTATCGCGGCAGCAGCAGCTTGCCCAGCTCGATGTCGACCTCGCAACGCTCGGCGATCTCCACGGTGCTCGGCACCGCTTCCGGCCACTCGGCGAAGGACTCCGCCATCTCCTCGTTGCTCTTGAGGAAGAACTCGTTGGTGTCGAAGCTGAGCTTCGGCGCCTCCAGGGTCGACTTGGTCTGCACGCAGAGCAGGGCCGCGTGGTTGTCGAAGTCCTCTCGGCGCAGGTAGTGGACATCGGCGGTTCCGACCAGCGGCCGGCCCAACTCGCGAGCGAAGCGGACGATCCCCTCGTTTGCCTTGTCCTGCTCCGCGATGCCGTTCTTCTGCACCTCGAAGTAGACCTGCTCGGGGCCGAAAGCCTGAATCAGGTCGTCGAGGTGGGCGCGGGCGTCGTCGTGGCGCTCCTCGACCAGGCGACGGCAGAAGCGCGACTGCAGGCAGCCGGTGAGGACGATCACACCTTCGGCATGCCGAGAGAGCAGGTCCATGTCGACGTTGGCCTTGCCACGGGAGAAGCCCTCGAGGAAGCCGGCGGAGGTGAGCTTCACCAGGTTGGCGAAGCCGGTGTCGGTTTCGGCCAGCAAGGTGAGGTGGTTGCGCTCGTAGCGGACCTGCTCCTTGACCGCGTGGCGATCCTCGACGAAATAGGCCTCGAGACCGACGATCGGCTTGATCCCGTGCTTCTTGCAGGCTCTGTAGAGGTCGACCGCGCCGTTCATCACGCCGTGGTCGGTCAGCCCCAACGCCGGCTGCCCGAGCTCCGCAGCCCGCGCCGCCATCGCGTCGATCTTGCAGGCCCCGTCCAGGAGCGAGTACTCGCTGTGGGCGTGAAGGTGCGCTGCTGCGGGAGTGCTCACGGGTGAGCGATCATGCCAACCGGCTCAGATGGAGCGGCCCGCTTCTGCGCGTCTTCCGCGCATCTTCCGTAGGTATTCCGGGACGGGATTCCCGTTTAGCTGCAGACCCAGGCGCTCGATCCGGAGTCAGCCCAGATCTGGGCGGCTATCGCATCCTGCTCTGCCTTCGAAGCTTCATGAGGTGCGCCCTTGCCTCCGTAGAGGGCCCAGGTGGAGGGGAGGATTTGGTAGGCGCCGCCGGCGCCGCTGGAGGGGTTGAGGGCGCTGTAGTTGCCGCCCGACTCGCACATCACGATGTAGGTGGGGATCGAGTACGGGCCGCCCAGCCAGCGCTCGACGGTCGCCTCGGCCGCAGCCTGGCTTGCCGCCTGCGCGGCTTCGATGTCCTCCACCCAGCCGCCGATGTTCGACTTGAGGGTCGCCAGGGACGCCTCGCGGGCGGAGGCGATCGACTGCAGCTGGGAGGCGGCCGCCTCGGCGTTCGAGTGGACGACTGAGATTTGGGAGTGGGCCGCGGAGAGGCGCGCGTTGTAGGCGTCGGCGCGAGCCTTCGATTCCGCGACCAGTTCCAGCTCATGGCGGACGGCGTCGCTCACCTCTTCGACCCGCGCGGCCAGCTCGGCGTCGGACTCCTCGATCTGGCGCAGGTACTCGGCGCTGGTCAGAAGGCCTGCGTAATCGTCGGAGCCGAGCACAACGCCGGTCGTGTCCGGAGTGCCGCTCATGTAGATCGCGACGAGGCGTTGGGCCAGCGCCGCGCGGGCCCGGCGGAGGCGGTCCCTCTCCTCGGCGAGCCGGTCCTCGGTCCGCTCGACCTCGCCGGCGAGCTCGGCGGCGCGCTCCTGGCCGGTCGCCAACAGCCCGCTAAGCTCTCGCTCGCGCGCCGCCGCGGCGGCGGCCTCCTGCTCGGCGACCGCCAACTCGCCCTGCTTCTCCCGCAGCTTGGCGGCGATCGCGCTCGCCTGGCCGCGAGCCTCTTCGACCTTGCCCTGCAACGCGTCGACATCGGTTGCTCCCGCCCCAGACGCGAGCAGGAGCGCGCAGGCGCAGACCGCCGCACACGCGAGCGCGACCAGCCGGCGACGATGCCCTGCCTCTGTCGCGGGGGTCCGCGGCATGAAGCGCGCGAGACTAGCGAACTTTGTTAGCGATCCCTAACAAGTCGCCAATAACCCGCAAGGAATCTTGCGCCACCGGGCTTAGCCCTCGGGGACGTTGCGGCTTGCGAAGTAGGCGGCTACGCCTATCGCCACCGCGGCGACTCCGGCGCCGATGCGTATCGGGCGGCGGTAGCGGTAACGCACGTAGGCGATGGCGAAGCGGATCGCGGTCTTGCCGAGCTTGTTGTACATGGCTACTCCTCTTCCCCGCGCTGCCTGATCCTATGCGCCATCCGCGATTGCAGCGACCAGAGCTCGATGAAGCCGGGCGATGCGCTTTGCGAGAAGAGGCCGCCGGAGTCGGCGAAGGAGGCGAGGTCGGCGTCGTAGACGGCGTTGGGCGATGAGCGGGTGACGACGCGGGCGCTTCCCTTGTAGAGCTTCAGCCCGATCTCCCCCGTCACCTGCGCGTTGACGGCGTCCATGTAGGCGTCGAGGTCGGAGCGCAGCGGCTCCCACCAGAGGCCGGCGTAGACGAGATAGCCCCACTTCTGGTCCAACCCCGGCTTGAACTGGTTTTGGTGGATCGTGCCGACCAGCTTCTCCAGCTCCCGGTGGGCGGTGAGCAGGATCTCCGCCGCCGGCACCTCGTAGATGTCGCGCACCTTGAGGCCGACGATGCGGTCCTCGATGTGGTCGACGATGCCGATGCCGTGGCGGCAGCCGACCTCAGCCGTTCGCTCGAGCAGCTCGACCAGACCCAGGCGCTCGCCGTTCAGCGACACCGGAACCCCAGCCTCGAAGCCGACGGTCACGACCTCGGCCTTGTCGGGAGCCTCCTCGGGGCGCGTCACCAGTTGAAAGACGTCGTCCTCGGGCGCGTGAGAGAGGTCTTCGATCCAGCGGCCCTCCGAGGAACGGCCCCAGAGGTTGTCGTCGATCGAGTACGGGGCGACCTCGGTGCCTCCCTTGACCGGAATGCCGTGCTCACGCGCGTAGGCGATCTCCTCCTCGCGCCCCATCTGCCAGTCCCGCACCGGCGCGATCACCTTCAGCTCGGGGGCGAGCGTCGCGACGGTCGCCTCGATCCGCACCTGGTCGTTGCCCTTGCCGGTGCAGCCGTGGGCGATCGTGTCGCAACCGGCTCTGCGCGCGTACTCGACCGCGAGCTGGGCGATCAGCGGCCGTCCCAGCGCGGTGAAGAGCGGGTAGCCGCCGCCATAGAGGGCGTTGGCCTTGATCGCCGGTGCGACGAAGCCTTCCGCGAACTGCTCGCGAGCGTCGACGACGAGACACTCGAGCGCGCCCAGCCGCTTCGCCTTGTCCTCGATCACGGCGTAGTCCTCGCCGGGCTGTCCCAGGTTGACGGTAAGGCAGACGACCTCGGCGCCGTATTCGTCCTGGATCCACTTCAGCATCACGCTGGTGTCCAGCCCGCCCGAGTAGAGCAGGAGGACGCGCCGAACCTCGCTGGGATCGGCCTCGTAGCCGGCCGTGCGCTGCTTCTTTGCAGCGTCCATCTAGGGCGCTTCGATGCCGCCGCTGCCGTCTTCCGGCGTCGTCGTCGTGGTTTCGGTCGTCGTCGTAGTAGTGGGCGTCGTGGTGGTCGTAGTCGGCGACGTCGTGGTGTCGGAAGTCTCGGTGGTCGTGTCCGTGGAGGTCGACGTGTCGGTCGTCGGCAGCGTCGTGATGACGGAGGGCGTCGAGGTCGTATCGCCGCTGCCGTCGTCGCCCGCGATCACGAGGATCGCGATAACCAGTCCGACGATCACCGCGATCAAGCCCGCGATCAGCAGCCGGGCGTTGCCGTGCGGCTGCCCGCCGTCCGGCTGTCCCATCATCCGCGTCGGGTCTTCGTGCACGGGCTACCCCTCCGGTCCGAGAATCGCGTCGAGGATCGCGCTTGGGTCCTCGATCCCAAACCCACTTCGCAGGCGCCCGTCGATCTCCTCCCGGCTGCTGCCCGAGACCGCCATCTGGGTGGCGAGCAGGCGCGCGCCGGCGGGGCTCCCGTCCGGCGAGGCCTCCGGCTCGGCCATCCGCGGCTCCTCGACCTCGACCGCTCTGAGGCGAGGGGCGGGATGCCCGACCTGCGAAGCAGAGGAGGCAGCCGGATCGAGTTCGTCGGCAAGTTCGCGCAGCCGCGCGGCGGCCAGCCGGTCGGCGCGCGCCCGCGCGTTCTCGAGCTCCTGACGGGCCTGCGTCTCAGCGTCGTCGATGACCTTGGCGGCGGCTCTCTCGGCGGCGTCGACGATCGTCGCGATCCGATCGGCGGCGTCGTTGACCAGCGGCCGCGATTCGAATTGCTTCTTCTTCTTGGACTTCATGTTGGCGAACAGCTTAGGAGGGAGTCGCCGATCAGCGCAACAGCCCGCTCGGCCTGAGCGTCATCTAACGTCAGTGGAGGAAGCAGACGCAACGTGCCCGGCTCTGGGACGTTGACGACCAAACCGCTCTGGAGGAGCTGGGCGCCGAGAGCCACCGCCTCGATTCCCTCCTCCAGGCCGACGCCGAGCATCAGCCCGCGACCGCGCACCTCGCGGACGCCGTCGAGGGCGAGCAGGTCGTCGCGCAGCTTTGCCCCCAGCTCGCGGACGCTGCGCAGCAGAGCAGGGTCGTCGACGATGTCGAGCACGGCGAGGGCGGCGGCGCAGGCAACCGGGCCGCCGGCAAAGGTCGAGGCATGATCGCCGGGCTCGAGGACCTCACCGGCCTCCGGCGTGGCCAGGCAAGCGCCGATCGGCAGGCCGCCGCCGAGCGCCTTTGCGCTGGTAAGCACGTCGGGCCGCACCGGCGTCTGCTCGTAGGCCCAAAGCGAGCCGGTCCGGCCCATCCCGGTCTGGATCTCGTCGAAGATCAGCAGGGCGCCGGCCGCATCGCAGGCCTCGCGGGCGGCGAGCAGCGTCTCGTCGGTCACCGGGTAGACGCCGCTCTCGCCCTGGATCGGCTCGATCAGCACCGCGGCGGTGTTCTCGGCGACGACATCGTGCAGGGCATCGGCGTCGTTGAGCGGGACGGAGCGAAAACCAGGGAGCATCGGCCCCAGACCCTTGTTCTCCGCCAGCTTCGGCGTCGCCGCCAGCGCGCCGTAGGTCCGGCCGTGGAAGTCGCCTTCGAAGCTGACGATCTCCGGCGCTTCGACCCCGCGCCGGTGAGCGTGCTTGCGGGCGATCTTGATCGCGCACTCGTTCGCCTCCGTGCCGGAGTTCGAGAAGAAGGCTCGCCCGCCGAGGCTCGACTCGCAGAGGCGCTCCGCAAGCCGCACCATCGGCTCGGTGTAGAAGAGGTTGGAGACGTGCATCAGGCGCCCGGCCTGCTCGCGAACGGCCTCGACCACCGCCGGGTTGCAGTGACCGACCGAACAGACCGAGATCCCGGTCACGAAGTCGAGGTACTCCTTGCCATCGGCGTCCCAGAGCAGCGCGCCTTCGCCGCGCACGAACTCGACCGGCGCGCGGCGGTAGGTCCGCATCAGGTAGCGCCCCTCCAGCGCCTGGACGGCGTCCAGGCTCATGAGGTGAACATGGTGCCGATGCCGGCGTCGGTGAACAGCTCCAGCAGGAGGCTGTGGGGCTTGCGCCCGTCGATGATGTGGGCCGACTGGGCGCCGCCCTGGATCGCGTCGACACAGGCCTGCAGCTTCGGGCGCATGCCCCCGTCGACCCCCGACAGCTTTTCGTTCACCTCGCCGACCGTTGCGCGGGTGATCAGGGACTCTTCGTCGGCAGGGTCGGCCAGCCAGCCGGCGACGTCGGTGAGGAAGACCGCCTTGTAGGCGCCGAGCGCGGCGGCGACCTTGCCCGCCGCCTCGTCGGCGTTGACGTTGTAGGAGTGGCCCTCGCGGTCCGACGCCGCCGAGGCGATCACCGGGATGTAGTCGGCGGCGATGTGGTTGATCACGTCGACGTCGACCCGCTCGATCGAGCCGACGAAACCGACCTGCTCGGCGTTGGGAACCGGGGCGACCTCGAAGAGGGAGCCGTCGCCCCCGGAGAGGCCGACCGCCGGCTGGCCGTGGCGGTTGAGTCGCTGCACGATGTCGGAGTTGAGCTTGCCGAGCAGAACCATCCGCGCCACCTCGACCGTCTCCTCGTCGGAGACGCGCAGGCCCTCGTGGAATCTCACCTCAAGGCCGAGCCGCTCCATGTATCTGGTGATCTCGGGGCCCCCGCCGTGGACGATCACGGGGTTGAGCCCGACGTACTTGAGCAGGACGACGTCGGTCGCGAAGTCCTCGCGCAGGCCCTCTTCGCGCATCGCCGCGCCGCCATACTTGATCACGACCGTGCGGCCGTGGAACTCCCTTATGTAGGGGAGGGCTTCAAGGAGTGTGTCGACGCTTGTCTTCATAGTTTCCCCCGGCATCGCGGACGCGGGAACTCAACCGGATCCATCTCTGATTCTTTCCGGTTGAGTGGGAGCAGAGCAGATGCCGTTCATGTTCGGTACTCCGCGTTGATCCGAACGTACTCGTAGCCGAGGTCCGAGAACCAGACGTGGGCGGCGTGGTCGCCGCGTCCCAGGCGCACTCCGATCTCCGGCTCATCGGTTTCGGCGCCCAGCTCGGCGGCGTCGATCGAGCCGGCGCCGATCTCCTCCAGGTCCTCGCCGGCCAGCGCCATGCCGGCCGCCTGGGCGATCCGGCCCCAGTTGGGATCGCGGCCGAACAGCGCCGTCTTGACCAGGGGGGAGTTGGCGATCGCGCGGGCGACCCGCTCGGCTTCGCCGGCCGAGGCCGCCTCGTCGACCTGAATCCGCCCGACCCGGACGGCGCCCTCGCCGTCGGCGACGATCTCGATCGCGAGCTGGAGCAGGACCGCTTCGAGCAGCCCTTCCGGGAGCGGCGCACCGGAGGCGCCGGTCGCCTGCAGGAGCACGGTGTCGTTGGTGCTCATCTGGCCGTCGACGGTGATCCGCTCGAAGGAGGAGGCGACGGCGGCGCGCAGGGACGCGTCGGGATCCTCGACCGCGGCGTCGGTCTGGACGAAGCAGAGCATCGTCGCGAAGCCGGGCTCCATCATCCCGGCGCCCTTCGCCTGAGCGGAGAGGGTGACGTCGCCGGCGCGCAGCGTACAGCGCTTCGGCCAGCGGTCGGTGGTCATGATCGCCTCGGCGAAGGCGCCGGCGCCGTCCTCCGCGAGGGCCCCGGCGGCATCGCCGATCCCGGCCAGGACCGCGTCGATCGGCAACGGCACCCCGATCGTCCCGGTCTCGGCGACGGCGACCGCCTCGGGCGCAAGGTCCAGCGCCGCCGCCGCGGTGTCGCACATCGCGACCGCGTCGGCGTAGCCTCGCTCTCCGGTCTCGGCGTTGGCGTTGCCGGCGTTGACGACCACGGCCCTAACTCCGCCGCGGTCCACCCGGTCGCGGCAGACCCTGACCGGAGCGGCGGCGGAGGCGTTGCGGGTGAGCAATACAGACGAGGAAACTTGCGGCGCATCGCAGACGAGCAGCCCAATGTCGGTCTTGCCGCCGCCCTTCAGCCCGCAGTGGGCAGCGCCGGCCCGAAAGCCCGGCGCCAGGCGCGTGGAGTCCAGCTCCTGCACCCCGGTGGGAGCCTCGACCCAGCGCGACCGAAAGAAGCCGTCATCGCTCATTCGAGCCCCAGCCCCTCGTCCAGCCCCAGCATCAGGTTGAGGTTCTGCACGCCCTGTCCGGACGCTCCCTTCCAGAGGTTGTCGATCGCGGAGAAGGCAAGGACCCGTCCCCGCTCCTCGACGGTGACGTAGACGTGGCACTCGTTGGTGTCGCGCACGTCGCGCAGGCCCGGCGGCCGGTCGACCGCGTGGACGAAGCGCTCGCCCGCGTAGCGCTCCGCGTAGAGAGCCTGTGCCTCGTCCATAGAGATCGGCTCGGTGAGTTGGACGTAGCAGCTGGTCAGCTCACCCTGGTCGAGCGGCAGCAGGTGCGGGACGAAGGTGACGGGAGCGGGACTGCCGAGCGCCGCCAGCTCCTGCTCGATCTCGGGCCGGTGGCGGTGGCCCTCGGTCTTGTAGGGAAAGGCGTTCTCGTCCATCGTCGCGTAGTGCATCGCGTCGCCCCCGCCCCGCCCGGCGCCGGAGACGCCCTGCTTGGCGTCGATCACGGCGTCGACGATCAGGCCCTTCTCGGCGAGGGGCGCCAGCGCCAGCACGCTCGCCGTCGGGTAGCAGCCGGGAGTCGCGACCAGCTCCGCTTCGCGCAGTTCGTCCCGGTACAGCTCGGTGAGGCCGTAGACCGCGTTCTCGAGCAACTCCGGCGCGCCGTGCTCTCCGTACCAGCGCTCGTAGGTCGGCAGGTCCCGCAGCCGGAAGTCGGCGGAGAGATCGACGACCAGGACGCCGAGCCCGCGCAGTGCGGCGACGGTCGGTGCCGAGGCGCCGTGGGGATAGGCGACGATCGCGGCGTCGACGCCCTCGAGGCGGTCGAGGTCCAGTTCGGTCAGCTCCAGCGGCACCCGGTAGCGCGGGTAGAGCCGGTCCAGCCGCGTGCCGGCGTCGCTGCGGGAGGTGACGGCGACCAGCTCCAGCTTGGGATGGCGCCAGACGATCTGCGCGGCGAGCGCCCCGGTGAAGCCGGACGCGCCGGCGACCAGCACCCGCGCCGCGGGATCGCCGTCGAGAGGTTGTCTGCCTATCTCAGGCACGCAGAGTTCCTCCGATCTTCTTCAGTTCGGCCTCGATCGCCGCGCGCGCGCCGGCGACCTCCTCGTCGGTCAAGGTGCGATCGGGCGCGCGGAACTCCAGCCGCAGCGCGAGGCTCCTGTGCCCCGCCTCAAGCTGCTCCCCCTCGTAGAGGTCGAAGACGCGAGCGACCCGCAGCAGCTCGCCGCCCCCGGCGAGAACCGCCGCGCGAACGGCGGCGGCGGTTACGTCATCGGGGACGACGGCGGCGAGGTCCTGGTAGACGGCCGGGAAAGCGGTCACGTCCTCGAATTCCTCCTCCCCCGCCGTCGCGGAGCCGACCAGCGCCGCAAGCTCGACTTCGAAGGCGGTCGCGGCGTCGATGCTCCACTCCCGGCAGACGAGCGGATGGACTTCGCCGATCCAGCCGGCGGGCTCGCCGCCGATGAGGACGCGCGCCGAGCGGCCCGGGTGTAGGAAGGGCTCCGGCTCGGCGGCGAATTCCAGCTCGACGCCGAGTTGGCCGGCCAGAGCCTCGAGGGCCCCCTTGAGAGCAAAGAAATCGGTGGCCTCCCCCCCGCCGCGCCACGACTTCGGGGCCAGCGGCCCGACCGCCAGCGCGGCCAAATGGTGAGGCTCGGAAACCGGCGCGGAGCGCTCTCCGGTGAAATGACCCGAAAGCGTCCCTTCCCCGCCGGTGTCGCCGGCGAGATAGACGCGGCCCGACTCATAGAGGGCAACCGCTTCGGCGTCGCGGGCGAGGTTGCGCCG
>DATMBX010000163.1:0-26274 GCA_035558955.1 Solirubrobacterales bacterium | reverse complement strand
GTTAACGGAGAGCGCTGACCCATCGCATAGACTCAGCGGCGAGTCGGGGGCGGCGTGGATGCCGTTCCGCTCATCCGGAGGAGCCGATGGTCAAATCTGCCGCAGACAGGGCATTCCTGCCCGCGAAGTCCCTGTTCGAGCAGGTGGGGGAGATGATGATCCTCACCGCGCGGACCCTCGTCTCGGCGGTCAAGCCGCCCTACCCTTACGGCGAGGAGTTCATCGGCCAGTTCCTCTTCGCCCTGCAGCTCTGCTGGTTCCCGCTGCTGGTCTCCACCGTCGCCTTCGGCTTTGGCGCTCCCGGCCTGCAGGCGTCTAACTTCCTCTCCCTGTTCGGGGCGCTCGACCGCCTCGGCGGCTTCTTCGTCCTCGCCTCTATCCGTGAGTTCGCCCCATTCGTGACCGCGGTCGTCGTCGCCGGCGTCGCCGGCACCGCGATCACTGCCGACCTCGGCGCCCGCAAGATCCGCGAGGAACTGGACGCGCTGCAGGTGCTCGGCGTCGACCCGATCAAGAACCTGGTCGTGCCCCGCTTCCTGGCGCTGATGCTGATCACCGGCCTGCTCGACATCTACGCGCTGGTCTTCGGCATCAGCGGCGGCATCCTCGCCGAGCTGCTCTACAGCCAGCCGCTCGGCGGTTTCTTCGCCACCCTCTTCACCAACGCCTCGGTTACCGATCTCTGGGGCTCGGTGATCAAGTGCACCCTGTTCGGGGCGATCATCGCCGTCGTCTGCTCCTACAAGGGGATGACCGCTTCCGGCGGCGCCGCCGGCGTCGGCCGCGCGGTCAACCAGGCTGTCGTGATCTCCTTCCTGGGGGTCTTCGCCTTCAACTACGCCTTCACCCAGACTCTGCTGGCAACCAACCCCGAGCTGCAGACGATTCGATGAACGCCTGGCTCGCAATCCCCCGCGGCTGGCTCGACTCCTTCGGTGAGATCGCTCGCTTCGGCTCGCGGGTCGCCGGCCTCGTCTACTCGGGCCGCGTCCTGCACTTCTTCGGCGAGTCGCTGCGCCAGGCCGGGATCCTGATCCTCGGCTCGGCGCTGATCATCTGGGGGCTGGTCTTCATCCTCGGCCTGCAGTGCGGCATCGAGGGGGCGTACCTGCTGCGCGCCCAGGGCGCTCCCGCCTACGCGGGCGTCTTCTCCGCCTGGTGCGACCTGCGCGAGATCATGCCCTACGCCTTCGGCTACATGCTGGCGGCGAAGGTGGGGACGGGGATCGTCGCCGAGCTGGGGGCGATGCGGATCTCCGACGAGATCGACGCCCTCGAGGTGATGGGAGTGCAGCCGGTCACCTTCCTCTGCGCCACCCGCCTGCTCGCCGCCTGGATGGCCTTCCCCTTCATGTACCTGGCCGGCATCGGGATCATGTACCTGGCCAGCTACCTGGCCGTCGTCCAGCAGATCGGCGATGTCTCCTCCGGCGGCTACCTGCTGATCTTCTGGATGTTCCAGAATCCGCCCGATCTGATCTTCAGCTTGATCAAGGGGATGTTCATGGCCACCGCGATCGTGATGGTCGGCTGCTACTACGGCTACACCGCGTCCGGCGGCCCGGTTGGAGTGGGCACCGCGACGGCGAAGTCGATGGTGCTCAACATCGTCTTAGTCCACATCATCGGGATGCTTGGAACCCTGGTCTTCTGGGGGGCAAACCCGCGAGCGCCGATAGGAGGCTGACTGGCTTATGTCCGCAGACGCATCGAATCCCTACGTCGGCGAAGACGGGAAGGTGATGGGCCGCGACTTCGTCATTCCCGGAGTCGATCCCGCCGAGCCCGACCCCTACCGATTCCACACCGGCCGCAAGCGCGACCACGGCGGCGAGGATGCGATCGAGGTCATCGACCTGGTCAAGCAGTTCGGCCGCGCCCGCATCCTCAACGGCCTCAACCTGGGCCTTCCGGAGAATCAGGTCTCGATGGTTCTCGGCCCGTCGGGAACCGGCAAGAGCGTGTTGATCAAGCACATCGTCGGGTTGCTCTACCCCGACTCGGGGGACGTGCTCGTGCACGGCGAGTCGATCCCCAACATGACCGACGACGAGCTCTTCGACGTGCGCAAAAAGTTCGGCCTCCTGTTCCAGGACGGCGCCCTCTTCGGCTCGATGAACATCTACGACAACACCGCCTTCCCGCTGCGCCAGCACACCGACAAGAGCGAGGAGGAGATCGGCGAGATCGTCAATCGCCGCCTGCGGGAGGTGGGCCTGTCAGAGGCGACCTACAAGATGCCGAACGAGCTTTCGGGCGGGATGCGCAAGCGCGCGGGGTTCGCCCGGGCGCTGGTGCTGGACCCGGCGATCGTCATGTTCGACGAGCCGGACTCCGGGCTGGATCCGGTCCGCACGGCGCTGCTCTGTGAGCTGATCCGCGAGGTGCACGCCGAGAACGGCGGTTGCTATCTGGTGATCAGCCACGACCTCAATACCGCGCGCCGGATCGCCGACTTCCTGGCGGTTCTTTGGAACGGCAAAATCGTCGAATCGGGACCGAGAGAGGAGCTGTTCGACTCCGACAATCAGTTTGTCTCCCAGTTCCTCCGGGCGGACGTCACCGGTCCGCTGTCCATGGATTGAGCGCAATTGCCGCCTGGGCTACCAGGCACGCGCGAGCGGTTCTGGCGGTTGCGGCTCTCCTCGCCGTTGCGGCGAGCGTTGGGGCGACCAAGCTCCCGGCGGATGCGGGAACCGACACGCTGGTCGATCGCGATACGGAGAGCTGGCGGGCTACGCAGCACGTGCGGGAGGTGTTCGGCGAGGACCCGGTCGTGGTGCTGGCCGAGGGCGACCTTCAGCGATTGATCCTCACCGAGAACCTGGCTCGGTTGCTGCGGCTGGAGGGCTGTCTCTCGGGCAAGATCCCGGAGAAGGCGCACTCGATTCCCGGTCCCTGCGCGGAGCTGGCGCGGCTGGACCCGGTCGAATTCGTCGCCGGGCCGGGCACGTTCCTCAACGAGGCGGTGATCCAGATCGACCGCCAGCTGCGCCGCCTGGCCGCCCGGACGCCGCCCGACCGGCTGCGCGAGCTGCTGCTGTCCGTCGCCGCGCGCTACGGGATCACCAGCCTGCCCAGCCTCGCCAACCCCGACTTCATCGCTGCGGTCGTCTTCGACCTGAGCCGCGCGCGCGGGACGCCGAAGGCGCGGCTCTCCTACCTCTTTCCCAACAACCACTCGACTCAGATCGTCGTGCGCCTCCGTCCCGACCTCAGCGAGGCGGAGCGCAACCGCGCGCTGGAGCTGATCCGCGCCGCCGTCTACGACACGACCCCGCGGCGCCAGTGTGCCTTCGAGGGGGAGCCGTCGCCCTGTTTCGAGCTGCATGGCGGCCGCTACGTCATCACCGGCGCCCCGGTCGTCGTAGCCGGCCTCGCGAGCGCGCTGAAGGACGCGTTGCTGGCCCTCCTGGCGGTCGCCGTCGTTGCCATGGCCGCGACGCTGCTCCTGGTCTTCCGCTCCCGCTTCCGGCTCTTGCCGCTCGGCTTGGCCCTCGGCACCGCGGGAATCGCCTTCGGCTTGCTCAATCTCGTCGGCGGCTCGCTGACGATGGCCTCGATCGCGGTGTTGCCGATCCTGATCGGCCTCGCCGTCGACTACGCGATTCAGTTGCATGCCCGCTACGACGAGGCGATCGCCGCCGGTGCTCGCGGGGCGCAGGCGGCGGGGTTCGCGGCCGCCCGCGGTGGCCCGACGATCGCCACCGCTTGCCTCGCCACCGCCGCCGGCTTTCTGGCGCTCCAACTCTCCCCGACCCCGATGGTGCGCGATTTCGGCCTCATGCTCGTAGTGGGCGTGGGAGTCGCTTTCATCCTCGCCCTCACCGCGGGCTTCGCCGCCCTCAGCCTTCGCAATGGCGCTTTTGTCGCGCATACCGAGACAAAAGTGCCATCGGCTCCGCTTCGAAGGCCGTTGAGCCTCGCCCTTGCCCAGCCAGACCGGGTACTCGCGATTGGCTTGATGCTCGCGGTCCTGGGATGGGCGGCGGGGGCCCAAGTCGAGACGATCTCCGATATTCGCGAGCTTGCTCCGCAGAGCTTGCGTGAGGTGCGGGACCTGAACGAGGTTCAGGACACGACAGGCGTTTCTGGAGAGCTTGACGCGAGTGTGCGAGCACCCGATTTCACCGATCCCGCGACCATTCGGTGGATGGCGGGCTTCAAGCAGCGAGTGCTCGAGGCGAACGGGTTCTCCGGCGACAGACCGAACTGCCAGGCGGCCGATCTGTGCCCCGGCCCGGCGCTCTCCGACTTCCTCGGTGGGGGTGAGGGGATGACCAGAGAGCAGATCCGGGCGACGCTTGCCCAGCTGCCCGACTACGACTTGCGCCAGGTCGCTCCGGTCGATCCCGAGACGGGAGAGATCGGCGATACGGCCTTGATCGCCTTTGGCATCCGGGCGCAGTCGCTGGAGGACCAGCAGGCGTTGATCGAGCGGGTGCGCGATGAGATCGGCGATCCGCCGCCGGGGGTGGAGGTCGAGCTCGCCGGGTTGCCCGTGATCGCCGCCGAGTCGGCCTCCGACCTCTCGGGCAGTCGCTACTGGCTTACTCTGGCGGGGCTGGCCGCGGTGGCGATCGTTCTGCTCCTCGTCTACCGCTCTGTTCGTCGCGCATTCGTTCCGCTCGTCCCGATTGTGCTGGCGACCGGCTGGGCGTCGCTCCTACTCTGGGTCAGCGGCATCCCGCTCAACCCGATGTCGGCGGCGCTTGGGGCGCTGGTGATCGCTATCGGCACCGAGTTCAGCGTCATCCTCTCGGCCCGCTTCCATGAGGAGCGCGGTGTGGGTCGATCGGTCGAGGAGGCGCTGCGCCGCGCCTATGCCCGCACCGGCGCCGCCGTGCTCGCCTCCGGCGCTACGGCAATCGTCGGCTTCGGAGTGCTGATCGCCAGCGACATCAGGATGCTGCGGGACTTCGGCTTCGTCACCGTGATCGACCTTGCCGTCGCGCTGCTGGGGGTGATGGTGGTCCTGCCCGCCGTCCTGGCTCGGACGGAACGGCGATGAGGGACCGTTACTCGATCGTCGTCGGCCTGCTCTTCGCGGCGGTGGTCGCGATCGCCCTGATCAACACCCGGGGGGGCGAGAACGGCGGCACGCTCGGGCTCGACGAGCAGCCGCGCCTCTGGTCCCTGCCCGAGTTCGCCGTGCCGGTCGCCGCGAGCGCGTTGGAGGGCGACGCCAACGTCGCCCAGGACGATTGCGAGACCTCCCAGGTGCCCTGCCCCGAGGAGGCGCGGCGCACTCCCGCCTGCCGGGTTTCCGGCGTCGACGCGATCCGCGTCTGCGATTTCTTCGGCCGCCCCCTGGTGATCTCGTTCTGGTTCTCGAAAGGAGGCAACTGCGTCGAGCAGCAGGACGCCGTCGATGCCGTCTATCGGCGCTACCGTGAGCGGGTGGGCTTTCTCTCGCTGAACGTGCGCGACGATCGCGACACCGTCCGCGAACTGATTCGCGAGCGGGGCTGGGAGATGCCGGTCGGCTACGACCGCGATGGGGCGGTGGCGAGCCTTTACAGGGTTGGTGGCTGCCCGACCTTCGCCTACGTATATCCGGGTGGCGTTCTGCAGAGCGCGAGCAGCGGCGTCCTGAGCTCCGCTCAGCTCGGCGCCCGCGTCCAGGAGCTGCTGGCGGCAACCCAGAAAACGGAAGAGCGAGGCTGACCGATGGCCGGCGCGGAGGCGACGGGGGAGCGAATCGACTGGGAGCCGCCCCCGAAGCCGGGGTGGGTGGCGCCGCATGTCGCCGCCGAGTTTCCGGGGCTCGGGATCTCCTCGGTCGAGGTGGATGCGCGCCCCGGCAGGAGCCCCGAGCCGGTTCGCCGTCGCCTGCGCGACCTCTCCGACCGCTTCTACGGGGCCCACGCGATCCATATGCGGGAACGGCCGATCCCGTGGGCCTACCGGGTCTTCTTCCGCCAGATCGGCCTCGACCCCGACAGCGACCCCACCCCTGTCGAGAGACTCGCGCTGGAACGCCTTCACGACGGCGCCTTCAAGAGCCACGGCCTGCCCGCCGACGCGCTGACCATTGCAACCGTCGAGACCGGGATCGCGCTGCGCGCCTTCGACGCGGACCGGCTCCAGGGGAAACTCTGCATCCGCGACTCGGCGCCCGGCGAGTCGCTGGCCGGTCGTCCCGGGGAGTTGGCCCAGGGAACGCTGGTGATCGCGGACGAGAGCGCTCCGGTCGCTCTGCTGTTCGGCGCCGGCGCCGAAGGCAAGGGCGTGGGCCGCGACACCCGTCGTGCGGCGGTCGTCGCCGTGCAGGTGAAGGGGGTTCCGCAGATGTCCGTAGATGAGGCCCTCTGGATGGTCGCAACGACGCTCAGAGCCGACTAACCCCGCTCCGCTGCGAGTTATCCCCGTAATGCAGCGATAACTCGCAGCGGAACGGGGGTGATCTAGACTCGGAGGCGATTCATGGCGGCACTGCTCGAACGAGACATCCGCGCGCCGTTTCACGCCGGGGGCGACGAGCGCCTCGCGCGCGCCGAGTTGCGGCGCCAGATCGGGCGCCTCGAGCGCGAGCTTGCCGGCCTCTTCGCTGAGTCCTTCCAGCGGGTCGAGGTCGATACCGCGGTCCCGGCCGGCGGCGCCGAGCCGCGGATCGCCGGCCTCGGCGAGCTCGAGCGGGTCCGTGACGCTCTCGCCGCCCGGATCTCCGAAGCGCGCGCCGCGCTTGCCCAGCGCGCCGAGCTGGAGACGAGCAACCGCGAGGCCCTGGAGCGAATGCTCGCGGATCCCGCCGCCCACAAGTGGGAGCGGATCTCCCGCGCCGACCTCGGCGAGCCGGGCTGCGGCCACTGGCACTCCCGTCCCCGGCTCGGTCTGCTCGGGATGCTGATGGGCTGGTGGCGGGTCAAGGTCTCCTCCGGCTGCCCGTTATGACGCGGACACCCGGCAGCGACCGCCCCCCGGCGCCGTGGGGGGCGTTCCCCCTGGCCGAGCTGACCGTGCTGGCGGGGATCGTGGCGCTGATAGCCGGCGTCGCGACCCAGAGCCCGACCGCCATCGGCGTCGGTGTCGTCCTCGGCGCGCTCGGCGGGCTCGAGGTCTCGGTCCGCGAGCACTTCGCCGGTTATCGCTCTCACACGACGCTGCTCGCCGGCGCCGTCTTCGTGCTCACGGTCGGTGTGCTGTTCTACCTCGCGGGCCTGATCCTGGCGATCTGCCTCGGCGCGGGCGCCGTCGCCTTTACGGCCACATTCCTTGGATTGCGGCGCGCCTTCCGCAAGGCGTCGGGCGGCCTTTCGTTCAAGGTGCGCGCCGGCTCTTAGACCAGCACCGCCGGCCGCTCGCCCTTGCCCAGCGCGGTGGCGAGCATCAGCCGCTGGCGGGAAGTGAGGGTCCCCAGCCGCTTGTTCTCGTTGAGGGAGAGGGAGAGGAGGAGCTTGCGGGCGCGGGTGCGGCCCCAGCGGCGCTGGCTGGTCAGCAGCTCGGCCAGGGTCATGCTCTCGGTCTCCCAGGGGCACTCGCGAACGACCTCGGAAGCCTCGACCTCCCCGCGGGCGATCGAGCGCTTCAGCTCCGCCCGCGCCAGTCGCACGCGGTTGGCGCGTTCGAGCGCCTGCATGTGTTGGGGGGCGTGGATGGCGGAAGCGGTCGTCGTTGCAGGGGCAATCGAGGCAGTGGCCACTGAGACTCCTCCCTTCAAGGAATCGGGTTAACTGGGTATCTCTCTCCGGCGCCGGGCCGACGGAAGACCGTGACCTGGGTGAGTCGAGTGCTCACCGTTTCGCTCCCTGGCGGACGCGATAGGCGACGGGCGCAAGCTACGCGTTCAGGCAGGTGAGCGTCAACCCGGTTAAACCAAAGCGCCGCCGAGCCGTTCGCTAAGAGCAGCTTTTTCCGGGGGGCCGATCCCTTGTCCAGATCTGGACAAGCCTGAAACTACCCACCTGGGGGGATGTTGAATTCTCGTGAACCCCGGGTTACGCCCGCGGAAGGTCCGGGAAGTCCTCGATGACGCGGGCGATCGTTCCCAGCGCTCCGTCCAGATGCTCGCGCTCATGGGTCGCCATCAGGCTGGTCCGCAGCAGCGCCCCTCCCGGCGGCACCGCCGGATGGATGGCGACGTTGGTGTAGACGCCGGCGTCGAAGAGGGCCTTCCAGAGCAGCACCGCCTGCCAGTCGTCGCCGACCATCACCGGCACGACGGGGGTGGTCGCCACCGTGCCGTCGGGGAGCGTCCCCGGCTCGACCACCTTCAACCCCAGGTGGCGCAGACCCTCGCGCAGATACTCGGCGTTGGCGAGCAGCGCCTCGAACAGGGCGGGGCCGTCGGAGCGGACCACCCGCAGCGCGGCCAGCGCGGCGCCGACGGCCGCCGGCACGGCGGAGGCGCTGAAGATGAACGAGCGCGAGGAGATCCGCAGGTACTCGATCACGTCGGCCGGCCCGGCGATGAACCCCCCGCAGGAGGCGAGGCTCTTGGAGAAGGTCCCCATCCGCAGGTCGACCTCGTCCTCCAGCCCGAACAGCTCGCAGGCGCCGGCCCCGCGCGCGCCCAGCACCCCGGCGCCGTGCGCCTCGTCGACCATCAGCCGCGCCCCGTGGCCCCTGCACAGCTCGACTATGCGGGGCAGGTCGCAGACGTCGCCCTCCATCGAGAAGACTCCGTCGACGACGACCAGCACGCCGCCGCCGTCCCCCGCCGCGCGCTCCAGCATCTTCTCCAGCTTGTCCATCCGGTTGTGGCGGAAGGGACGCAGCTTGGCGCCGGAGAGGCGGCAGCCGTCGAGGATCGAGGCGTGATCGCCGGAGTCGCAGATCACCGTGTCGCCGGGCTCGAGGATCGTCCCGATGCAGCCGACGTTCGCCTGGTAGCCGGTGGTGAAGACGATTGAGTCTTCGGTCCCCATCCACTCGGCCAGCTCACGCTCGAGGTCGACGTGCAGCGGCGTCGTCCCGTTCAGCAGCCGCGACCCGGTCACGCCGGTCCCGAAGGTCTCCAGCGCCTCGCGCGCGGCCTCCTTCACCCGCTCGTCGCCGGTCAGCCCGAGGTAGTTGTTGGAGCCGAGCATGATCGTCTCGCGCCCCTCCATCTCCACCACCGGACCGGCCTGGGAGGTGAGCAGGCGGAAGTAGGGAAGGAGATCGTGCTCTTTGGCGGCCTCCAGCTGTTCGAGCCGATCGTGGCTGCGTGCCTTCTCGAAGAGGTCGACAGGGGCCTTCGCGGTTTCACCCATGACCAGGAGTGTAGGTTCCGCACCTGTGGGAAGCCTGACCATCCGGCCCGTGCGCACGCGGCGCGACTTGAAGCGCTTCGTCAAGGTCCCCTTCCGAGTGCACCGCGACCACCCGCGATGGGTGGCCCCGCTGATCTTCGAGCGGATGCAGTTCCTCGACCGCGGGAAGAACCCATACTTCGAGCACGCAGAGGCCGAGTACTTCATCGCCGAGCGCGACGGCGAGCCGGTGGGGCGGATCACGGCGCAGATCGACGAGCGCTGGGACTCCTACCAGGGCGGCGGCGACGCGATGTTCGGCTTCTTCGAGACGGCCGACGATCCCGAGGTCGTCGAGGCGCTGCTCGACGCGGCGATCGAGTGGGCGCGAGGGAAGGGGCGCTCCCGCATCCTCGGGCCGATGGACTTCACCACCAACGACGAGATCGGGATCCTGATCGAGGGCTACGAGCTCGACCCCTTCATCCTCGAGAACTGGCACCCCCCCTACTACCGGAAGCTGTTGGAGGGCGCCGGGCTGGGCAAGGCGATGGACCTGTTGATGTGGGAGCTGCGGCTCGGCTCGCTGAAAGAGGGCGAGAGATTCGACCCCTCGATCCACGCCGCCGCCACAAAGGCGCTGGAGGACGAGGGAGTGACGATCCGGAACATCAGCCTGCGGAACCTGCCCGCTGAGATGCGCGCCTTCGCCGAGGTCTACAACGAGGCCTGGGGAGACAACTGGGGGTTCGTCCCCGCGACCGACGCCGAGATCGAGTTTCACGCCAAGATCCTCAAGCAGGTGCTCGACGAGGACTGGGCGTTCATCGCCGAAAGGGACGGGGACCCGGTGGGGGCGGCGCTGACCCTGCCCGACATCAACCAGGCGACGGCGAAGCTGAACGGCCGCCTACTCCCCTTCGGCTGGCTCAAGTTCCTGCTCGGCAAGCGAAAGATCGATCGCCTGCGCGTCCTCGCGCTCGGTGTCAGACACGACTACCGTCACACCGGCGTCGCCGCGGGCCTCTACCTCAAACACCTGGAGGCGGCGCAGCAGCCGGGGGCGATCACGTGGGGGGAGATGGGCTGGATCCTCGAGACCAACGAGCCGATGAACCGGGCGATGGAGGGCATGGGCGGCAAGGTCGTGAAGCGGTACCGCGTCTACGAAAAAGCGCTTCAGGTGTCTCAGAACCCATCCCGGTAGGGGTTCCGCTTAACTTTTTCGAGGTTCGTTTGCGGCTACCGACGATGGTTGGTCGCGAAAAAGTACAAGACGCTCCACCCCTACCGGGATGGGTTCTCGGTCGGTTAACAGCGCAGTTTCCGGCCTTGGCAATAGATTGCGCTGATCGCATCGCTACAGTCGGCTCGGTGAGCGAGTTCGAGCTTGAGCCGGTTCGGGTACGGGTCCTGGAGCGAGAGACCTCGAATGCGCTTGCCATCCGCGAGGCGCGGACGGCCGCGATAGCTGCTGTGGGCGGGGTCCTCGCCGGCGCCGCCACGGTGGCGGCGGTTCGCGCGGTCGGCTCCGGCAAGCGTTCCGGCAAGCGGCTCGGCCGCCGCCGCGGACGGGACAACGTCGTCGCCAGCCGCTCCTTCCTGGTCGACGTCCACCTGCTCGGGCGGTGAGATCGCTCGAGGTAGAGGCACGGCCGGCTTCACCCTTCAGGATGCCGCGCAGCGGAGGCGAGGATCGGGTGATGCGGATCGAGGGCGGCGTCGCCACCCGCCTACTGCACGTCGAGGGCAGCCCCGTGCTGACCCGCGCTTGGCAGCCCGCCGCCGACCGGATTCTCCTTCGCGCCGAGGCGGTCGACCCGGCGTCGGTCGCGGCGCCCTGCCCCGCTTCGCCGCTTCCATCGCGAGTCGCCGGCCCGGCGCAGCTTGAGCGGGCGCTCGAGCGGGTGCGCTTCGCGCTGGGGGTGGATGAGGATCTCGGTGAGTTCCACCGCCGCTTTCGCCGGGATCCCCTGCTCGGGCCGCTCTTGCGCCGCCGCCCCCACTTCCGTCCCCACCGCAGGCCCTGGCCCTGGGAGGCGCTTGCCTGGGCGATCGTCAAGCAGCTGATCGAGTGGGAGCGAGCCGCGAGGATCCAGCGTCGCATCGTCGGCCGCTGGGGCCTGCGGCTGGGAGAAGAGCGCGAAGGGCTGCGAGACGTTCCCACCCCCCCGACGATCGCCGGCCGCGCCCCGGCCGAACTGGAGTCGATGGGGCTGGCGCTGCGCCGGGCGATCGCCTTGCGGGCTGTGGCTCGCGAGGTCGACGGCGGCCGTTGCGACCCCGCCGACCCCGCCGTCGACCGCCGCCTGCTCTCAATCCCGGAGGTCGGCCCTTGGACGGTTCAGTGCCTCGGCTTCTACGGTCGCGGCGATCACGATGCGCTGCCCGCCGGCGACCTCACGTACCTGAAGCTGGTCGGCCGGCTGGCTCGTTTGGGACGCCGCGCGACGATCGAGGAAGTCGAAGAGTTCTACGCCCCCTACGCCCCCTTTCGCGGCCTCGCCGCGACGCTCAGCGCTAGTTTCTAAAGAGACTCGCCGATCTGTCGATAGGCGTGGTGATGGAGCGCGTGACGCGGGGTGGGAGCTGGCCCGACGAAAAGGTCAACGAGTTCATCGACCAGATTGCTTCTGGCGGTGAGGACTACCGCGCGCTCGTCGAGCGGTTGCCGGCGATCGTCTACACCTCGGAGCTCGGAGAGCATGGGCGCTGGCGCTACGTCAGCCCCCAGGTCGAGGAGATCCTCGGCTACCGCCCCGAGGATTGGGTCGCCGATCCGGAGTTGTGGGCGAAGCTGCTCCACCCCGAGGATCGCGAGCGGGCCCTCTCCCAGGAAACGAGGGAAACCATCGGCGAGCGCAACCCGCCCCCGATCGACTACCGGATGCTTACCCGCGACGGCAACGTCGTCTGGATTCTCGACGAGGCGGTGCTCGAGCCCGACGACGAAGGAATCCCGGTTTGGCACGGCGTCCTCTACGACATCACCGAGCGCAAAATCGCCGAGCAGGAGCTGAAGCGCGCCGCCACCCAGCAGGCCGCAATCGCCAAGCTCGGCGAGCGTGCCCTGCAGGCGGACGATCCCGACGCGCTGATGGAGGCCGCGGTCTCACTGGTCGGCGGGATCGAGGGCGTTTCCGCGGCTTGCATCTGGGAGGTCGGCCGCGACGGCCGTCGCCTCAACCTGCGCGCCGGCCTCGATGGCCGGATGCCGGGGGTGAGCCGCCGCGTTTCCGCCACGCCGGACTCTCACGCCGGCGCCGCCCTGGAGTCCGGCCTGCACGTGATCGTCGACGATTGGTCCAGCGAGGGACGCTTCACGATGCCGCCCGCGCTGCGGGTGCTCGGCTTTGGCAGCAGCCTTGCCGTCGTCATCGACGGCAAGGAGCACCCGTTCGGCGTGCTCGACGTCCACTCGGTCGAGCCGAACCGCTTCACCCCGCAGGACGTCCACTTCGTGCAGGCGGCGGCCAACGTTCTGGCCGACGCGATCGAGCGCCACGCCGCCGACCAGGCGCTGCGCCACCGCGTCCTGCACGACGCGCTCACCGGGCTTCCCAACCGACTCAGCTTCATCGACGCGTTGAACGATGCGTTGGGCCGGGCCGCCGGCTCGAGATCCCCGGTCGGGGTGCTCTTCCTCGACCTCGACCACTTCAAGCTGATCAACGACAGCATGGGCCACCACGCCGGCGACGAGCTGCTGCGCGCGGTCGCGCCGCGCCTGCGCACCCACCTGCGGCCGGGCGACCTGGTCGCTCGTTTCGGAGGCGACGAGTTCGGCGTCCTCGTCGACCGCCTCGCCGACGAAGAGGAGGCGGTCGCGATCGGCGATCGGGTCGCCACCGCCTTCGCCGAGCCATATGAGTTGGACGGGGTGGAGCACTTCGTCACCGCCAGCGTCGGCATCGCCGTCGCGCGACCGACGGGACGGGATCTGATCGACGCCGAGCTGCTTATCCGCGACGCCGATGCCGCCATGTACAGAGCGAAGGAGCGGGGCCGGGCCCGCTGCGAGCTTTTCGACGCCGAGATGCGGGCGCGGGCGACGCGCCGGCTCGAAGTCGAGCGCGAGCTGCGCCATGCCATCGAGCGCGACGAGCTGGAGCTTCACTATCAGCCGGTGATCGCGCTGGCCAGCGGCGAGATCACCGGCTTGGAGGCCCTCGTGCGCTGGCGCCATCCCGAGCGTGGCCTACTCGATCCGGGTGATTTCGTCTCGGTCGCCGAGGACAGCGGGTTGATCGAGCCGATCGGCGGTTGGGTCCAGGAGGCCGCCTGTCGCCAGATTCTCGAGTGGCACGAGGAGCGTCCCGACGCGCGGCCCCTGGACATCGCCGTCAACCTCTCGGCCCGGCAGGTCGCCCATCGCGACCTTCCGGCGGCGATCGCCGAGGTCCTCGCTCGCACCGGCCTCGACCCGGTGAATCTGCGGCTGGAGATCACCGAGAGCGTCCTGGTCGAGGAGTCCGCCACCGCGATCGCCACCCTGGAGGCGCTCAGCGAGATCGGCGTCCGCCTCGTCCTCGACGACTTCGGCACCGGATATTCCTCCCTGGCCTACCTGAACCGCTTCCCCTTCGACGCGCTGAAGATCGACCGCTCCTTCGTCGACGCGCTCGGGATCGAGCAGGAGCGGACGGCGATCGTCGAGGCGGTCATCGGCATGGCGCGCGCCCTCTCCCTGGACGTGATCGCCGAGGGCGTCGAGAACGAGGTCCAGCTCTCCGAGCTGCGTCGCCTCGGTTGCGACTACGCGCAGGGCCATCTCTTCTCCCGGGCGTTGCCGCCGGAGAAGATCGCGGGCCTGTTGCGCGAAGGCCTGCCGAGCTACTCGGGGATCGTGCCCGGCAGGTAATCGTTGCTGAGCAGCTGCGGGGGCTGGGGCAGCGAGGCGATCAGCTCGTTGTCGCGCATCCAGCCGACGAACTCGCTCCAGCGCGCCGGGTCCATGAAGCCGAAGGGCTGGGCCGGGTCGCTCCCCTCGAGCAGCGGCAGCGTCGCCGCCACCTCGGCGGCGGTCAGTCTGGGGTCGAGTGCCGGATTGGCTTTGAGCAGTGCTCTGGTGGTCGCGTCCGGGCTCTTCACCGCGGCGGCGGTGCCGCGTGCCAGGGCCGCGATGAAGAGGCGGACCGCCTCGGGATCCTCTGCCAGGCGCTCGCGGTTGGCGACCAGCACCAGTTCGTCGTAGGTGGGGACGCCGAGCTGGTCGACCGGGGTGACGACGGGGTCCTTGCCGCGCAAGCGCAGGTCCACCCCCTCGACGTTGCGGAAGCCGCCGAGCATCGCCTGGGCTCTGCCGCCGAGGATCGCCGGCAGCAGGCCGAAGCCGACGTTGACCGTCTTCACGTCGGCGGGAGAGAGGTTGGCGCGGGAGAGGATCGTCTTCAGATAGGCGTCCTGGTAGGGAATGCCCGCCGTGGCGATCGTCTTGCCGCGCAGGTCGCCGATGCCCCTGATCCCCGATTCCTTCAGCCAGATCATCGAGGTCAGCGGCCGGTCTACCAGCGCCCCGACCGCGATCGTGTCGAGGCCCTTTTCGTGAGCTAGCACGACCTCTGGCTCGTAGGAGATCGCCAGGTCGGTCTGCCCGGCGGCGACCTGCTTGATCGGCGCCGCGGGGTCCGAGGGGGTCACGATCGAGACGTCGAGCCCGGCATCGCGGAAGTATCCGAGCTTCTGCGCCATGTAGATCCCGGCGTGGTCGGGGTTGGGATAGAAGTCGAGCGTCAGGCTGAACGGTTGGGTTTCTACGCTGGCGTCCTCGCTCTTCTCGCCGCAAGCCGCGAGGCCGAGGGAGAGGGCGACGAGGGCGAGGACAGTGGCGAGGGCCGGGATTCGAGGTGAGTTCATGCCGGGTTTCTATCGCCAAGTGACGATGCGGCGCTCCGCGAGTGCCAGCAGGCCGAAGAGGGCGACCGCAATCGCCGAGAGGACGACCACCGCGGCGAACAGCCGAGCCGTCTCCAGCTGGGCGTTGTCCTGGAGCATCAGGTGGCCGAGTCCGGAGCTCGAGCCGGCCCACTCGCCGAAGACCGCGCCGATCACCGCCACCGCCACGGCGATCTTGGCGCCGCTGAAAACGTAGGGCAGCGCTGTCGGCGCCTCCACTCGGATGAAGATCTGCCGGCGAGAGGCGTCGAGAGTGCGCATCATCTTGATCGCGTCGGGGTCGACCGAGCGCAACCCGTCGAGGGTGTTGACGGTGATCGGGAAGAAGCAGATCAGGGCGACGATGCCGAGCTTCGGGCCGATCCCGTAGCCGAACCAGACGACCAGGATCGGCGCGATGACGATGATCGGGATCGTCTGCGAGGCGACCAGCAGGGGGTAAGCGGCGCGGCGCAGCGTCTCTGAGAGATGCAGGGCGACCGCGAAGGAGAGCCCGGCGACGAGCGCGCAGCCAAAGCCGAGCAGGACTTCCTTCAGCGTCACCCAGGCGTTGTCAGCGAGCAGCGAGCGGTTCTCCCACAGCGAGGAGGCGATCTCCGAAGGGGATGGGACGAGGAAGTCCTCGAGCCGCAGCGCATCCGCGATCGCCCCGGTCGTGGCGGCAACCTGCCAGATCCCCACCAGGATCGCAACGAGCAGCAAGGGCAGGCCCCAGCGTTTCACGGCGGGTCGCCCCCAAGCTTCCGCTGCGACTTTTCCTTGCATATCGAGGAAAAGTCGCAGCGGAACATCATTTGGGGCCTCCTCGCAGGGCGTGGAGGGCTTGCTCGCGCACCGCCACGAAAGCAGGGTCGGTCACCGCGGCGTCGCGATCCGAGGGGCGGGGAGTGGGGGGGCGCAACTCGGCGACGACTCGGGCCGGGCGGGGCGAGAGCACGACGACTCGGTCGGAGAGGTAGAGCGCCTCCTCGACATCGTGGGTGACGAGGACGACGGTGCGAGGATCGGCGCCGAGCGCCCCCGCCAGCCAGCCCTGCATCTCCGCTCGGGTGATCGCGTCGAGCGAGGCGAAGGGCTCGTCGAGAGCGAGGACCGGCTTGCCGGAAAGCAGCGTGCGCAGGAAGGCGACTCGCTGGCGCATCCCGCCCGAGAGCTCCGCGGGACGGGCGCGCTCGAATCCCCCCAGGCCGAAGCGTTCGAACAGCCGCCACGCCTCGGACCTCGCCTCGGATCGCCCGGCGCCGCCGTTGCGCAGCGCCAGCGCGGCGTTGTCGATCGCGTCGAACCAGGGCAGCAGCAGGTCGCGCTGGGGCATGTAGGCGCAGCGGGCGAGGCGAGCGTCGGGCTCGCCGGCGCCGCCGACTTCGACCCTCCCGCCTTCGGGCTCCAGCAGGCCCGAGACCAATTCCAGCAGTGTCGACTTGCCGCAGCCGGACGGCCCCACGACCCCCAGAACCTCATGCGCCTCCACCTTCAGGTCGAACCGCTCGATCGTCCGCAGTTCCCCGTAGGAGTGCCGCAGGCCGCGGATCGAGATGGTGGCTCCGGGGGCCCCCTCGGCAGGCGATGTGCCCGCGGTGGCGAATTCACTGGCTTCCGTGGGCATCTTGGTATCCTGGCGCACTCCGCGCTCCTGACCAAAGCAGTCAGGAAAGTCGATAAGCAGCCGCGCGGAAAACAGATGGACCCGGCAATCATCATCTTCGGCTTCGGCATCGGGGCAATGGTCGGCATGACCGGCATGGGCGGCGGCACGCTGATGACGCCGCTGCTGATCCTGCTCTTCGGGGTCAAGCCGGTGACCGCGATCGGCACGGACATCTTCTACGCGGCGGTCACCAAGACCGTCGGCGGCTGGCGCCACCTGCGGATGGGCACGGTCAACATGGGTCTCTCGCTCTGGCTCGCGGCCGGCAGCGTCCCCGCCTCGGTCGCCGGGGTCTGGGCGATCTCCATCCTGCAGAGCAAGATCGGCGAGGAGGAGCTCGACTCGATCGTCTACGCGCTGCTCGGCGGCACTCTGCTGATGGTCGGGATCATCACGCTCGCGCGGGCGCTGATCCTCAGCAATCTGATCGAGGAGCGCGACGACTTCGAGTTGAAGCGCCGTCACAAAGTCGCCGCGGTGGCGATCGGCGCTACCACCGGGTTCGTGATCGGCATCACCTCGGCCGGTTCGGGCACCGTGATCGCGATCCTGCTGATCGCCGTCTTCCGCCTCGCGCCGAAAAAAGTCGTCGGCACAGACGTCTTCCACGCCGCGATTCTGCTCTGGGCGGCGGGCATCGCCCACTGGGTCGGCGGCAATGTCGATTTCATCCTCGCCGGCAACATCCTGATCGGCTCGATTCCCGGGGTGATCGTCGGCTCGCACTTCGCCGCCCGGGCGCCGACCGGCTTCCTGCGCACGGCGCTCGGGGTGGTTCTCGTCGCCTCGGGCGTGGTCACCGTGCAGAAGGGCGATCCGATGGTCTGGCCGATCGCGGCCGCCGTCGCCGGCATCGGCCTCGCTCTGCTGATCTGGTTCCCGCGCTGGTGGGGCGCGCGCAGGGCCGAGCGGGAAGCGGAGAAGGGCGAGGGCCCGCCGCACGATCGCTCTTCCGAGCTGACGCCGGAAGCCATCGGCTGACTGATTAACTAGCCACGATGCGCGTTTCCGCCAAGGCCGACTACGCCGTTCGCGCCGCAGCCGAGCTGGCTGCGGCCGGCGAAGGCCCCGTAAAGGGCGAGCGGCTCGCCGAAGCGCAGGACATCCCGCTGCAGTTCCTCGAGCACATCCTGCTGGAGTTGAAGCACGCCGGGATCGTGCGGGCGCGTCGGGGCGCCAAGGGCGGCTACTGGCTCGCCCGGCCCGCCGACGACATCACGATCGCCGAGATCGTCCGCGCGGTCGAGGGCCCGATCGCCCACGTCCAGTCTTCGCCTCCGGAGTCGATCGAGTATCGCGGCAACGCCGTGCACCTGCAGGAGGTCTGGATCGCGGTCCGCGCCAGCCTCCGCCAGGTCGTCGAGCAGGTGACGCTGGCCGACCTGGTCAGCGGCGAGCTGCCGCCTGTGGTCGAGCACTTGACGGGCTCACCGGATGCCTGGGTTGCTCGTTAGGGGCCATCCCGGCAGGGGTTCCGCTTAACTTTTTCGAGGAGCGTCTCCGGCTCGCCGCAATCGCTGCAGCGAAAAAGTACAAGACGCTCCACCCCTACCGGGATGGCCCTTGAGACAGCCGGTTAGACCGGGTTGGCGACCGGAACTTCTTTGTCCTTCTCGCCCGGGCCGTCGGGGATGACCAAGATTGCGCCTTCGCCGGTGACGTAGGCCTCCTCGCCGTGTTGGACGACGTCCATTCCCACGGCTTCGTCGTGCTCGCTGGCGCGCAGCGGCATCACGAGCCCGATCAGCTTCAGGAGCACGAAGGTCATCCCGAAGGCGTAGGCGGGTGTGGCGATCGCGGCCAGCGCCTGGTCCCAGAGCTGGGCGGCGTTGCCGTAGAAGATGCCGTCGGCGACGCCGTTCCAGGTGATCTGGGCGACGAGGCCGATGGCGAGGATGCCGGTGAAGCCGGCAATGCCGTGTGCGGCGAGCACGTCGAGCGTCTCGTCGACGCGGGTGCGGGGCCGCCAGACGATCACCGCGTAGCAGGGCAGCGCTCCCAGGAAGCCGAGCGCCATCGCCCAGCCGGGGCTGATGAAGCCGCCGGCCGGAGTGATCAGCACGCAGCCGACGATGATCGCGGTCGCGGCGCCGATCGCCGTCACCTTCCTGCCCCGGATCAAATCGAGCGCGAACCAGGTGATCAGCGCGCAGGCAGGCGTCAGCAGTGTGTTCGTGAAGGCCAGCACGCTGGCGTCCCCGGTCGAGAAGCCGCTGCCGCCGTTGAAGCCGAACCAGCCGAACCACAGCAGGCCCGCGCCGAGTACCACGTAGATGGCGTTGTGCGGGAGGAGCGCCTGGCGGCCGTAGTCTTTACGCGCGCGCACGACGAGCGCCGCCGCCAGCGCCGAGAATCCGGACGCCATCTCCACCGCGATGCCGCCGGCGAAGTCGAGCGTGCCGCCCTCCATCAGCCAGCCGCCGCCGAAGCCCCAATGGGCGAGGACGGCGTAGACGAGCACCGACCACAGCGCCGCGAAGACGAGGAACGCGCTGAAGCGCATCCGCTCGACGACGGCGCCGGAGATCAGCGCGACGGTGATGATGCAGAAGGTCGCCTGGAAGGCGAAGAAGACGAGATGCGGAATCGTCGTGCCGTCGCGCGGCGTGAAGTCGACGCCCTGCAGGAAGGCGTAGTCGAGACCGCCGATCAGGTCGCCGGTGCCGTCGAACGCGAGCGAGTAGCCGACGGCCGCCCACGTGACGGTCGCGATCGCGATCGCCGCGATGCACATCATGAAGGTGTTGAGGGTGTTCTTCGAGCGCACCAGCCCGGCATAGAAGAGCCCCAGCGCGGGCGTCATCAGCAGCACCAGCGCGGTCGCGACGAGCATCCAGGCGGTGTCGCCGGTGTCGACCTGGGCCGCTGCGGCGATCGGCAGGCTCATCACTTCACCACCGGGGTCACGGCGGAGGTGTCCGTCTCGCCGGTGCGGATGCGAACCGCCTGCTCCAGCGGCACCACGAAGATCTTGCCGTCGCCGACTTCGCCGGTTCGCGCC
Source organism: Solirubrobacterales bacterium (assembly GCA_035558955.1). Lineage (GTDB taxonomy): Bacteria > Actinomycetota > Thermoleophilia > Solirubrobacterales > 70-9 > DASVDE01. The sequence continues at coordinate 6,557 of DATMBX010000163.1, read as the reverse complement.
CCCTCGCAGAGCGCGTCGACCGTGGGCTGGACGAACTCATCGGAGACGGCGATCTCGAAGCGCGCCTTCTCCGCGAGCCCCATCTTCACCGTCGTTCCGCGGTAGGTCTCGACCCGCTCCAGCTCGCCCCCGTGCCCCTGCACGCGACTGAGCGAAACGCCGCGGACCTCCGCCCGATAGAGCGCCTCCAGCACGTCGTTGGCCTTTTCCGGCCGCACGATTCCGATCACCAGCTTCACATCCCCTCCGTCCGTCGCTGAGCGCGCGCGAGCCTAACATGGCGGGGTGAACGAGGCTTTGGTTCAGCGCTTTCGGCGGCAGAGGGGGGATCCGGGGCTGGCGGTCCTGGAGGGATTTCACGCGCTCAAGCACGCGCTGCGCTTCGGCGCCGAGATCGTCGAGGTCGTCGCGGTGGACCCCGAGGAGCTGGAGCGGCTGGCGGCGGACCTGGCGCCGGACCTGGCGGGCTCGCTCGACGGCCGCGTCGTTCCCGTGGACGGCGAGACGCTGGCCGGGGTTGCGCCGCAGGCCCCGCACACCGGCGTCGTCTCGGTCGCCCGCCGTCCTCCGGTCGACGCCGCCGCGGCGCTGGCCGATCCGCATCCGGCTCCCGTCATCCTGCTGGAAGACCCGCGCCGCATGAACAACATCGGCGTCTGCGTGCGGGTCGCGGCCGCGGCCGGAGCGGCGGCAGTCCTCACCGCGGGACGCATCGACCCATGGCACCCGGAAGCGCTGCGCGCCGCCGCCGGGCTGCACTTCGCGCTGCCGGTGGCGCGCATCGATGACCTGCCCGAGGGTGACCGCGCGCTGATCGCTGTCGATCCGGAGGGGGACGACATCCGCGCAGCCGAGCTCTCTCCACGCGCCGTCCTGGCCTTCGGCACCGAGCGCCACGGGCTCAGCCCCGGGCTGCTGAGCCGCGCCGACGCTCGCCTCGGCCTCCCGATGCGCCCCGGCGTCTCCAGCCTCAACCTGGCGACTTCGGTGGCCGCCGTGTTGTTTTGTGGGCGCTTCGGGTGAGAGGATGGCTCGGCGGCGTCTTGCCGCACCCAGTCACCGATCGAAAGGACGCCATGCTCCCACTCGCCGACTTTGGCCTGGGTGAGGCCCTGCTTCTCGCCTTGGAGATCTTCTTCTTCGTGATCTGGATCTGGATCCTGATCACGATCCTCAGCGACCTATTCCGCGACCACGAGCTCTCCGGTTGGGCGAAGGCGGCCTGGGTCCTGTTCCTCGTCTTCATCCCGTTCGTGACGGCGTTGATCTACCTGATCGCGCGCGGCAGCGGGATGCGGGACCGGACGATCAAGGCGCAGGCGGAAGCCAAACAGCACATGGACGCCTACATCCGCGAGCAGGCCGGCAGCTCCCCCGCCGACGAGCTGCACAAGCTCAACGACCTGAAGGAGAAGGGTGCGATCTCCGCCGAGGAGTTCGAGAAGGCGAAGGCGAGAATCTTCGCCTGATCTGCAACGGGAGTTGCAGGTTATGAGCAACTCCTAACAATTATTCGGCGACTTCGTTAGCCTGACCCGCTTCGATGCGGGCCTCGCTTTCCTGCCATTCCAGGCGGCTTCTGCCGCCTGCGGCGCTTCTTGCCGCGCTCTGCGCGCTCGTCGTCGCCACGGCCAGTGCGCCGGCCGAGACGCTGCGCGAGAGATACGACGCCGCGCAGAGCAAGCTCGACGACGTGCGCGAGAGCCAGAGCGCGGTGGAGGCCTCGCTCGCCGAGCAGAACGCCGCGATCGACTCGATGATCGGCGAAGTTTCGGTTCTGCGCCGGCGCCAAGCGGCGATCGAGGAGGAGCTGGCGGCGAAGCAGGCTGAGTTGGACAGGGCGACCGCGAAGCTTGCCGCCGAGAAGCATCGATTGGAACTGGTCCGGGCACGGCTGCAGCGGGCGCTGGTCGTGCTGCGCGAGCGGCTCGTGGACATCTACATGTCTGGCAGCCCCGACATGTTGAACGTGGTCCTGGAGTCGGCGAGCTGGTCGGAGATGAGCACGCGCGCGGGCTATCTGAGCCAGATCCAGGACTACGACAACGCGGTCGCCGAGCGGGTCAAGGCCCTGCGCGACGAGGCGAAGGCGGCGGTGAAGCGGATGAAGGCGGTCCGCCTGCAAATCGAGGAAGCTCGCGACGCGATCGCCGTCCAGGAGCGCCAGATTGCCACCGCGCGCGACGAGGCCGAGGCGCGCTTCGCCGAGCTGAAGGCGGCCAAAGCGGAGCGCCAGCGGGCGCTCGACGCGCTGACCTCCCGCGAGCAGGCGCTGAGCGACAACCTCGCCGCGATCTCCTCCCAGATGGCGAACGCCGGCGCGACCGTTCCGGCGACGGCGCCCGCCCCGCTGACGCCCGGCGAGACCGCCGACTTCATCTCCGAGAGCCAGGCCAGCGTGCCGCGCGGCGCGCCCCCGGCGGTTCAAGCCGCGATCGAGGCCGCCAACTCGATCGCCACCACCCCCTACATCTGGGGCGGCGGACACGGTTCCTTCAGCTCCCCCGGCTATGACTGCTCGGGCGCGGTCAGCTTCGCCCTCAACGGCGGCGGCTTCCTCTCCAGCCCGCTCGACTCGACCGGCCTCTCCACATGGGGTGAGGCCGGTCCGGGACAGTGGATCACCGTCTACGCCAACGCCGGCCACGCCTGGGTGCTTATCGCCGGTCTCGCCTTCGACACCTCGGGCGGCGCCGGCCCGCGCTGGCATCCCTCTCCGGTCAGCAGCACCTCGGGCTTCATAGCCCGCCACCCTTCCGGCTACTGACGCTGCAACACGCAAAAGACATCCAATAGATGCTCTTTGCGTTGCACCTGCCTCAGTGGGGTAGGTTGCGCGCGATGGCAAGCGCCGCCGATCTCGAGCTGGCACTGGAGGAGCTGCTGGGGAGGGAGAAGTTTGAGCCGCCGGCCGAGTTCCGCGAGCGGGCGCTTTGGAGCGATCCCGGCGTCTACGAGGAGGCGGCGGCCGATCCCGAGGCGTGGTGGCTGCGCCAGGCGACCGAGCTGCTCGACTGGATCGAGGAGCCGAGCCAGGGACTCGACGAGTCCAGCCCGCCCTTCTACAAGTGGTTTGCCGACGGCACGCTGAACGCCTCCTCCAACTGCCTCGACCGCCACGTCGAGGCCGGGCTGGGCGGGCGCGTCGCCTACCACTGGCGGGGAGAGGAGGGCGAGGAGCGCGATGTCACCTACGCCGAGCTGCTCGCCGCCACCCAGCGCTTCGCCAACGCTCTGCGAAGCCACGGCATCGAGAAGGGCGACGTGGTCGGGATCTACCTGCCGATGATCCCCGAGGTCGTCGTCGCCATGCTCGCATGCGCGCGGATCGGCGCCGTCCACAACGTCGTCTTCGGCGGCTTCTCGGCCGAGGCGGTGCGGGAGCGAATGGAGTTCTCCCACGCCAAGGCGCTGGTCACCGTCGACGGCGCCCGCCGCAAGGGCGAGACCGCGCCGATCAAGGCGAAGGTCGACGAAGCGATGGGCGAAGTCGACTCGATCGAGACCGTCTTCGTCGTCCGCCACACCGGCGCGGAGTGCGAGATGCGCGAGGATCGCGATGTCTGGTTCCACGAGGCGATGACCGCCGCCGAGCCGGCTTGCCCGCCGGAGCCGATGAGCGCCGAGGACCCGCTCTACATCCTCTACACGTCGGGCTCGACCGCGAAGCCGAAGGGGATCCTGCACACCACCGGCGGCTATCTCGCCGGCGCCGCCTACACCCACCGCTACGTCTTCGACCTCAAGCCGGAGGAGGACGTCTACTGGTGCGCGGCCGACGTCGGCTGGGTCACCGGCCACTCCTACATCGTCTACGGCCCGCTCGCCAACGGCGCGACCAGCGTCATGTACGAGGGGGCGCCGGACTATCCCGCCAAGGACGTCTGGTGGGAGATCGTCGAGCGCTACGGCGCGACGATCCTCTACACGGCGCCTACAGCAATCCGCGCCTGCATGAAGTGGGGGCCCGAGCATCCCGCGGGGCACGATCTCTCCTCACTGCGGCTGCTGGGCAGCGTCGGGGAGCCGATCAATCCGAAGGCATGGCTCTGGTACCACGAGGTCATCGGCGGGGGGCGCTGTCCGATCGTCGACACCTGGTGGCAGACGGAGACCGGCCACATCGCGATTTCGCCGCTGCCGGGGATCACCGCGACCAAGCCGGGGTCGGCGACGTTGCCGCTGCCGGGGATCGACGCGGCGGTCGTCGACGAGCGCGGCGAGCCGGTCGAGGAGCGCGAGGGCCTGCTCGTCCTGCGTCGCCCCTGGCCGGGGATGCTGCGCACGCTCTACCGCGAGGACGAGCGCTTCGTCGAGACCTACTTCTCCCGCTTCGGGCCGCGGACCTACATGGTCGGCGACGCCGCCCGCCGCGACGCCGACGGCTACTTCTGGGTGCTGGGACGGATCGACGACGTGATCAACGTCTCCGGGCACCGGCTCTCGACCGCCGAGGTCGAGTCGGCGATCGTCTCCCACCCCAAAGTCGCGGAGGCGGCGGTGATCGGCCAGTCCGACGAGCAGACGGGCCAGGCGATCTGCGCCTTCGTCACCCTGGAGGGGGACCACGAGGGGGACGAGGAGATGGTCGCCGAGCTGCGCGACCACGTCGCCGAGCGGATCGGCAAACTGGCCCGGCCGAAGCGGGTGATCTGGTCCGGCGACCTGCCGAAGACGCGCTCGGGGAAGATCATGCGCCGCCTGCTGCGCGACATCGCCGAGGGCCGCGAGCTGGGCGACGTGACGACCCTCCGCGACCCGGAGATCATGGCGGAGCTGGAGCGCAAGGTAGCCGCCCGCCGCGACACCGAGGGCTGAACGCTCCGCTGCGACTTATCCCGGTATGCCAGGGATAAGTCGCAGCGGAAGCAGATAGTTTGCTAGCCTAATTACCTAGGCTAATCATTTTGACGCAAACACTCGACATCGCGCTCACCGATTCCGCCGCTCGCTTGCGGCTGGCGATCGTGCGCACCTCTCGGCGGTTGCGCCAGGAGGCGGCCGGCGCGGTGGGGGAGTTGACGCCGACATCGGCCTCGGCGCTGGCGACGGTGGAGCGCCACGGGCCGTTGACGCCCAGCGAGCTGGCGAAGATCGAGCGGGTGCAGCGGCCGACCGCGACGCGGACCCTGCGCCACCTGCACGAGGCGGGCCTGATCGACCGCGCTCCCGATCCCGCCGACGGGCGCAGCGCCCTGCTCAGCATCAGCGCCGCGGGGCGGGAGCGGCTGCGGAAGCTGCGCGGCCGCAAGAACGCCTACCTGGCACGCCGCATGCGCGGCTTGCCGGCCGAGGACCTCGAGGCGCTGGAACGAGCCGCCGCCATCCTCGAGGGCATGCTGGAAGGTGAGCGGCGTTGAGCGCCGCGCTGAGCCGCTCCTTCGACTCCCTCGCCGTGCCCAACTACCGAAGGTATTTCGCGGGGCAGGTCGTTTCGCTGTCCGGCAACTGGATGCAGATGGTCGCCGAGATCTGGCTGATCCTCGAGCTGACCGGCAGCGGCGTAGCGGTCGGGTTGACCACGGCGCTCCAGTTCCTGCCGATCCTGTTGTTCGGCGCCTGGGGCGGGCTGCTCGCCGATCGCTTCGCCAAGCGCCGCCTGCTGATGGTCACCCAGGCGGCGATGGCGCTGCCGGCCCTCGGCCTGCTCGCGGTCACGGCGACCGGCGCCGTGGCGCCGTGGATGGTTTTCGCCCTGGTCTTCGTGCGCGGCGCCGTCAACGCGATCGACAACCCGACCCGGCAGAGCTTCGTGATCGAGATGGTCGGCCCCGACCGGGTCGTCAACGCCGTCAGTCTCAACAGCGTCATCGTCCACTCCGCGCGGATCGCCGGGCCGGCCCTGGCCGGGGTGCTGATCGCTACGGCCGGGGTCGCCCCCTGCTTCGCGGTCAACGCCGCCTCCTTCGGCGTGATGATCCTCGCCCTCTGGCTGATGAGCCCGGAACAACTTCAGGCCGCCCCCGCCGCCAACCGAGAGCCGGGAGCGATCCGCGCCGGGCTGCGCTACGTCAGGGAGACGCCGGAGCTGGCGGTGCCGCTGGCGTTGATGGCCCTGGTCGGCACCTTCGGCTTCAACTTCCAGGTGATCCTGCCGCTGCTGGCCCGCTTCAGCTTCGGCGGGGACGCTTCGGCCTACGCGGCGCTGGTCAGCGCGATGGGGGTCGGCTCGGTGATCGGCGCCCTGGCAACCGGCGCGCACGGCCGCACCAGTCCCCGCCTGATCGCCGCCGCCGCGCTCGCCTTCGGCGTCCTCGCCCTGCTGGCGGCGCTGATGCCGAGCCTGGCGCTGGAGATCCCCGTGCTGGCCCTGCTCGGCGGCTCGGCGGTCGCCTTCGCCGCCGGCATCAACTCGTCGCTTCAGCTCGCGGTCGCGCCGGAGATGCGCGGCAGGGTGATGGCGCTCTACTCGGTCGTCTTCCTCGGCTCGACTCCGATCGGCGGTCCGCTCGCCGGCTGGCTCTCCCAGGCTTACGACCCGCGCGTCGCTCTGCTGCTCGCCGCGGTCGCCGGTCTCTCCGCCGCCTGGGCCGCCCGGGCCTTATCGTGGACCCATG
>DATMBX010000162.1:0-13515 GCA_035558955.1 Solirubrobacterales bacterium | reverse complement strand
GCTTCGCCCCGAAGCCGTCCTGGTTCGCCTACGTGAAGTTCGCCGGCGGCACGCCGAACTAGCCTCTAAACCTACAATCCTGCCGCTGTAGGCTTGGGGCGGGAAACCAGGTCAACCTGGTCGACCAGTCTGTTACCCTCTATCCCCATGGAGGTGACCGTCCAGGAGGCCAAGACACAGCTCTCGCGCCTGCTGCGCCGTGTCGAGGCTGGCGAGTCGATCACGATTCGCCGCGGCCGTGAGCCCGTGGCCCAGCTCGTGAGAGTGCCGGCGAGGTCTGGCGAGCGGCAGATCTGGGGCCACGCCAAGGGGTCGATCGGGCCGGAGTTCGACGAGCTCCCTGAGGACTTCGCGCCCTACGCGTGAGGCGCCTGCTGCTCGATACGAACGTGGTCGTGTGGTTGCTGCTGGGCGACCGCAACGCGGTCCCCGAAGCGGTTGCGCGGGAGCTTGCGGACGAGCGCAACACGGTGTCGTTGAGCGCGGTGAGCGTCTGGGAGATCGCGATCAAGCGCTCGCTGGGGAAGCTGGAGATCGAGGACGGTTGGGCGGACGCGCTCGCGCGGCTCGATTTCGAGCCGATGCCGGTGACGTTCACGCACGCGCGGCGCGTCGAGAGCCTTTTGTGGCATCACCGCGACCCCTTCGATCGGCTTCTCATCGCCCAAGCTTCTGTCGAGGGCCACGCGCTCGTAAGCGCCGACGCCGACCTGGAGGCGTACGGCATCGAGATTGTCTGGTGATGCCGCCAGGGTCGGCTTCGAGCGCCTGACGATCTTGTCCGCGTCTGACGGTCGGTCGGCAGAGGGGATGGCGGCACCGCGAGTGGGCGTAAGATCGGTGGGTTGAGCGCCGATCCGGAAACGACCGTGGCATCCGACCCGCTGGCCCCTTTCAGCGCGCCGGTCAGGGGGTGGTTCGAGTCCTCTTTTGAGGGGCCTACGCCTGCCCAGGTGGGGGGTTGGGAGGCGATTTCCGGTGGCGACAATGCGCTGATCTGCGCGCCTACCGGGTCCGGGAAGACGCTTGCCGCCTTTCTCTGGGGGATCGATCGGCTTAGCCGGCGGGAGGACCTGACTCCCGGAGTGCGGCTGGTCTACGTCTCGCCGTTGAAGGCCCTCTCCTACGACATCGAGCGCAACCTGCGGGCGCCGCTGCGGGGGATCGGCGCCGACATCTCGGTCGGGCTGCGGACTGGGGACACACCCCAGTCCGAGCGGCGCGCGATGCGCAGACATCCGCCGGACATCCTCATCACCACCCCCGAGTCCCTCTACCTGATGCTCTCCTCGGGCGCCCGGGAGATCCTCACAACCACCGAGGCGGTCATCGTCGACGAGATCCACGCGGTGGCCCAGTCCAAGCGGGGCTCCCATCTGGCGCTGACGCTCGAAAGGCTGGAGCATTTGGCGGGGCGGGACCCGGGGGAGGATTCGGCGGAGCAACAGCGGGGAGGCTCCGGCGAATCCTCCCCCGGGTCCCTCCAGCGGATCGGCCTTTCGGCGACGCAGCGCCCTCTGGAGCGGATAGCGAGATTCCTTGTCGGGCCGAGACGGGACTGCCGGATCGTCGACGCCGGCCGAACCAAGGACCTCGACCTCGAAATCGTCGTCCCGGTCGAAGATATGGCAGACCCGGGCGCCCCCGCCTTCCCCAGCGAGGACGGCACCCCACCGGAGGGCGAACCCCTAGCCCACGTTCGCTCCATATGGCCGGCGATCTACCCGGAGCTCCTCAAGCTGGTCCGCCAACACACGTCGACGATCATCTTCGTAAACGCCCGCCGCGCAGCCGAACGCCTAGCCAAGCGCCTCAACGAACTGGCTGCCGACGAAGCCTGGCAGGAGCTGCCGGCAACAGAGCAGTTAGGAGACGGTTCCTCCGCGGGTGGCGGAGGGGAGGGGGGGTCCGGCGCAGCGCGGCGTCCTGTTTTTCGCCCCTCAGACTCAGCGAGTAAAGAATCCGCATCTGGCGAAAAACCCAGCGCGGAGCCGGACCCCCCCTCCCCTCCGACAGGACCCGCGGCCGGAGCGGACGGTCCCGCGCCCGAAGTCGCCCGCGCCCACCACGGCTCGCTCTCCCACGAAGAACGAACCGTGGTCGAAGAAATGCTCAAGTCCGGGCAGCTCCCCTGCCTGGTCGCGACGTCCTCCTTAGAGCTGGGAATCGACATGGGCGCCGTCGACCTCGTCATCCAGGTCGAGTCCCCCAAGTCGGTCAGCCGCGGCCTGCAGCGGGTCGGCCGCGCCGGCCACGGGCTGGGGGAGACGTCGAAGGGTCGCGTCTTCCCCAAGTTCCGCGCCGACCTGCTCGAGTGCGCTGTCGTCGCGAAGCGGATGCGGACGGGGGAGATCGAGGAGACGGTCATCCCGCAGAACCCACTCGACGTGCTCGCCCAGCACCTCGTCTCTATGGCGGCCCTCGACGAGTGGAACGTCGACGAGGTCGAGCGCCTCGTCACCGCCGCCGAGCCCTTCCATGACCTCTCCCGTGAGCAGCTGGAGAACGTACTGGACATGCTCGACGGGCGCTACCCGTCGGACCGCTTCGCCGAGCTGCGCCCGCGCATCGTCTGGGACCGCACCGCCGGCACCATGCACGGCCGCAGAGGCGCCCGCCAGCTGGTCGTCACCAACGCCGGCACGATCCCCGATCGCGGCCTCTACGGCGTCCACCTCCCCGACGGCCGCCGCGTCGGCGAGCTGGTCGAGGAGATGGTCTACGAGGCCCGCGCCGGCCAAACCTTCCTGCTCGGCGCCACCACCTGGCGGATCGAGGAGATCACCCGCGACCGCGTCATCGTCACTCCCGCCCCCGGCGCCCCCGGCGCCGTCCCCTTCTGGAAGGGCGACGGGATCGGCCGCCCCGCCGAGCTTGGCCGCGCCATCGGCGCCTTCGCCCGCGAGGCGGTCAGCCGCGACCCGGCCGAGCTGGCCGCCGAGTACGACCTCGACCGCCGCGCCGCCGAGAACCTCGTCGCCTACCTGCGCGAGCAGCAGGCCGCCACCCGCGTCGTCCCCTCCGACGAGACGATCGTCGTCGAGCGCTTCCGCGACGAGATCGGCGACTGGCGCCTCTGCGTCCTCTCGCCCTTCGGCGGCCGCGTCCATGCCGCCTGGGGGCTCGCTCTCGGGCAGAAGATCCGCGAGGAGCGCCAGCTCGAGGCCGACGCGATCTGGTCCGACGACGGCATCGTCATCCACCTCCCCGACGCCGACGAGCCGCCGCCCGCCGACCTGGTGATGATCGAGCCCGACGAGCTGGAGGACCTGGTCGTCAGCGAGCTGTCGGGCAGCGCCCTCTTCGGCTCCCACTTCCGTGAGAACGCCGCCCGCTCCCTGCTCATCCCCCGCGCCTATCCGGGCAAGCGCACACCCCTCTGGCAACAGCGGCTGAAGGCGCAGAGCCTGCTCGAGGTGGCGCGGGACTTCCCCCGCTTCCCCGTCGTCCTGGAGACCTACCGCGAGTGCCTGCGCGACGTGCTCGACCTGCCCTCGCTCGCCCAGATCCTCCGCGACCTCCACTCCCGCCGCCTCAGCATGGTCGAGGTCGAGACGCCGACCGCCTCGCCCTTCGCCTCCTCGCTCCTCTTCGACTACGTGGCGACGTACATGTACGAGGGGGACGCGCCGAACGCGGAGCGCCGCGCCGCCGCCCTCGCCCTCGACCGCGACCTCCTGCGCGAGCTGCTCGGCCAGGAGGAGCTGCGCGAGCTGATCGACCCCGAGGCGTTGGAGGAAGTCGAGGCCCAGCTCCAGCAGCGCGCCGAGCCGGGGCGCGCCGGCGACCGCGACGCCCTGCAGCAGATCCTCCGCAACATCGGCGACCTCACCGCCGCGGAGTGCGCCGAGCGCGTCGCCGAGGGCTACTCGGCCGCCTCGATGCTGGAGAAGCTGGTGGCGGAGCGCCGCGTCGCGCTGGTCCGCATCGCCGCCGAGGAGCGCTACATCGCCGCCGAGGACGCCGGCCTCTACCGCGACGCGCTCGGCGTCCCGCCCCCCGCCGGCCTGCCCGAGACCTTCCTCGAGGACCACCCCAACGCGCTGCGCGCCCTCGTCCGCCGCTACGCCCGCAGCCACGGCCCCTTCCCGACCGCCCAGCTCGCCGCCCGCTACGGCATCGACCCCGCGCCGGCGCTGCGCGAGCTGGAACGGGGAGGCGCCCTCGTCCGCGGCGAGCTCCTCCCGGGCGGGACCGAGCGCGAGTGGTGCGACGCCGACGTCCTGCGCCGCGTCCGCCGCGCCAGCCTCGCCCACCTGCGCCGCGAGGTCGAGGCCGTCGACCGCGCCCAACTCGCTCGCTTCCTGCCCAGCTGGCAGAACGTCGACGCCCACCGCCCCGCCGGCGCCGGCATCGATCGCCTGCGCGAGGCGCTGGTCCCGCTGCAGGGCGTCTCCCTCACCCCCAGAGTCTGGGAGAGCGACGTGCTGCCGCGCCGCCTCGGCGCCTACAGCCCCACCTGGCTGGACGAGCTCTGCACCAGCGGCGAGGTGGTCTGGATCGGGGCCGGGTCGCTCGGCCGCAGCGACGGCCGCGTCGCCCTCTACTTCCGCGAGGACGTCCGCCTCGCCGGCCCGCCTCCCGCCAACTCCAAGCTGGAGCGCCCCGACGGCGCCCCCCACGACGCGATCCGCGAGCGGCTCGCCGCCGGACCCGACTTCTGGCTCGACCTGATGGCCGACCTCGACTTCCCGGCCGAGGAGCTGCACTCCGCACTCTGGGACCTCGCTTGGTCGGGGGAGGTGACCAACGACGCGTTCTCGCCTTTGCGCGCCCCCAGGCTCCGTGCCGTGGCGGCGAATGACGGTGCCGGGCCGAGCGCATCGCGAGGAACTCGCCCCGGAGGCGGACGTCGCTTCGCCCGCCGCCGCTCCACCGCCGGCGCCGCCATGCAGGGACGCTGGTCCCTCACCGCGCCCCTCTTCGAGAACGCCCCCGCCAGCGGCCCGCGCCTGCGCGCCCAGGCCGAGCTGATGCTGGAGCGCCACGGCATCGTCACCCGCGAGACCGTTCTCGCCGAGGGCATCCCCGGCGGCTTCTCCACCCTCTACGCCGAGCTGGGCAACCTCGAGCTGCTCGGCACCGCCCGCCGCGGTTACTTCGTCGAGGGCCTCGGCGGCGCCCAGTTCGCCCTCCCCGGTGCGGTCGAGCGCCTTCGCTCCCTCCCCAGGGCGGACGGCTCCTACACGGTCCTCGCCGCCACCGACCCGGCCAACCCCTATGGCGCCAGCCTCCCCTGGCCCAAGCCGCCCAGCGGCCGCCGCCCCGCCCGCGCCCCCGGCGCCCACCTCCTCCTGCGCGACGGCGAGCCCCTCATGTACATAGAGCGAGGCGGCCGCGGCATCCTCCGCCTCACCGACCTCGACGACGACGCCCTCGCCGAAGCAGCCCGAGCCCTCGCCGAGGCCGTAGCCGCCGGCCGCATTCCCAAACTGGGCATCGAAAGACTCGACGGCGACCCCGTGATCGGCTCCGGCCACGAAGAAGCCCTCCTCAGCGCCGGCTTCAGCCGAGGCCCCCGCAAACTGACCGCCTCGGCCCGCTGAGGCGAAGATTTCATGACATCGGCGTCACCGAATCGGCGCATTCATCGCGCCACACGTCGGATTCGGTGCCGTACCCTCCTGAAGATGGAACGAGCGGGAGCCCACTGGACGGACCAGCGCCTCGACGACATGGCGCACCGCATGGATGAGGGCTTCGCGCGCGTCGATCGCCGCATGGACGAGGGCTTCGCGCGCGTCGACGCGGACATTCGCGAGCTGCGAGGTGAGATGAACACCTTGCGCACCGAGATGAACGCTCGCTTCGACGCCGCGGAGGCTCGTACCGATTCCCGCTTCGACGCCTTTCAGCGCACCATGCTTCAGCTCGGCGGCGGCATGATGGTCACCTTCGTAGTCGGCTTCGCCAGCATCCTCATCGCACAGCTGGCTTAGGTCCTTAGGCAGCGGCGTCAGGGATAATCGCCCGATGGGCGATGGGGAGCGGATCGAGCAGAGCCCGGTTGAGCTGCTGCGCAGCGTGCCGCTCTTCGCCGGCCTCGAGGAAGCGGAGTTGGAGAGCTTCTCCCACGTCGCCGTGCCGCGCTCCTTCCCCGCCGGAGTCCGCGTCTTCCACGAAGGAGACCACTCCGACGCCTGCTACATCGTCCGCGAGGGCAGCTTCCGCGTCACCCGCGAGCACTCCGACGGGCGCGCGATCACGCTCGCAACGCTCGGCCCCGGAGACATCTTCGGCGAGCTGGCGATGCTCGACGGCGAGGTCCGCTCGGCCAGCGTCGAGGCGCTCGACGACGGCGAGCTGCTCGCCCTGCCGGCCGGCGACGTCCGCGCTCTGCTCGCCCGCCACCCCGAGATCACGGTCAAGCTCGTCGCCGCCCTCGTCCGCCGCCTGCGCGCCGCGAACGAGCGCATCAGCCGCCAGTCCTTCCAGACCGTCCCCAGCCGCGTCGCCGGCGTCCTCTCCCAGCTCGTCGCCGACGAGGCGCCGCAGGCGGAGGGGGGCGAGGTGACGATCCGCATGAACCAGGCCGACCTCGCCCAGCTGGCGGGAACCTCCCGCGAAAGCGTCAGCCGCTTCCTCGCCGACCTCGAGCGCGCCGGCGTGGTCCGCTCGGGTCGAGGCCGCGTCACGGTCATCGACCCGTCCAAGCTCCGCAACTACATCTTCTAATCGAGAGGTGAAACGCATACGCCAGCTAATAGCTGCCGTATGCGTTTCACCTACCGGGGCTCAGTTCAGCAGCCGGCTGCGTTCGGGTCGGCGCGGTCCTTGACGACGCTGTCGTCGTTGCCGCCGCCGCAATTGATCACTTTGTCCTGCTTGCCGTCGACGGCGTCGATGAAGTCGTCGCCGCCCTTGGCCACGAAGGAGTCCGCGCCGAGGTGCCCGAGGAAGCTGTTCTCGCCGCCGTCGCCGACCAGGACGTCGGGCCCGTCGGAGCCCTCGAGGCTCTCGTTGTTCGCCCCGACACGGTCGAGGCTGCCGCACCCCGCCGGCCCGCCGCTTCCGCCCAGTTCGACCCTGAGAGCCGCGTCGGAGCGCCCGTAGGAGACGGTGTCGTCGCCCGCTCCGCCGTCGTAGTCGTGACCCTGGCACGTCAAAACCGAGGAAACGAGCAGGTCGTTCCCCGGCCCTCCGGACAGGTTGTCCGCGCCCGGATCGGCGTAGAGCACGTCCCCGCCGCCGTTGCCGGCCAGCGAGTCGTTGCCGCTGTCCGGGCCGTTGTAGTTCTCGCCGGCCTCCAGCACGTCGTCGCCCGGGCCGCCGCTCAGCGAGTCCGAGCCAGCGTTGCCGTTGGCCCGCACTCTGACGCCGGCGGGGACGCTCGCGTCGATCCCGATCCCGTCGTTGCCGGCTCCGCCGGTGATCACCAGAAGGCTGGTGGCGATCGCGGTCGGGCAGCTCACCGCCGTGGCGCCGGCACTCGCGCAGCCGTCGCCGGGGAAGATCGGGCCGTTGTCCGAGACGCTCCAGCCGCCGCCGCCGAACGCCACGCCGATGTTGTCGGCGCCGGCGCCTCCCTGCACGATCAGGCTGGCGCCGTCGAGCCCCTGGTTGAGGATGACGAAGGTGCCGTTGCCCGGCGGGTTCGGCTCCGCTCCGCACGAATGTTCGACCTCGAAGCCGCCGCAGTCGTCGCTGCCGGCCCCGCCGAACGCCTCGTCGGTTCCGCCCTCGCCGTTCAGGCTGTCGTCGCCGACGCCCCCGTCGAGCCGGTTGACGCCCCCGTCGCCGACGATCTCGTCGCCCTGCGGCGACCCCACCACGTCTTCGAAGCCCGCCAGCGTGTCGTGGCCGTCGCCTTTCGCCTTGCCCGCGGCGAGGTTCACGACGACGCCACCGCGGGTCGCGCTGCCGTAGGAGACGATGTCCTGAACGCCCGGCCCGCCGTCGAGCGTGTCCACTCCGCTGTCGCCGCGGACGATGTCGCCGTCGCCCCCGCCTCCGTCGGCGCGATCGATCCCGGTTCCGCCGAAGACGAGGTCGCTGCCCGGCCCGCCGTCGAGCGCTTTGTCGTCCCCGGCGCCGCCGTCGACCTGGTCGTTGCCGGCGCCGCCGTCGAGCCGGTCGTTCCCCTTGTCGCCGTGGACCCGATCCTCGCCTCCCCCTCCGTCGGCCTCGTCGCTGCCTTTGTCGCCGATCAGAAAGTCGTTGCCGGGCCCGCCGACGAGGCGGTCCGGTCCTTTGGCGCCGAGAACCTCGTCGTCTCCCGCGCCCCCGTCAAGGCTGTCGTTTCCCTCCGCCCCGCTCAGATTGTCGTTGCCGCCGCCTCCCTCGAGCCGATCGGCGCCGGTTTCGCCGGCGAGCAGGTCCTCGCCCTCTTCGCCATACAGGGCGTCATAGCCGCGCCCGCCGTTGATCCGGTCGTTGCCCGGCCCGCCGCAGATCGTGTCGTTGCCGTTCGGCCCGCCGCTGATCCGGTCGTTGCCGCCGCCTCCGTCGATCACGTCGCTCGCCTTCTTGCCGACGATCACGTCGTTGCCGGCCGTGCCCTTGATCGTCACGCGCTTGCCCCCGCAACTCGCTCCAGCGGCGCTCCCCGCCAGCGGCACAAGCAGGAGCAATCCCACGCAAGTCAGGATCGCGCCGAGAGACCTCAGCATTCGGCTCGCAAAGAGCTTCATCTCCCCTCCATCGACCGGGCTTCCGCCTGCCAACACCCGGTTTCGAACAAACGTCCAGATGAAGACCAAAGAGGGTTGCAGAAACGAGTCGGTCGTAGGGCCTAATTTTGTTAAGGAGCCGCCGGCCGCGGTCGGGTGCCGTCAGATACGCTCGCTCCGCATGAAGGGTGGCGTCTACGTCCTGAACTTCTATTCGGCGATCTTCGTCGACCAGCTGAAGCGCGGCCGCAAGACCGCGACGATCCGCCTCGGCGACAAGAGCAACAAGTACGAGCGCGGCCAGGTCGTCTGGGTCACGGTCGGCTTCCGCCACAGCCCGCGGGAGAAAATCTTCTCCGCGGTGATCGACGACGTCGAGGTGAAGAAGGTCGCCGACCTCTCCCCGCGGGACATCGAGCACGACAACCCCGAGTTCCGCCGCCTCGAGGAGACCGTCAACTTCCTCGAGCAGATCTATGGCCGGTCGATCTCCCACGAGGACCTGGTCACGGTGATCCGCTTCTCCCAGATCGTCGAGCGCCCCGGCTCCCACTTCGGCAACGGAGAGACACCGCACCACAACTGATGGCCGAGTACCGCTTCTTGACCACCTGGCTGCTCGAATCCCCGCGCGAGCCGGTCTGGGAGGCGATCTACGACCAGGAGCGCTGGCCGCGGTGGTGGCGCGGGGTGGAGGAAGTCGAGGAGATCCGTCCCGCCCCCGGCGACGGAGACGGCGGCGTCGGCTCCGTCTCCCGCATGGTCTGGAAGAGCCTGCTCCCCTACCGGGTCGAGTTCGAGGTGACGACGAAGAGGATCGAACGCCCTCACTTGATGGAGGGACACGCGGTCGGCGAGCTGTTCGGCACCGGCCGCTGGCGCCTCTATGAGCAGGGCGGCGTCACCGCCGTCCTCTACGAGTGGAACGTCTCCACTACCAAGGCCTGGATGAACCTGCTCGCCCCCGTCGCCCGCCCCGCCTTCGAGTGGAATCACGACTGGGTGATGGCCCGCGGCGGGGAGGGAATCTCCCGCCTGCTCGGCTGTCGCCTGCTGGCAAACGGCTGAGAGTCGCTATCTTTCCCGCTGGCACTCTCATGAAGAGAGTGCCAAGCCCAGTTAGATCAACTTTCTGACCAATAACGGAGGTATCACGGATGAAGCTGAAGCCCCTCGGGGACCGGCTGATCGTCAAGCCGATCGATGAGGAGGAGACGACCGCTAGCGGCATCGTCCTCCCCGATACGGCCAAGGAGAAGCCGCAGAAGGGCAAGGTCGTCGCCGTCGGCGACGGCGCGATCCAGGAGGACGGCAGCCGCCGCCCGCTCGACGTCGCGGAGGGCGACGAGGTCCTCTACTCCAAATACGGCGGCACCGAAGTCAACGTCGAGGGAGACGACCTGCTCGTGATGAGAGAGTCGGACATCCTCGCCAAGCTCGGCTGACCCCGTCCACGGACTTAGAAGAACCAAGGAGGACTGAATCCAGATGGCTCACAAGGAGCTGAAGTTCAACGAGGAGGCACGGGGCGCGCTGCAGGCCGGCGTCGACGCCGTCGCCGACGCTGTAAAGGTGACGCTCGGGCCGAAGGGCCGCTACGTCGTGCTCGACAAAAAGTTCGGCGCGCCGACGATCACCAACGACGGCGTCACCATCGCCCGTGAGATCGAGGTCGAAGACGTCTTCGAGAACCAGGGCGCGCAGCTGGTCCGCGAGGTCGCCACGGCGACCAACGACGTGGCCGGCGACGGCACCACGACGGCGACCCTGCTGGCGCAGATCATCGTCCGCCAGGGGCTGAAGAACGTGGCCGCCGGCGCCAACCCACTGGCCCTGCGCCGCGGCATCGAGCAGGCGGTCGAGGAGGTCGTCGAGAACCTGCGCGAGAAGCAGTCCAAGGAGGTAGCCGGCAAGGAGCAGATCGCCCGCGTCGCCGCCATCTCCGCCGGCGACGATGAGATCGGCACCGTTATCGCCGACGCGATCGAGAAAGTCGGCAAAGACGGCGTGGTCAACGTCGAGGAGGGCCAGACCTTCGGCATGGAGCTGGAGTTCACCGAGGGCATGCAGTTCGACAAGGGCTACATCTCGCCCTACATGGTCACCGACCAGGACCGCATGGAGGCGGTGCTGGAGGACCCCTACATCCTCATCGCCAACCAGAAAATCGGCTCCGTGCGGGACATCCTGCCGGTGCTCGAGCAGGTGATGCAGGGCGGCAAGCCGCTGCTGATCGTCGCCGAGGACGTCGAGGGCGAGTGCCTCGCGACGCTCGTCGTCAACAAGCTGCGGGGCACCTTCACCGGTGTCGCCGTCAAGGCGCCGGGCTTCGGCGATCGCCGCAAGCGGATGCTGGAGGACATCGCGATTCTCACCGGCGGCGAGGTGATCACCGAGGAGATGGGCCTCAAACTCGAGAACACCCAGCTCACCCAGCTCGGCCATGCCCGTCGCGTCGTCGTCTCCAAGGACACGACGACGATCATCGACGGCGGCGGCGAAGCTGAGGCGATCAAGGGGCGGATCAACCAGATCAAAAACGAGGTCGAGAACACCGACTCCGATTTCGATCGGGAGAAGCTCCAGGAGCGTCTCGCCAAGCTGGCCGGCGGTGTCGCCGTGGTCAAGGTCGGCGCCGCCACCGAGACCGAGATGAAGGAGAAGAAGCACCGCGTCGAGGACGCCCTCCAGGCGACCCGAGCGGCGCTGGAAGAGGGTGTCGTGCCGGGCGGCGGCGTCGCGCTGCTGAACGCGCAGGACGGCCTCGACCCCGAGTCCATCGGCGAGCCCGACGAGCAGACGGGGGCGCGCATCGTCCACCGGGCTCTCGAGGAGCCGGTCCGCCAGATCGCCGAGAACTCCGGCATGGAGGGCTCGGTCGTCGTCAACCAGGTCCGCGACCTGAAGGCCGGCGAGGGCCTCAACGCGGCCACCGGCGAGTACGGCGACCTGATCAAGGACGGCGTCATCGACCCGACCAAGGTCACCCGCTCGGCGCTGGAGAACGCGGCGTCGATCGCCAAGAACATCCTGGTGACCGAGGCGATCATCGCCGAGCCGCCCGAGAAGGAAGGCGCCGGCGGCGGCATGCCCGGCGGTATGCCGGACATGGGCGGGATGATGTAGCACCTCGCCCGCCTGCACGCGTTTGACAGGTATTACCTGTCAAACGCGTGCAGGCTCAGGCGTATCCTCGTCCTAACAGGCGAGTGGCTTTCGAGAGGCCCGGGGTTCCCCGGGCCTCTCTCTTTTCTCAGCCCGGTGCAACGCATACGACACCTATTTCATGTCGTATGCGTTGCACCGCTATGGGGTTGGCGGGGGCGCCGGCTCGGGTGCGGGAGGAGGCGGCGGGACCGTTGCGTAATACGGGGCGTAGGGCGGGATCGTGGCGCGGCGGATCTTTTGACGGATCACCGCCGTCGTTCTCGGGTAGGCGCCGAGGGCATAGGGGTTGCCCGTCTCGCCGAAGCCGCGGTAGTAGAGGAGCATGCGGACGCGGGGGCGCTTGAAGGTCCAGGCGAAGACCTGGCGGGCCCATCTCGGGTCGTCGACGCCGGCGACCGCCCACTCGGTCAGCGTGAAGGGCTTTCCCCGCCACAGCGGGCCGGTGAAGAAGCGGTTGAGGTCTCTCCAAACCGGATACTGGGAGTAGAAGTCGGTGCCGACCCAGTCGACCCAGGGCGCGCCAGGCCAGAAGTTGCCCGGCAGGTTGCCCCGCACCCGCGGCGAGCCGCCCGGCAGCGGGCTCCAGACGAAGGCGACCGGGGCGAGCGGCAGCGTGCTGGGCGGCGGCCCTCTGGTGCGGGTGAGCGGTGGCAGGGCGATCGCCGCCAGGGTCGCGTTCAGTTGCTCCAGCGTCGCGCCGCCTCTGACGATCGCCACGATCCGGCGGAAGGCCTGTCTGTACCAGTAGGGGGAGTGCTCGCCCCCCCGCGGCGTCCCGTCGCAGTTGAAGGAGGCGTAGACGTTGCGGCAGCGGTTCGGCTCCCCTAGCGGTCGGATGTAGGCGCGCAGGCCGCGTCTGGCGAAGCCCTGGTTGAGCTGCAGGAGGTAGTCGTCGCCGAAGCCCTGCGCGATCTGCTGCGGGGTGATGATCTCGGCCAGCGTCTGGTCGTCGGCGGTCGAGATGTGGAGCATCGGCCGCACCGCCGTTTCGCCCCAGCGGATCGCCGCCTCGTTAAGCGAGTTGCCCCAGGGGTGGAAGGTCTGCAGGACCGCCGGGTGCTTGCCGACGAACTCCGCGAACTCGTTGAACTCCGCCGTCGTCCCCCGGTCGCTGACCCCGAAGAAGAGGTTGGGCTTCGGCGGGACAAGGGTGATGGCCGAGGCCGGCGCCGCCCCCACCCCAAGCCCCGTCACCGCTGCAACGCAAACGACAGCTATCGCATGACGTATGCGTTTCACCTTGCCGGGGATGCCGCCGCGCCTGCCCGCTGCAACGCAAACGACAGCCATTTCATGTTGTTTGCGTTGCGGCGGCGTGGTCCGCGCGCCCTTACGAGTGCTCCGCCAGAACATCTCCCATCCTCCTCGGCTCGACCCCCAGGTCCAAGGCGTCTGCCGTGCCGCGCTCGCTCGTCATCGGCACCTCCATCAGCTCCGCCTCCTCCCAAGTAGCGAACACGGCCTCGCCGAAGACGGAGCGCAGCCCGATCAGGCCGGCGCGGACCAGAGGGAGGGGGAGGTGGACGAGCGGCCGCGGCCGTCCCGCCAGGCGACTGACGAGGTCGGACATCTCGTCGTAGGTCATCTCTTCCGGCCCGGCCAGCTCGTAGCGCGCCCGGCTCCATCCCGGTGCAACGTTTTGTTCCCCTATTACGGGGGCAACGCGTTGCACCGCGCTCGGTGCGGTCTCCCGCCCCAGCGCGCCCATCACGCTGCGCGCCACGTCGTCGGCCCAGAT
>DATMBX010000161.1:0-38724 GCA_035558955.1 Solirubrobacterales bacterium | reverse complement strand
CCCCAGCTCCGCTGCAACGCGTTTACCCGCCATATGGTGGACAAAGCGTTGCACCAGCCAGGCGCCGGCGCCGACCGCGAATCCCAGCATCGGGAAGCCCGCGACCAGGAACACCGCCAAGGCGGCGGCCAGCATCAGGGGGTCGAGAAACTTGGGCGGAGACATAAAATCCGCCCAGCTCGGGGCCGAGCGGGCGGATGGGCGACTATATCCGAAAGGCCCCCGGAACCGCGTTGTAGAGCCAGTTCGTGCCCCTTGCCACTACCCCCCCAGACTCGGGTCCCCCAGCTCGATCGCCTCGAACTCCCCGGTTTCGGGATTGAGCCGCCCCCGGCGCAGCTTGAGGATCTCCAGGACGTAGATCAGATAGACGCTCGAAGCTAGCGCGAGCAGCCCGCAGAAGGCGATCACCGCGGTCCAGAGGGCGTCGAAATGGCCGTGGTCGTCGCTGTAGGGGACGAAGCGCAGCGCCAGCGCCAGCCCGGCCATCACCAGGGTCCAGGCGTACAGGTAGGCGATGATGCGGCGCTGGGAGAAGCCGATATTGGCCATCCGGTGGTGGAAGTGCCAGCGGTCGGCGCGGTAGATCGGCCGGCCGTATTTGACCCGCTTGGCGACGACGAAGCCGGTGTCGAGGATCGGCACCGCGAGGACGATCAGCGGCAGGAAGAGGGCGATCACGGCGTTCGTCTTCAGCGCTCCCTGGACCGCGACGACGCCGAGCAGGAAGCCGAGCAGGTTGGAACCCGTGTCCCCCATGAACGTGGTCGCCGGCGGGAAGCCGTGGCGCAGGAAGCCAAGCGACGCCCCGGCCGTGAGAGCGGCCAGCACACCGGCCGCGTTGCGGTCCAGCGAGAGCGCGATCGCCGCCAGCGCCAGCCCGGAGATCAGGCAGACGCCCGCGGCCAGGCCGTCGACGCCGTCGATCAGGTTGATCACGTTGATCACGGCGACGATGCCGATCACGGTGCCGAGGTCGCCGAGGTCGACGGCGCCGCCCCAGGGGAGCCCGATGAGGTCGACCGAAGCGGGGTCGAGGGCGCCGAGGAAGGGGAAGGTGAAGCTCTCGACCGTGACCCCGGCCGAGACCGGGACGATCACGGCGGCGGTCTGGCCGAGCAGCTTCGGCGCCGCCCCCAGCTCGTAGACGTCGTCGAGGAGGCCGACGACGGCGATCAGCACCGCGCCGGCCAGGATCGAGCGGGTCTCGGCGTCCCAGGGGAGCCAGACCAGCCCCGCCGCGAGCACCGCGGCGAGAATCGCCAGGCCGCCGAGCTTCGGCGTCGGCGCCTCGTGCAGCGAGCGCTCGTTCGGCAGGTCGATCGCCCCGATCCGGCGGGCGAGGCGGTCGGTCAGCGGAACTCCGAGCAGCGCCACGACCCCCGCGAGGAGGAAGGCGAGGAGCGCGTCGAGGCTAGACGGCATAGCGATCGAACCACAGTGTGAAGGCCATCAACCCCCAGAGCTGGCGGCTGAGGTCCTCCCGCCCAGCGCAGTGGCGGTCGAGCAGCGGCGTCACCGCCGCCGGGTCGAGGCATCCCTGGCGAGCCAGCGTCGCCGGCGAGAGCACCTCACGGGCGAACGGCTCCAACGGCCCCCGCAGCCAGGCGGCGAGAGGGATCGAGAACCCCTGCTTGGGGCCGCGCAGGATCTCCTTCGGCAGCAGCGGGGCGAGGGCGCGGCGCAGCAGCCGCTTCTTGGCGAAGCCGCGCACCTTGAGCGGGGTGGCGAGGCCGAGCGCGAACTCGGCGACCCGCTCGTCGAGAAAGGGGACGCGCAGTTCCAGCGAGTGGGCCATGCTGGAGCGATCGGTCTTCACCAGCAGGTCGTCGGCCAGATAGATGCCGAGGTCTACGTCCTGCAGGCGGGCGAGCGGCTCGGCGCCGGCGGTCTCCGCGTAGCGCTCGCGGTAGAGGTCGACCGGGTCCCAGCCCGGATCTCCGGCGCCCAGCAGCGAGGCCCGGGCCTCCGTCGAGAAGATCTCCTTCCAGGCGTGGTGGCGCTCCAGCGGGGGCAGGTGCGCGGCGCGGGCGAAGCGCTTCGCCTTGTAATCGAAGCTGGCCTTTCCGTCTGAGCTGGGCAGAGCCTCGATCAGCGGCGCGGCGAGTGCCGCGATCCGCCCCAGGCGCGGGGCGAGCAGGTCCGCGACGTAGGTGTAGTAGCCGCCGAACAGCTCGTCGCCCCCCTCTCCCGAGAGCGCGACCTTGACCTCGCCCGCGGCGAGCTGGGAGACGAGATAGGTGGGCAGAGCCGAGGAGTCGCCGAAGGGCTCGTCGAAGGCCTCGACAAGCCGCGGCAGCAGGTCGACCGCGTCCGGGCGCAGGACCAGCTCGTGGTGGTCGGTCCGGTAGCGCTCCGCGACCAGGCGCGCCCTGGACAGCTCGTCGAAGCTCGATTCCTCGAAGCCGATCGAGAAGGTCCTCACCGGCTCTCCGCCCTCGCTCGCGGCGAGCGCCGCGAGGCCGGCGGAGTCGACCCCGCCGGAGAGCAGCACCCCGACCGGGACGTCGGCGACGAGGTGGGCGCGAACCGAGTCCCGCAGCACCTCGCGGAGCTCGGCGGCGAGCTCGGCCGGCGGGCCGGTTTGGGCCCGATCGGCCGCGACGGGCCGGGGCCGCGCGTAGCGGGTCTGCTCGATCGCGCCGTCCCGCCAGCAGAGCACCGTCCCGGCGGGAAGCTTGCGGGCCTCGGAGAAGATCGTCAACGGGGCCGGGATCGAATTGAAGGCGAGGTAGGAGGCCATCGCCCGGGGGTCGATCTCGCGGGAGAAGCCGGGTTGCTCGAGCATCGCCTTCAGCTCCGAGGCGAAGGAGAGCGTTCCCTCCGCGACCCGGTAATAGAGCGGCTTGATCCCGAAGCGATCGCGCGCCAGGAGGAGGCGGGAGGCGCGCGAGTCCCACAGCGCCACCGCGAACATTCCGCGCAGCCGCTCCACGAACCCGTCGCCGTGCTCCTCGTAGAGATGAACCAGCACTTCGGTGTCCGAAGCGGTGGCGAAGCGGTGCCCCCCGCGCTCCAGCTCGCGGCGCAGCTCCCTGTAGTTGTAGATCTCGCCGTTCTGGACAACGGTCACGCTGCCGTCCTCGTTGGAGATCGGCTGGGCGCCGCCCTCGAGGTCGATGATCGAGAGACGCCGGGAGGCGAGCGCGACCCGGTCCCCGCGAAAGATCCCTTCGTTGTCCGGGCCGCGGTGGATGAGGCGGCGACTCATCCTCGCCACCGCGTCCAGGTCCGGGGCCGCGCCCCGCTCGGGCGCGACCATCCCACAGATGCCGCACATGGCGCTCAGTCTGTCAGCCGGGGGCGACCCTCAGCGCCCGGCGTCCCGGCCCGCCGCGGGGCCGCGTCCGAGCACCTTGGCGACGGTCGCCAGCAGAACGCTGAAGTAGAGCCCAACAGAGCGGTCCGCGATGTACTCCATGTCGTGGGCCAGCTTGTCGGCCCAGGTCTCCTCCCTCGTCACCCGGGTCTGCGCGAAGCCGGTGACCCCCGGGCGGACGACGAGCCGCTGCCAGTACTGGGGAATCTCCTCGCTGAGCGCGGCGAAGAAGGCGGGTCGGATCGGGCGCGGGCCGACGATCGCCATGTCCCCCCGCAGGACGTTCCAGAGCTGCGGTACCTCGTCGAGGTGGGTGGGGCGCAGCAGGCGACCCACCCACGTCACCTCGTCCTCGGTCCGACGCGAGAGCTCCTCGCCCAGATAGGGCCCGAGCCGGTCCTCGGCGTCGGGCTTCAGGGTGCGGAACTTGTACATCCAGAAGGACCGGCCGGCGCGGCCCACCCGAGCGCCTCTGTAGAGGACCGGGCGACCGGAATCGACGGCGATGGCGGCGGCCGTGATCGCCAGCACCGGGGAGAGCAGAATCAGGATCGAGGCGGAGATGAGCATGTCCAGGGCGCGCAGCGCCACGTCTATCGGCCGGGACTCTCCGTCTGCGGCGAGCGCGATCAGCTCCTCGAGTCCGGCGTCGAGCTGCTCGGACATGGAGAGGAGGCTAGACCGTGCCCAGGATCGTTTCGACCAGCAGCCCCGGGTCGCGCCGCGTCGGGGTCGCGCTTCCCGCCCGCTTCTGCAGCTGCAGGGCGCGCGGGTCGGTCAGCGGCCGCAGCCGCCCGGAGCGGATCAGCGCTTCGTCGACGCCGCCGAGGCGGCCGCCGTAAGTCGTGTAGACGGGCGTGCCGAGCGCCGCCGCTTCGCGATTCATCGTCCCCCCGGCGGAGACGACCAGGTCGGCCAGCGCCACCAGGCTTTGCGCCTCGACGGCGCCGGACGGCACGATCAGAGACGGCAGTCGCAGGCTCTCGACCAGCTCGCGCTGCTCCTGGGTGCGCGGCAGGACGACTGCGTGCACGTCGCTGTCCTGGCCGAGCCGGGCGAGGACCTTCGGGAAGAGGGGGTTCGACTTGCGGTGGTAAAGCGAGACGTCGGGCGGCGGTCGGACGACGACGACGACCCGCGAGGTGTCGACCGAGAGCCGGCTCAGCGCCTCGGCGTCCGGCTCGAAGTCGTAGAGGTAGTACTCCTCCTTGAGCCCCGGATAGGGGAAGAGCTTCTCGGGCCCGACCCCGAAGCGACGCAGCCGCTCGGGCGGCACCGAGTCGGGGAACATGACCCGCTTGGCGAGGCGGCAGCCGATGCGGTGCTGGGTGACGGCGAACTCGTAGTCGTGCATGTTCGCCTCAGGGATGCCGAGCGCGCGGGCGGCGATCGCGAGGTCGTTCGAGCCGTGGGCGAGGGCGAGGTCGAAGGAGCGGCCGCGACCGAAGCCGATCATCGCCCCCGTGCGGGCGCCGAGCCGGTATGCCTTGCGCAGGCGCGAGGCGCCGCCGTGGCGGCCGATCGGAGTGTGCTCCATCCCGTGCAGGTCGAGTAGGGCCTGGGTCTGGGCGTAGTCGCGCGAGGTGACCTCGACCTTGTGGCCCTGCGCGCGCAACCGCTCGATGATCGGGCGCAGGACCAGCACATGCGCCGGCGCGCTCATGTCGACCCAAATCTTCATGTCTTCGAGGACCCATCCCGGCAGGGGTTCCACTTAACTTTTTCTGAAGACGGTTGTCGGCCGTCCGCGAGCGTCGCCGCAGAAAAAGTACAAGACGCTCCACCCCTACCGGGATGGGTCTTACGCCACAGCGTGTGCAAGATCCGCGTACAGGGGGTAGCGCTCCATCAGCGCCTTGGTGCGCTCCATGAGGGGAAGCTTCTCTGCTTCGAAGTCGCCGCTGAGGGCGGTGGAGATCACAGAGGCAATCTCGACCATGTCGTCCTCGACGAAGCCGCGAGTGGTCAGTGCCGGGGTTCCGATGCGCAGGCCGGAGGGGTTCATCGGCGGCCGCTCGTCGAAGGGGATCGCGTTGCGGTTGAGGGTGATCCCGACCTCCTCCAGGCGCAGCTCCGCCTCCTTGCCGAAGACTCCGGTCGGCGTCAGGTCCACGAGCACGAGGTGGACGTCGGTGCCGCCGGTGAGGACCGGGACGCCGCCCGCCTGCAGGCCCGCGGCGAGCGCCTGCGCGTTGGCGATCGTCCGGCGCTGGCGCTCGCGAAACTGCTCGGTGGCGGCGATCCTCAAGGCCACCGCCTTGGCGGCGATCGTGTGCATCAGCGGCCCGCCCTGCTGGCCGGGGAAGACCGCTCTGTCGATCGCTCTCGCGTACTCCTCGCGGCTGAGGATCATGCCGCTGCGCGGCCCGCAGAGCGTCTTGTGGATCGTCGTCGTGACCACGTCGGCATGCTCGACCGGGTTGGGATGCTCACCGGCGGCGACGAGGCCGGCGAAGTGGGCCATGTCGACCATCAGCTTGGCGCCGACCGAGTCGGCGATCGCGCGGAAGGCGGGGAAGTCGAGCTGTCGCGGGTAGGCGGACCAGCCGGCGACGATCAGCTTCGGCTTGTGCTCGTGGGCGAGCCGTTCGATCTCCTCCATGTCGACCCGCAGGTCCTCGCGGCTGACGTGGTAGGCGACGATTTCGTAGAGCTTGCCGCTGACGTTCAGCTTCATCCCGTGGGTGAGGTGACCGCCGTGGTCCAGCGCCATTCCCATGATCGTGTCGCCCGGCTCGAGCAGTGCCATGTAGGCGGCGTTGTTGGCCTGGGCGCCGGCGTGGGCCTGGACGTTGGCGTGCTCGGCGCCGAACAGGGACTTGGCGCGGTCGATCGCGAGTTGCTCGGCGACGTCGACCTCCTCGCAGCCACCGTAGTAGCGGCGGCCGGGGTAGCCCTCGGCGTACTTGTTGGTCAGCACCGAACCGACCGCCTCGAGCACTGCTGGCGGCACGAAGTTCTCCGAGGCGATCATCTCCAGCGTCCCCTGCTGGCGCCGCAATTCCGCGTCGAGGACCGCGGCGATCTCGGGATCGACGTCCGCCAGAGGAGCGGTTTGGAAGTTTTCGGGAAGGTCCGCCACGAGCGAGCGACCATAGCAACGGACATGGATAGCCTGGGGCCGGTGAAAGGCCGTCTCTCGCTGATTTCCGCGTGTATATGTCTTGCGGCGATCGTCCTCCCGACTCCTGCGCTGGGGGCTGAGAATCCCTGCGAGGGGCCGGGGGCTGCCGAACTGCTCTGTCCTGACCTGCGTGTCGGCCCCGCCGCCGATCTGTACGTGGAGCGGCGCGGGGGCGGGTATTACGGCGGCGGCGCTCTGCTGCACGCGGGCAACGACATCCGCTCGCGTGGGCGCGGCCCGATGGAGCTGCGAGGCCGGCGCTACAAGCGCAACTGGATGAGAGCCAACCAGGCCATCTACAGAGTCGGCGGTGGCGTCGGCATCTTCCGCACCGAGGCCCAGCTCCACTTCTACAGCGTCGGCTATGAGTACGGGGGCTCCTACTGGAAGGTCCACAACCCGCTGAGCATGGAGATCTGGTCGCTCGACGAGGGGCGGCAGCCGCTGGCGCGCGTGCGCAAGGGGCCGAAGGTCTTCTACTGCTTCCGCGACCTGGAGCGCACCAGCAACATGCGGGGCTCTCCGCCGCGCCGCGTTTACCCCGCCTGCAGCCAGGACCCGAGCCGCAAGCGGGTACGGCTAGGGACCTCGGTCGGCTGGTCGGACATCTACCCCTCGACCTACGACCGCCAGTGGGTCAACGTAAGCGGCCTGCGTGGCTGCTTCACCTTCGTGATGCGAGTGGACCCGGAGAACCTGCTTTTCGAATCCAACGAGCACAACAACCGCTCGACGCGAATCATCCGCCTCCCCTACCGCCCCGGCCCCCAGCACTGCTGAGCTTCCGCTGCGACTTATCCCTGCATGTCAGGGATAAGTCGCAGCGGAACGGCTTTAGGGCTGGGTGAGAGAGGCCATCGCGGCAGCCAGATCGCCTTCCGACAGGCCCCCGGAACGGAGAACTCTCCATTCGCCACCGGTGTCGAGGGCGGTGAGATCGACGACGGTCGAAGGGAGGCCGGTCAGCTTGCCGCCGTCGATCGCCAGGTCGACTGCTTCGACGATCTCCGCGGGGATGTCACTGAAGCTGGATGGAGGTGGCTCGCCGCTGAGGTTGGCCGAGGTCTGGAAGACCGGGCACATGGCGCCGGCGAGCGGGCCGGCGATGAGGCGGACTCCCAAGCGCTCGGGGTCTTCGCGACAGGCCAGCGGGTAGCGGCGAGCCGGGTTGGCGACGATGACGGTGACCGGGCCGGGCAAAAGAGCAGCGATCGCCTCACCGGCTTTCGGGGAGAGCGACTCGACCAATTCCCGCATTGACAGCGGCGAGAAGTACATGACCGCCGAGGATTTGCCCTCGTCGCGCCCCTTTATCCGGTGAATCCGCTCGATCGCGGAAGCGTTCAACGAATCGCAGGCAAGCCCGTAGAGCCCGTCGGCCGGAAAGACGGCAACCCCCCCGTCGGCAATGCACCGCTCCAGCGCAGACCGCGCCGCCTCAGCCCCCTCGCGCTCGATCGAAACCAGCATCACAGGCCCCCGAATGGCGCCTTTGTTCCGCATAGCGGACAAAAGGAGTCATTGCCTAGCAGAATCACCGTCTCCCCCAGACGACTCGCTCAATACCGGCTAGGTCGGGACGCGTCTGGATCTCGTCAAACCCCGCTCTAACCAGCAACGTAGCCACGGCACCCGCCTGTCCCTCCCCCACCTCCAGCGCCAGCACACCCGCCCGCACCTGGGGAATCACCCCCCGGATCGCGTCGAGGCCGTCGGCGCCGGCCAGCAGAGCCTCACGCGGCTCCCATCGCGTGACCTCCGGCTGTAGCGAAGCCCAGTCGCCTTCGGCGATGTACGGGAGATTGGCGACAGTCAAATCGAAGTCCTCCCCCTCCGGAATCGACCCCTCTTCGAACCGCACCCGCTCTAAGAGCCCCAGCCGCTCGGCGTTGGCAATCGCCACCTTCAATGCCTCTGTTGAAGTGTCAGTCGCGACCACCTCGCATTCCGGCAGCTCATCTGCCACCGCCAAAGCGATCGCGCCCGACCCGGTCCCCACATCGAGCACCGTCCGCGGCCGAAGCTCCAAAGCCAGCTCCACGAGCAACTCCGTCTCCGGCCGCGGAATCAGCACCCGCCGGTCGACCGCCGGCTCGATATGCCGAAATCCTTTCCGTCCCAGGATGTAAGCGACCGGCTCGCGCCGCAGGCGCCGCCGCACCATCTCGCCAAACCGTCGTCCCGCATCAGCCGGCACCCCGGCGTCGGGATCGGCTGCCAACGCCGCCCGCCCGCACCCCATTGCCTCACCCAGCAGCAGTTCCGCATCGAGTCGCGGATCCTCTACGCCGGCAGCGGCAAGCGCGTCGACCGCTCCCCCAAGAGCGTCGCGCACGCTGCCCGCGGTCGCAGCCCCAGCCACAGCTCAAGCCGCAGACGCGGCCGCTTCGAGCCGTCGGCGCTTCTCTTCCGCCGCCAGCGCCTCGGTGAACTCGCTCAGCTCGCCCCCCAACACCCCATCGAGGTTGTGCGAGGTGTGCTTGATCCGGTGATCGGTGACGCGGCCCTGAGGAAAGTTGTAGGTGCGGACCTTCTCGCTGCGCTCGCCCGTTCCCACCTGCGCCTTGCGCTCGGAGGCGATCTTCGCCTGCTGCTCGGCGATCTCGCGCTCCAGCAACCGCGCCCGCAGCACCCGCATCGCCCGGTCCTTGTTCTGGAGCTGGGACTTCTCGTCCTGCATCGAGACGACGATCCCGGTCGGCTTGTGGGTGATCCGCACCGCCGAGTCGGTCGTGTTGACCGACTGCCCGCCCGGCCCGGAGGAGCGGTAGACGTCGATCTGCAAATCGTTCTGGTCGATCTCGACCTCGACGTCTTCCGCCTCAGGCAGAACCGCGATCGTCGCGGTCGAAGTGTGGATGCGGCCCTGGGACTCCGTCTCGGGCACGCGCTGCACGCGGTGCGTCCCGCCCTCGAACTTGAACACCGAGTAGGCGCCCTCGCCCTTGACGGCGAAGGTGACCTCCTTGAAGCCACCGACCTCGGCGGCCGACTGCGAAAGGGCCTCGGTCGAGAACCCCAGCGCCTCCGCATATCTGGTCAGCATCTTGTATAGGTCCCCGGCGAACAGCGCAGCCTCGTCGCCCCCGGTCCCGGCCCGGATCTCGACGATCACGTTCTTGGCGTCGTTGGGGTCCCGCTCGACCATCGCCAGCCGGATCTCGTCCTCCAACTCTTCCAACCGCGCCGGCGCCTCGTCGACCACTTTCCGCAGCTCGGGGTCCTCTCCCTCCTCCAGCAGCTCCCGGGCGCCCTCCAAATCGTCGCCAAGCTTCCGGTATTCCAGCGCCAGGGCGTGGGCGGGCTGCAGCTCGCGGTACTCCCGCCCAACCTCGGCGTACCGTTCCCGCTCCCCAATCACCTCAGGGTCCGCCATTTGTCTCTCGAGTTCGGCGAACCGCGCTTCGATCTGCTCGACGAGCCGCTCGATCACGCGACTATCTCGATCGGCGACTCGGAGGCATCGCCGGGCTTCTCCTCGGCGAGCACCGCCTCCAGGGCCGCGATCGCCACCGCCAGCTGCTCCTCGTCGGGCTCACGGGTGGTCAGGTTCTGCAGCATCAGCCCCGGCCACATCACGCCCCGCACCCAGCGCTTGCGCCGGTTCTTCCCCGCCCACTTGATCACCTCGTAGGAGAGGCCCGCGATCAGCGGGATTCCGAGGATGCGGGAGGCGAGCAGCCAGTACCAGGCGGGCAGCCCGATCGGCGCGAAGACGAAGATCGCCAGCACCATCACGATCAGCAGGAAGCTGGTGCCGCAGCGGGGGTGCAGGCGGGAGTAGAGCTTCGCCCGCGCCGGGACCAGCTCGTCTTCGGCCTCATAACAGGAGATCGTCTTGTGCTCGGCGCCGTGGTACTCGAAGACCCGGCGCAGGTCTCTGAGGCGGCTGATCGCGACGATGTAGCCGATGAAGATCGCCGTGCGCAGAATGCCCTCCACCAGCCAAAAGAGGAGCGCCGAGCCCAGCTGGTCCTTGATCAGGCTGGTGGCGCCGACCGGGATGACGAAGAAGAGGCCGATCGCCAGTACAAGGGAGAAGACGATCGTCAGGCCCCACATCCAGCCGCCGATCTCCTCCTTCTCGCCCTCCTCGTCCTCTTCCAACTGGGCGTTGGCGGAGATCGCCAGGGCGCGGAAGCCGATCTTCATCGACTCGCCGAGGGCGACGACGCCGCGGATGATCGGAACCCGCCAGAGGCGATGCCGCGTCGCCCAGGGGACGAGCGGCTCGGACTCGACCTCGATCTCGCCTTCGGGCGTGCGCACCGCCACCGCCCAGGTCGATATGCCGCGCATCATCACGCCCTCCAGCACGGCCTGACCGCCGACCGGCGCGTCGCGCTTGGCGACCAGCGCGCCGTCGGGCATGCGCAGAGGATCGGCCCCGTTGGAGGAGACCGCCGGCGCCTCGGGAGAGCCCCCCTCCGGGCTCACGCCCTACTTCCCGGCCTTGGCGCGCTTAGCGGCGCGGCGCTGGAACCGCTCAACCCGGCCACCGGTGTCGACAAGCTTCTGCTTGCCCGTGTAGAACGGGTGGCACTCCGAGCAGAGCTCGACGTGGAGATCGGCTCTGGTGGAGCGGGTGTAGAACTGGTTCCCGCATGAGCAGTGCACGTTGGCGAGGACGTATTCGGGGTGGATCTCAGCCTTCATCGCACCCAGTCTAGATGACGCGTGGATCGCGCTCATGCAGGGGTTGGGGAGCGGGCTGTACCTGCCGATAGCTGATCAGTGAAATCTACGGACAAGACGGCGATCGGCAACCCGCGCGTGGTCAGAGCTCTGGGGCGTGCGCTGGCAATCCTGCTTTTCGGGGGAACCGCGTTCGTCATCCTCCACGACTGGGCCGGCCTCGGCGGCAGCGACTTCGACTACATGGCGGGAGGCCCGCTCTACGACGCGGTCGTGATCGCCGCCGGCCTTGCCTGCCTCCTCCGGGCAAACGCCTTCGAACGCGAGCGAACCGCATGGGTCCTGCTCGGCCTGGGGATCCTCTGCTGGGGCGCGGGCGAGGTCTACTGGACCCTTTTCATCCTCGACAACCCTTCGGCGCCATACCCCTCCCCCGGCGATATCGCCTACCTCGCCTTCTATCCGCTCGCCTATGCCGGACTGGCGATGCTGGTTCGCGCCAGGGCTCACGAGTTGGATTGGCGGCGCTGGATGGACGGACTGATCGCTGCGCTCGGCACCGCCGCCCTCGGCGCCGCCTTCGTCTTCGACTTCGTCGCCGGCGAGACCACGGGCACGTCGCTGCAGGTTGCCACCTCGCTCGCCTACCCGCTGGGGGACATCGGGATGCTCGCGCTGATCGTCGGCGTAATCGCCCTCACCGGCTGGCGAGCCGGCCGCACCTGGTCGCTGCTGCTCGCCGGGTTGGCGGCGCAGGTGGTCGCCGACATCGCGTACACGCTGCAAGCGACCAACGGCGCCCTGCCGGCGGGCAACTGGATCGACCCGATCTACCTGATCTCGGCAGCCTGCCTCGGGGCAGCCGTGTGGCAGCCGCCCGCCGCTCCGATCCGCGCCTCCGGTCGATTCAGCAGCTGGCGGGAAATGATGGTCCCGGCGTTCTTCGCCGCGGTGATGATCGGACTGTTCGCGATGCAGTACTTCAGCACCAACAGCGGCCTCGCGACGGTGCTGTGGGCGGGGACGATGATCGCGGTGATCCTCCGGCTGGCGATGAGCGACCGGGAGAACAGGGCGCTGCTGGCACGGGTGCAGACGGACCCGCTGACCGGGCTGGCCAATCGCGGACGGATGCAGGTCGATCTGGAGAGACACTGCGCGGCCGCGACGGAGGAGCACCCGGCGTTGCTGCTGTTCCTCGACCTGAACGGCTTCAAGCGCCTAAACGACACCCTTGGGCACCCGGCCGGGGATGAGCTGCTGATCGTGCTGGGACGGGCGCTGAGCGAGGCGATCGGGGATGACGGGACCGCCTACCGGATCGGAGGCGACGAGTTCTGCGTTCTGCTGACCTGCGCGGAGGACCGGTTCGACGAGGTCACGCGCGAGGCCGCCAGGGCGCTGACGGCCCAGGGCAAGGGCTTCGCCGTGAGCGCCGCCTGGGGCGCGGCGGCCATCCCCCGGGAGGCCGCCACTTCCTCCGAGGCGCTGCAGCTGGCGGACGTGCGGATGTACGCGCAGAAGGAATCGCGGCGGCTGGCGCACGACGAAACCGACGCCGAGGCGGTTAAGGTCACGGAGTGGCCCCAGGAGACCAGCGGCACGAAGTAAGCCTGCCGGCGGGAACGATCCGCTACCGGGAAGCCGGGGAGGGCAAGCCAGTCGTCTTCGTCCACGGCTACCTCGTTGACGGGCGCCTCTGGGATGGGGTCGTCGACCGACTCTCGGACCGCTGCCGCTGCATCGCCCCCGACTGGCCGATCGGCGCTCAGAAGGTCGCGATGAACCCTGACGCCGACCTGACGCCCTACGGGATTGCCTCCATCGTCGCGAGCTTCCTCGAGGCGCTCGGCCTCGATGACGTGACCCTCGTCGGCAACGACTCCGGCGGGGCGATGTCCCAGGTGACGGTCACCCGCCACCCAGAGCGGATCGGCCGCCTCGTCCTCACCAACTGCGATACCCACGAGAACTTCCCACCGGGGATCTTCCGGTATGTCCTGCCCCTCACCAAGCTCCCTGGAGCGATTCCGGCAATGGCCGCCCCATTGCGAATCGGCGCTTTTGCCCGAGCCGCCTACAAGCCGTTCTCGAAGACCCCGATCGCGCCCGCCCTGATCGACTCCTGGATCGAACCGAGCCTGAAGGACTCAGCGGTGCGCCACGACCTGAAAAAGGTGTCCGTGGACATGCACAGGCGCTACACGCTGGAGGCCGCGGAGAAGCTGCGCTCCTCCGACCTGCCCGTGCTGCTGACCTGGGCCCCGGGCGACCGCTTCTTCCCGATCAAGTACGCGCGGCGGCTGGCGGAGGAGACGCCCAACGCCCGCCTGGTCGAGATCCCGGATTCGAAGACATTCGTCTCGATCGACCAGCCGCAGCACCTCGCCGACGAGATCGCCTCGTTCGTCGAGGCTTAGAGGCAGAAAGCGCAATCTGCGCGTTCTTTTCGCAACCTGCATGTTTTTCGTCTGACGGGGAGTGCATCCTTCGCCGCACCCCCTACAGGACGGAGAGCCATGCCCAAGGAGATCTTCGACCAGGACCGGCCGCGAAGCGCGATGGCGCAGCGTCTCGACGACGCTTTTGCCGGATGCGAAGAGTGGACGATCGCCCCGCCGTCGGAGCGGCGTGGCGCAACCGTCCTGATCCCCGACTTCGTCGCTAAGTCTCCTGATACAGAGGACCGTCGCCACCCTCGGGCAGCGTAAGGCGACCGCCCTTGGCGGTGATCGCGCCGCACTGGACGCAGTTCGACGCGGTGACGTGAACGTCGACCTCTGAGGCGCCGTTCTCCAGCTGCTCGTCGGGAATCTCGTAGACCTGGGCCGGACACATCGAGACCCACGTCTGCGCGATCTCGCGCGGCACCTTGGTCTGGATGCGAACGTGGTTGGGAGCGTCGTCGCGGGTCGCGTTGCCCGACAGGAAGACCGAGTCGAGCTTGTTGAAGGTCAGCTCGTTGTCGGGCTTGACGTACATGTCGGCGGCCTTGCCCAGCTCGACCTCGATCTCGGAGTCGTGCTCCTGCTTCCAGTGCCCACCGGGGAAGGCGCCTCTGGTGATCGTCATCGCCGAGGCGATCGCGCCGCCGGCGAAAAACCCCTTGGAGAAGGGCTGGCGCATGTTGCGCGACTGGTAGATGTCCTTCTCGATCAGCGAGTTGTGGACCTTCTCGTCGTAGGCCTCGAAGTTGACCGAGTCCTGCTTCAGCGCGTCGACGATCGCCTCCGCCGCATACATCCCGGCGTGCATCGCATAGTGGACGCCCTTCAGCGTCGGCACGTTGACCATGCTCGCGGCGTCGCCGGCGACCACCATGCCTGGGACCGCGAGGCGCTTCGGCATCGCGAAGTAGCCGCCGGAGGGAATCGTCTTCGCGCCCCAGGCGACCCGCTTGCCCCCCTCGAGGATTCTCTTGATGAAGGGATGGGTCTTCATCAGCTGCAGCGCGTCGTGGCAGCTGAACGTCGCGTCGGTGTAGTCGAGGCCGACGACGAGGCCGATGCAGATCTTGTCCTCGCCCATCGGGTAGATGAAGCTGCCGCCGAACTCGTTGAACTTGGGCGACTTGCGCAGCGGCCAGCCCATCGTGTGGATGACCCGGTCGAGCGGCTTCGGCACCTCCCAGACCTCTTTGACGCCGAGCTCCCAGCGCATCGGGTCGGCGCCGTGCATGTCGAAGTAGTCGTAAGCGGCGTAGGTGAGGTGGCCGACGGTGCCTTCGGCCAGGACCGTCGCCTTGGCGACGACGTCCGAGCCCGGCTCGAAATTGCCCAACTCCTCGCCGTCCTTGCCGCGGCCGCGGTCGCCCGAGCGCACGCCCTTGACCACGCGGTCCTCCACCAGAAGCTTGGTCGCCGCGGTCTCGGAGAGGATGTAGACACCCGCCTCCTCCGCTTTGTCGGCGAGGAAACGCCCCAGTTTGGAGACCGAGGTGACGTAGTTGCCGTGGTTGCGGAAGTTGGGCGGCATCGGCTTCAGCGGAAGCGCCGCCTTCGAGGTCAGCAGGTAGACGGCATCCTTCTTCACCTCGCCGTAGACCGGCCACTCCGACTTGTCGAGGTCGGGGAACAGCTCCTCCATCGCCGAGGGCTTCATGTTGGCCCCCGAGAGCAAGTGCGCTCCGGCGACTTTGCCCTTCTCGATCACCGCGACCGGGACCTCGCCGAGCTTCTCGGTCAGCTCCGGCTCGTCCTCCAGCAGCTGCATCAGCTTGTTCGCGCAGGCGAGGCCGGCGGGACCGCCGCCGACGATCGCGACTCCTACTTCGATGCGCTCGTCCTCGGCATCGGTCGGCGGGCCGATCGCCTCGTTGGCGTCGAACGGCGGCGGGAACTCGCTGGGTGCAACAGCCGGCATCGCTTACTCCAATCGGTCGTTAGGTGAAGGTGACCGGGGGACCCACGAGGAGCCCCCCGGCAACGTCATCCCTTCTTAGCCTTGATCGCCTCGGTCAGCTTGGGGACGATCTTGTGCAGGTCGCCCACCACGCCGAGATCCGAGAACTCGAATATCGGCGCGTTCGGATCCTTGTTGATCGCGAGGATGTTCTCCGAGCTCTGCATGCCGACCTTGTGCTGGATCGCCCCGGAGACGCCAGCGGCCAGGTACAGCTTCGGCGCGACCGTCTTGCCGGTCTGGCCGATCTGGGCGGCGTAGGGATACCAGCCGGCATCGACCACGGCGCGGGTGGCGGCAACCGCCCCGCCCATCGCCTCGGCCAGCTCCTCGCACTGCTTGAAGCCCTCGGCCGCGCCGAGGCCTCGACCGCCGCCGACGAGGATGTCGGCGTCCTCGATGTTGACGTCGGCGCCGCGCTGCTCGCCGCGCTGGACCATCTTCGCCTTGGTCGACCAGGGCGAGAGCTCTACCTGGATGTCGACGACCTCGGCGGCCCCGCCGGTCTCGTTGGCGTCGAACGCGTTGAGGCGCCCGATGATGATCCCCGGCTCGGCGACGTAGCCGACGTCGGCGATCTGGGAGTCCTGCAGGATCGGGCGCTCGGCGACCAGCTTGCCGTCCTGCGCCTTGACCTCGGTCACCTCCATCGTCACGCCGGCATTCAGCCGCGCGGTCAGCCCGGCGCCGATCTCGAAGCCGAGCAGGCCGCCGCCGAACAGGGCGTAGCTGAAGCCCTCGTCCTGGATCACCTTTGCCATCGCGTCGACGATCGGCTGGGCGAGGCCCTCGGGCACGTCCTTGGCGCGGTAGACCTTCGCCGCGCCCCAGTTGCCGAGTCCGGCGCAGGCGTCGTCGGCGATATCGCCGACGACCAGGGCAGCGGCTTCGCCGCCGACCTCGCCGGCCAGCTTGGCCGCCTCGGAGATCGCCCCGAGCGAGTTCTTATTGAAGTTGCCCTCGTCGTCGTGGAGGGCGTAGGTCAGGATGCCTGCCATCTAGATCAGCTTCCTCTCGTCGAGCCAGGCGACGATCTTCTCGACCGTCTCGTTGGTGTCCTCGTCCTCGATGATCTCCCCGGCCTCCTTGGCCGGCGGCGGGTTGAGCGCGAGGACCGCTGTCTTTGAGCCGGATTCGCCGACCATGCCGCCGTCGATGCCGACATCGCCGGTCGCCTTCGCGTCGAGGGGCTTTCTCTTCGCCCCCATGATCGCCTTCAGGCTCGGGTAGCGCGGCTCGTTGATCGCGTCGCCGACGCTGATCACCGCGGGCAGCTCCACCTCGACCGTGTCGTAGCCGTACTCGGCCTGGCGCTCGCAGCGCAGCTTGCCGTCCTCGACGTCGATCTTGATCACCTGCGTCAGCGAAGGCATCTGCAGGTGGTCGGCCACTACGGCGCCGATCGTGTAGCACTCGCCATCGTCGGACTGCTGGCCGAGGAGGACCAGGTCGGGGCTCTCGGACTCCAGCACCTTGGCCAGCGAGTAGCCGGTGGCGCAGACGTCGGAGCCCGACAGGGCGTCGTCGCTGAGGTGCACCGAGCGATCGGCGCCTAGGGCGACCGCCTTATGCAGAGCGCGGACCGCGGAGTCGGGGCCCATCGTCACCGCGACGACCTCCTCGACCGGAATCGCGCCGCCCTCCTTGATCTGCATGGCGGCCTCAATGGCGTGTGTATCGAAGGGGTTGAGGTTCTTCTCACCGCTACGGTCCAGCCGCATCGTGTTGGAGTCGATGCGCTTCTGGACGGCGGCGTCCGGTACCTCCTTGACCAGGACGCAGATCTTCAAGATTTAGCTCCTTGGGACTCGGTTTCTCTGGTTGACTGACCAGTCAATCAGTCTATCTATACATACGGCGGCGTGACGTCTACCAATGTGGCTTTCGTCACGTTGCGTGGCGCTCTGTGGCGCCCTCGCGGATGAAGTCGACTATGTCGTCGGTGCCCGCGCCGGGGGTGAAGACCTCGGAGACGCCGAGCTTCTTCAACTCCGGGATGTCCTCGGCGGGAATCGTCCCCCCCACCGTGACCAGCACGTCGTCGACGCCCTGCTCGGCGAGCAGCTCGACGATGCGCGGCACCAGCGTCATGTGGGCGCCGGAGAGGATCGAGAGGCCGACCGCGTCGGCGTCCTCCTGGATCACCGTCTCGGCGATCTGCTCGGGGGTCTGATGCAGCCCGGTGTAGATCACCTCCATGCCGGCGTCGCGCAGCGCCCGGGCGATGATCTTTGCCCCGCGGTCGTGCCCGTCCAGGCCGGGCTTGGCGACGACGACGCGGATCTTGCGAGCGGTTGCGGCTTCCATGCGGCCGGGAACCTTAGAAGACCGGGGACTCGGTATAGGTGCCGAACACTTCCTGCATCGCCGCGATCATCTCCCCCTCGGTCGCCCGAGCGCGAGCGGCGGCGATGATCGGCGGCATCAGATTCTCCTCGGTCGCGGCGGCGCGCTTCAGCTCGGCGAGGGCGCCCTCGACCGCGGCGGTGTCGCGGCGGTCGCGGGTCACCCGCAGGCGATCGACCTGCTTTTGCTCCAGCGCCGGATCGATGCGCAGGATCGGCGTCGGCTCCTCCTCATGGGCGAAGTCGTTGACGCCGACGACGATCCGTTTGCGCTCGTTCAGCTCCTGCTGATAGGTGAAGGAGGCGTCGGCGATCTCGCGCTGGGGGAAGTTTTGGCGGATCGCCTCCACCATCCCGCCCAACTCGTCGATTCGCGCGAAGTAGTCGTAGGCGGCGGCCTCCATCTCGTCGGTCAGCTTCTCGACGAAGTACGAGCCGCCGAGCGGGTCGGCGGTGTTGACGACGCCAGACTCCAGCCCGATGATCTGCTGGGTGCGCAGGGCGACGCGCACCGCCTCCTCGGTCGGCAACGCCAGCGCCTCGTCGAAGGAGTTGGTGTGCAACGACTGAGCGCCGCCGAGCACCGCCGCGAGCGCCTCCAGCGAGGTCCGCACGACGTTGTTGAGCGGCTGCTGCGCCGTCAGCGAGACGCCCGCGGTCTGGGCGTGGAAACGCAGCCGCATCGACTCCTCGCGCTTGGCGCCGTAGGTCTCCTTCATCTCCCGCGCCCAGATGCGGCGCGCCGCGCGGTACTTGGCGATCTCCTCGAAGAAGTCGATGTGGGCGTTGAAGAAGAAGGAGAGGCGAGGGGCGAAGTCGTCGACGTCGAGGCCGCGCTCGAGCGCCCGCTCGACGTAGGTGAAGCCGTCCTTGAGCGTGAACGCCAGTTCCTGCTGCGCGGTCGAGCCGGCCTCGCGGATGTGGTAGCCGGAGATCGAAACCGGGTGCCAGCGGGGCATGTTCTCGCTGCACCACTCGATCATGTCCGTGACCAGGCGCATCGCCGGCTCGATCGGGAAGCACCACTCCTTCTGGGCGATGTACTCCTTGAGGATGTCTGTCTGGATCGTTCCGCCGAGCTTCTCCGGCGGAACCCCCTGCTCCTCGCCGACGAGCACGTAGAAGGCGAGCAAAATCGCCGCCGGCGCGTTGATCGTCATCGAGGTGGTGACGCCGCCGAGCGGGATGCCGGCGAAGAGCTGCTCCATGTCGTCGAGGCTGTCGACGGCGACGCCCTCGCGGCCGACCTCGCCGAGGCTGCGGGCGTGGTCGGAGTCGTAGCCCATCAGGGTGGGCATGTCGAAGGCGGTGGAAAGGCCGGTCTGGCCGTGGTCGAGCAGGTAGTGGAAGCGCTCGTTGGTCTCTTCGACCGTGCCGAAGCCGGCGAACTGGCGCATCGTCCAGAGCTTCCCCCGGTACATCGAGGGGTAGGGGCCGCGGGTGAACGGATACTCGCCGGGGACGCCGATCCGCTCCTCGGCGTCGGCCGGGAGATCCTCAGCGATGTAGAGCGGCTCGATCGGGTGTCCCGACATCGTCGAGAACTCCCCGTCGCGCTGTCTGAACTCCGGCTTCGATCCCGGTTCCGCGGCCACGTGCGAAGTCTAGATGCCACTCTCCCGCTCCACTGCGACTTATCCCCGTATGTCAGGGATAAGTCGCAGCGGAAGCTCTGTTTTAGCGCCGTGCCGGGAAGCGGCGGGGCGCCGGCTTGCGGCGGCCGGCGACCCGGGAGGCGCCGAAGCCGGCGACGGTCGCCAGCAGGGTGACGGCGAGGGCGACGAGGCGGCGACCGAGGCGCTCGAAGCGCATCGACTGCCATCCCTCCTCCCTGGCGATCTCCGCTAGCGGCGGGTCGGGGTTGACGACGACGGGATGGCCGACGGCGCGCAGCATGGGCAGGTCGGAGAGCGAGTCGGAGTAGGCGTAGGACTCGCCGAGGTCGATGTCATGCGCGGCGGCGAAGGCCTCCATCGCCTCGACCTTGCCGGGGCCGTAGACGAAGGGACCGTCGAAGCGACCGGTGAAGTTGCCCTCGTCATCGACCTCGTATCTGGTTCCGATCCCACCCTCCATCCCCAGCACATGGGCGAGGGACTCGACCACGCCGTTGCCGGCGGCGCTGACGATGAAGGTGGCGCGGCCGGCATCCTGGTGGGCGTAGACCTCGTCCAGCATCTGCGGAAATACGCGCGGCAGGATCGCCGCCATCACCTCCGGGCCCATGCGGTCGACAGTCGTCGCGGAGACGCCCGTGATCAGCTCGCGGGCGATACGCAGCACTTCGGCGGTGCGCGCGTCGGTTGTGCCCCGCAGCCGGTAGCGCAGGTGTTCGACTCCCCAGCTCGCGAGCTGGCGGCGGCTGACGATCTTCCGGCGGGTGGCGATGCGGGCGAACTGCATCCCGCTCGACCCCGCCATCAGGGTCTTGTCCAGATCGAAGAAAGCCGCGGCGCGGCTCAAAGCTATGACCCGTTGACTTCGATCACGATCGCGTCGCCCTGGCCGCCACCGGAGCAGATCGCCGCGACGCCGAGACCGCCGCCGCGGCGTCCCAGCTCGTGGACGAGCGAGCCGACGATGCGAGCGCCGGAAGCGCCGATCGGGTGGCCGAGGGCGATCGCGCCGCCGTTGACGTTGACCTTGTCCTCGTCGACGCCGAGCATCCGCACCGAGTTGAGGGCAACGGAGGCGAAGGCCTCGTTGATCTCCCAGAGGTCGACGTCTTCGGGGCTCTTGCCGATCTTCTCCAGCGCCTGCTTGGCGGCGTTGGCGGGAGTTCTCGCCAGGTAGGGGAAATCGTCGGCGACGGTGCCGTAGGAGAGGACGCGGCCGAGGACCGTGCGGCCCTCCTTGTCGGCCCACTCCTCCGAGGCGACGACGATCGCGCCGGCGCCGTCGTTGACTCCCGGCGCGTTGCCGGCGGTGTGGGTGGCGTCCTCGCCGCCGATCGCCCGCAGCCCGGCCAGCGTCTCGACCGTGGTCTCGGCACGGATCGCCTCGTCGACCTCGATCGTGCTCTCGCCCTTGCGCGACTTGACCGTGACGCCGGTGATCTCCTCGGCGAGACGACCGGCATCGGTCGCCTCGGCGGCAAGCCGGTGCGAGCGCTCGGCGAAGCGGTCCATGTCGGCGCGGGTGATCTCCAGCTCGTTGGAAACCTCGCTCGCCTCGTTGATCATCTGCTTCTCGGTGAAGGGGTTGGTGAGGCCGTCGTGAACCATCGCGTCGATCGTCTCGACGTGGCCCATCCGGTAGCCGAAG
Organism: Solirubrobacterales bacterium; assembly: GCA_035558955.1. Classification (GTDB taxonomy): domain Bacteria; phylum Actinomycetota; class Thermoleophilia; order Solirubrobacterales; family 70-9; genus DASVDE01. The sequence goes on along the minus strand of DATMBX010000161.1, from coordinate 17,636 downwards.
CGGGCGCCGGGCAGCAGGTGGGGCGCCTGGCTCATCGATTCCATGCCGCCGGTCACCGCGACCTCGGTGTCGCCGGCGCGAATCGCCATGTCGGCGATGCCGAGCGAGCGCATGCCCGAGGCGCAGACCTTGTTGATCGTCTCCGAGGGAACTTCCTTGGGGATGCCGCCCTTGATCTGTGCCTGGCGCGAGGGGATCTGCCCCTGGCCGGCTTGCAGGACCTGGCCGAAGACGACCTGGTCGACCTGCTCGGGATCGACGCCGGAACGCTCCAGCGCCGCTGTGATCGCGTGGCCGCCGAGGTCGGTGGCGTCGAGGGAGGAGAGCGTCCCGCCCATCTTGCCGAAGGGCGTGCGGGCGGTACCGAGGATGACTGTGCTGGGCATCGCGGACCTTTCGTCTTGGTTTTATGCCGGGTCTCGGCTCGAACGTGGGCCGCATGGCCCGATGCAGGGAACGATAGCGGGAGGCTCCGGTCGGCCGCTGTGCGCAACGTCATAGACTCGCCCGCCATGAGCGCAGAGCGACCAAGCATGCATATCTGGTTCTTTGCGCCGGGAGCGAAGCGCGAAATCGTGTGATGAACGTCGACGTCCGCCAAGCCGAGATCGGCAGACTCGACGCCGACCTGCTCGCGATCGGGCTCTTCGAAGGCGACGAGCTACCCGCCGAACTCGTTTCGGCCCCCGGCGCGGCGGACGCCAAAGGCGGCTTCAAGAAGCTGGCGCTGCTGCATCCCGATCGCCCCGATCGCGTCCTCGTCGCCGGCCTCGGCAAGCGCGAGGAGATGAACGCCGAGCGTGCCCGGATCGTCGCCGCGTTGGTCGCAAAGGAGGCGGGCAAGGCGGAGACGACGTCGCTCGCCTGGGCGCTTCCGGACTCAGGCGACGACGACGCAACGGCCGAAGGGCTCGTCACGGGCACGATTCTCGGCGCGTACCGCTTCGACCGCTTCCTCAGCCGTGACCCTGACGACCCTCCCCCGCCCTCGATCGAGTCGCTGACGCTGCTGGGCCCCGCCGGGGTCGCCGACACAGCGGAGGCCGCCCGCGTCTGCGCCGAGGCCCAGAACCGCGCCCGCGACCTGCAGAGCCTGCCGTCCAACGTCGCCACGCCCTCCTACCTGGCCCGGCGGGCACGCGAGATCGCCTCCGCCCACGCGGCGGTCAGAACCGAGGTGCTCGGCCGGGAGGAGATCGCCGCCAAGGAGATGGGCGGGTTGGTCGCTGTCAGCCAGGGCAGCGAAGAGGAGCCGCAGCTGATCGTGCTGCGCTATTCCGGAGGCGGCGACGGCCCGACCCTGGGCCTCGTAGGCAAGGGCGTCACCTTCGACACCGGCGGCATCTCGATCAAGCCCTCGGCCGGCATGCAGGAGATGAAGATGGACATGTCGGGGGCGGCCGCGGTGCTGCAGGCGGTTGCGGCGATCGCGGAGCTGGCGCTGCCGATCGACCTCGTCGCCGTGATCCCCGCGACCGAGAACATGCCTTCGGGCACGGCGATCAAGCCGGGCGACATCATCACCCAGTACAACGGCAAGACGGTCGAGGTCAACAACACCGACGCCGAGGGCCGCCTGATCCTCGCCGACGCTCTCGCCTACGCGGTCGAGCTGGGCGCGGAGCGGATCGTCGATCTGGCGACACTGACCGGCGCCGTGATGATCGCCCTCGGCTCGACCTACGCGGCGGTGATCTCAAACGACGACGAGCTGGCGGGCGCGGTGATCGACGCCGGAGAAAAGACCGGCGAGCTGACCTGGCGCCTCCCCCTCCACTCCGAGTACAAGGAACTGACCAGAGGCACCGTCGCCGACCTCACCAATGCCTCGGCGAAGCGCAAGGCCGGCACGATCTACGCCGGCTCCTTCCTCGAGGAGTTCGTCGGCGAGACCCCCTGGGCCCACGTCGACATCGCCGGCACCGCCTGGGACGTCGGCCGCGAGTACACCGGCAACGACGCCAGCGGCTACGGCGTCCGCCTCCTCGTCGAGCTGGCCCGCCGGCTCTCCGCCTAGTCCCCGCCGAGGATCATGCAGCGAAAGCGAGCGCCGCGTCCACAGCGGTACCGCCGTTGCGCGCCGCGGCGGCGACTTTGGCTGCCACCCCGTCGTCGCTCATCGATCGAGGCTCCCGGGGTAGAGCAGATCCGCGGTGATCTCCGCTTGAGTGATGGCGATCTTCTTCTTGAGCTTGCGGCGATGGCGTCTGCGTGTCCGAATCAGCTTCATCTCAGCACCTCCGATCGGGCTGGGTTGCGGCAAGCAACTCAATTGACCGCACCTTAGCGTGGTTAGTTGCTTGATGCAACTAAGTGTGCAAAGATCACGTTTGTGCTCCGCCACGACTACCCCGGTCAGGTCTGCTCGATCGCCAAGGCGCTGGAGGTCGTCGGCGAACGCTGGTCGCTGCTGATCGTGCGTGACGTAATGAACGGCCGGCGCCGCTTCGACGAACTGCAGGAAGGGCTGGGTATCGCCCGCAACGTGCTCTCAGCGCGGCTGCAGCGACTGGTCGACGAGGACATCCTCGAGCGGCGTCCTTACCAGCGCAATCCGGAGCGCTACGAGTACTTCCTCACCGAAAAGGGACTCGACCTCTGGCCGGCCCTGGTCGCCCTGCTCGGCTGGGGTGACCGACACTCCCCCACTCCCACCGGGCCCCCGATGCTGATCGTCCACAAGGAGTGCGGCGGCGCCGTCAACGACCGCGGCGTCTGCGAGAGCTGCGGCAAGGTCCTCCACGCCCGCGACGCACGCGCCCTTCCCGGGCCGGGGCTCAAACCCCCGAAGCCTGCCGCAGTCGCCTGAGCAGGTCTGGGCCTATTCTGCGCTCTCATCCTTAGCGCGCTGCTGCTCGTCGGCGAGAGCGATGTACTCCTCGACCATCAGCTTGTCCTTGGCCCGGTTGGCCGCCTTCTTCATCGCGATCAGATGGTCGATCGAGGCGATGCGCACCGGCACACCAGCTACTTCCTCCTCCTCAGCGGTAGATCGCAGGTCTTCGTAAGAGTTGATCCCGGCCACATCTCCAAACACGTCAAGCTCCCCATGCGGCGTAATGAAGGTGAAGTTGGCTCCATTCCAAATCGTCTGCACGTCGAACAGAAAGGGAAGATCGGCGGGAGCACCTCGAAGCCGCACTCCGATCTCCTCGAGCGCGGCGACGAGGCGGGCGATGTTTGCTCGGTCACGGGCGTAAACGACATCGAGGTCGAAGCTCGGATAGTTGGAACCGTGGGCGATCCCGGCCATCCCACCGATCAATACGAAGTCAACCCCATGTCTCACCAGCGGCTCCAGCAGCTTGGAGAGATCAGGAGCCTTCGGCGGTAACGCGCGGTCGTTCACGCTGCCTCGTCACGCGAGGCGTTAGGGCTGTTCCTGATCACAAGATCCGAGAAGGCGAGCCCGTAATCCAGCCGCTCGGATGGGGTGAGTCTGAATCGCTCGCGAATCAACGTTCGGTCGATCCCGAAGTCGCGAGTCTCGACGCCGAGCGTCAGGTCTTCTCCGAGCAGCCACAGCAGCTCGCGAAGCGTGCCAACGGATGGAGAAACGCGGTCGCGCTCGATTCGGGAGATCGCCGACTGAGTGGTGCCCGCCCTGATTGCCAGGCGCTTCTGGCTGACTCCATGTCCTTGACGCGCTTCACGCAGCAACTCTCCAGGGGTGGTCATAGACCTTAATATAGCGTATATGTATTTATCGCTTATTTGCAATGTTACAAGGACACCTCCGTTCGCGTCGAAACCGCTTGGGCGGTAGCGTTGGCCGGGTGGCCAATCCGGCACGGTGATCGATCCACTCCAGGAGGCACGAATGGCAACTGCGGCGGAGCTTCAGGTTCGGGACAAGGTCTTCATTGGAGGGGTGTGGGTGGAGTCGACCGGGTCGGAGACGATCGAGGTCGTCAATTCCACGACCGAGGAGGTCATGGGGACGATTCCGGCAGGGACACCGGAGGACGCCGACTTGGCGGTGCGAGCGGCGCGCGACGCGTTCGAGGCCTGGTCGCAGACGAGCCGCGAGGAGCGGGCCGGCTACCTGAGCGCGATCGCTGCAGGGCTGGGCGAGCGCTCCGAGGAGATCGCGGCGACGATCGCCCAGGAGCTGGGGATGCCGATCAAGCTAAGCCAGATCATCCAGGCGGGGCTGCCGACCGGGCAATTCGCGGCGATGCCTGGGCTGATGGAGGAAGTCGCCTGGGAGGAGGAGATCGGCAACTCGCGGGTGCTGCGCGAGCCGGTCGGCGTGCTCGGGGCGATCACGCCGTGGAACTACCCGCTGAACCAGATAGCGGCGAAGGTGGCGCCGGCGCTCGCGGCCGGCTGCACCGTGGTGCTGAAGCCGAGCGAGGTGGTGCCGCTGAACGCCTTCATCCTCGCCGAGGTAATCGAAGCGGCGGGGTTGCCCGCCGGCGTCTTCAACCTGGTCACCGGGACCGGCCCGGTCGTCGGCGAAGCGATCGCTGGCCATCCCGGGGTCGACATGGTGTCCTTCACCGGCTCGACCCGGGCCGGGCGGCGCGTGAGCGAGCTGGCCTCGGCGACGGTGAAGCCGGTCGCGATGGAGCTGGGCGGCAAGTCGCCGAACGTGATCCTCGACGACGCGGATCTCGCCAGGGCGGTCCCCGACGGCGTCGCCAAGTGCTACCTCAACTCCGGCCAAACCTGCAGCGCGCTGACCCGGATGCTGGTCCCGCGCGAGAAGCTGGCCGAAGCCGAGGAGATCGCGGCGCAGACCGCCGAGGCATTCACGCCCGGCGACCCCTTCGAGGAGTCGACCCGGCTCGGGCCACTCGTCTCCGACGTGCAGCGGGAGCGAGTGCGCGGCTACATCGAGAAGGGGGAAGCCGAGGGAGCGAAGCTGGTGACCGGCGGCGCCGCGCCTCCCGAGGGACTCGAGCGCGGCTACTTCGTCCGCCCCACCGTCTTCTCCGAGGTGACGCCGGAGATGACGATCGCCCAGGAAGAAATCTTCGGCCCGGTGCTGGCGATCCAGCCCTACGACGGCGAGGACGACGCGGTGCGGATCGCCAACGACACCGACTACGGCCTCGCCGGCGGAGTCTGGTCGGGTGACACCGACCGGGCGATCTCCGTCGCCAAGCGGATTCGGACCGGGCAGATCGAGATCAACGGCGGCGCCTTCAACCCGCTGGCGCCGTTCGGGGGTTACAAGCAGTCCGGCCATGGCCGCGAAAACGGCCGCTATGCCATTGAAGAGCTGCTGCAAGTGAAGAGTCTTCAGCTCTAGGGTCTCCGTCGTGAACTTCGAGCTCAGCGACGAGCAGCGGCTGCTGCGCGGCACCGTTCGGGATTTCGCCCGGCAGGAGGTAGCTCCCGTTGCCGAGGAGTTGGATCGGACCAAGGCCTTTCCCTACGAGATCGTCGCTCAGATGGGGGAGCTTGGGTTGATGGGGATTCCGTTTCCGCAGGAGTACGGCGGAGGCGGGGCGGACACCCTCTCTTACGCGCTCGCTGTTGAGGAGCTTGCCCGTATCGATTCGTCTGTGTGCATCACAATGGCTGCGCACACGTCGCTGGGAACGATGCCGATCTACCTCTGGGGGAGCGAGGAGCAGAAGAACGGGTGGCTGCCGCAGCTGTGCAGCGGCAAAAGACTTGCATCGTTTGGGCTAACCGAGCCCGAGGCGGGGTCGGATGCCGGAAACGTGCGGACGACGGCGAGGCTCGAGGACGGCGAGTGGGTCGTCAACGGGGCGAAGCAGTTCATCACCAACTCGGGAACGGACATCTCCGGCTGCGTTTCGATAACCGCCGTCACCGGCGAGGCGAACGGGCGCAAGGAGATCTCCAACCTGATCGTTCCGAACGGGACTCCTGGATATGAAGCCGGCGCGCCATACCGGAAGATGGGCTGGAACGCCTCCGACACCAGGCCCCTCACCTTCGACGACTGCCGAGTGCCCGAAGCCAACCTGCTCGGCCGGCGTGGAGAGGGGTTCAAGAACTTCCTTCACATCCTCGACGGCGGGCGGATCGGGGTGGCGGCGATGGGTGTCGGCCTGGCGCAGGGCGCCCTCGACGAGGCGATCTCTTACGCGAAGGAGCGCAAGGCGTTCGGCCAGTCGATTTCGAAATTCCAGTCGATCCAGGCGAAGATCGCCGACCTCTCAGCGCAGATCGAGGCGGCCCGCCTGCTCACCTGGCGCGCCGCCTTGGAGAAGGACGCGGGCCAATCCTTCACCCTCACCGCCGCGCAGGCGAAGCTGATCACCGGCCGCCTTGCCGTGCGCGCAACCGAAGAGGCGGTGCAGATCCACGGCGGCTACGGCTTCATCGAGGAGTACCCGGTCTGCCGCTTCTACCGCGACGCAAAGATCCTCACCATCGGCGAGGGGACCGACGAGGTCCAGCAGATGGTCATCGCCCGCCAGCTCGGCTGCTGAACGCCGCCTAGGTGGGCTGGGAGGTGACGGCGCCTTCGGCGCGACTCTTGACCTCGGCTGCGCGCCCGACTTTCTCGCCGATCCCGTAATGGGCGCAGATCGTCAGCTCGTGCTCGCGCAGCAACGGGCGAGAGGGATCGACCGTCGGGGCGGTCCGGATCTCCTCGCGCTCGTGCGCGGCCCAGACGCGGCCACCCCCTCCGGCGCAGTCGCGCAGAGGAATCGCCACCAACCTCGGCGGGCGGCGGCGGAGGCTGAGCCCGCCACGGGAGAGCTCGGCTAACAGCCAGGCCAGCTCGCCACTGGCGGCGTCAGCGAAGAAGCCGTGGACGCGACCGACCCTGGCTCCGCCCATCTCGTCGACCTCGTGGCCTACCCACTGCCTCGATTCCTCCGCCGAGGGAGGTGGGGCCGGAGAGGCGGTTTCCTCAGGCATCGGCCTGCCTCTCGAGCAGTTCCCCGGCGGCGCTGGCCGGATCAAGCTCGCGCCGCACCACCCGGTCCAGGAGTTCGTTGATCTCGGGGTCGTCGGCGACCGTCGCTTCAAGTCTCCGCCGCATCCGCGAGGTGGCGATCCCCAGAACCTCGTTGCGCAGGTTTCGCGCGCGTCGCTCCTCCAGCACTCCCACCGCCTCGATGTGAGCGCGGTGCTCGTCGATCTTCACCGCCAGCTCCTCGACCCCCTCCCCACGCGCCGCCTCTGTGCGCAGGATCGGCACTTTCCAGCCGTCGGGAGGCTCGGACAGGGCCAGGACGCTGCGCACCTCGCGCACCATCGTGTCGGTCATCGGGTGGTCGGCCTTGTTGACGACGATCACGTCGGGGATCTCCATCACTCCCGCCTTCAGCGCCTGGATCGAGTCGCCCGAGCCGGGCATCAGCGCCAGCACGATCGTGTCCGCGTGGTCGACGATGTCGATCTCCGCCTGGCCGACGCCGACCGTCTCGATCAGCACGTCGTCCTTGCCGGCGGCGTCCATCGCAAGCGCCACCTGCAACGCCGCCTCGGAGAGGCCGCCCAGCGCGCCGCGCGAGGCCATCGAGCGGATGAAGACGCCCGGGTCGAGGAAGTGCTCGGAGAGGCGGATGCGGTCGCCGAGCAGGGCGCCACGGGTGAAGGGGCTGGAAGGGTCGATCGAGAGCACCGCGACCTTGCGCTGGGCCTTGCGCAGTTCGGCGGTCAGCGCCCCGATCAGCGTGCTCTTGCCCACCCCGGGAGGGCCGGTGAAGCCGACTATCCGCGCCCTGCCGGTACGTGGGTAGACCTCGCGCACCAACTCCCAGCCGGCGGGGTCGTCGGACTCGATCAAAGTGATCGCCCGCGCCAGGGCGCGCTTGTCCCCGGCGACGAGGCGCTCGGCGAGCGGTGCGGTCTTGGCGGTATCGGCCACCTTCACACAGCCTCGCGCTTCGCTCGCGGCGCGAAGAACCAAATATGCACGCTTGCTCGCTCCGCGCTCACGGGGGCCAGTCTAGAGTCCCGGCCGCCGTGATCAGATCGATCCGCTTCGCTGCCCGCAACGGGATGCTCAATCACCGCTACGGGCGGCTGCTCTGGCGCTACCTCTGGCGCCGCCTGCTGACCAGCGGGGGGCGGCGCTGGACGACCGACGGAATGGTCTTCCTCGGCCGCCGCCTGGAGTTGGAGATCGGCAGAAAGGGCCGGCTGCGCTTCGGGCGCTTCGTCTGGATCGGCGACAGCTCGAAGATCCGCTGTCACGAGGGCGTGGTCGAGATCGGCCAGAAAACGGTGATGGGGCAAGAGTGCACGATCTCCGCCTACCAGCGAGTGCGGATCGGCGAGCAATGCGTGATCGCCGACCGGGCGATGTTCATCGACTTCGACCACGGGGTCGTCGAGGTCGAGCGGCCGATCCGCCTGCAGGGCATCTACAAGCGCGACGTCGAGGTCGGCTCCAACGTCTGGATCGGCTACGGCGCCTGCATCCTGCGCGGCGTCCGGGTCGGCGACAACTCGATCGTCGGCACCAACGCCGTAGTCACCAAGGACGTCCCCGCCAACGCGGTCGTAGCGGGAGCCCCAGCCAGGATCATCCGCATGCGCGAAGAACCAGAAAATCTCTCCTGGCCCAATCCCGTCGAACCCGACCCACAGGCCTGGACCACCCTCTCGCCACCCACTTGACCCGATACGGGAGACGCGGTGCCCCTCGAACGGGCGGATACTCAAAATGCCGGTCCAATTGGACCGGCATTTGTCCGGGAGAGGGGCATCTCCTCCTCCCCCGCTCAAGCAGGACGTGGATCGCCGACCAGGTCGGCGTAGACGGCGGCCGTCTGCTCGGCCACGTCGCCCCAGTCGAAGCGGCGCACGTGCTCGTAGGCCTCGGCGACGAGGCGACGACCCAGCTCGCCGTCGGAGAGGACGCGGATCGCCACCTCGGCGAGGGCGTCGGGGTCGTGGGCGCGGAAGCGCAGGCCCGCCTCCTCGTGGGGGACGACCTCGCGCAGGCCACCGGTGTCGGCGACGATGCAGGGGCAGCCGGAGGCCATCGCCTCCAGCGCGACCAGGCCGAAAGGCTCGTAGATCGAAGGGACCACGGTTAGGTCGGCGATCCGGTAGAGCGAGTGCAGCACGTCGTCGCCGATCCAGCCGAGGAAGGTGCCGTGCTCCATCAGCCCCAGGTCTTCGGCCTGCTTGTGAAGCTCGGCCTCGTGGGTGCCGGAGCCGGCGACGAGGAAGCGCGTTCCCGGAACTTCCTCGACCACCCGCGGCATCGCTTCCAGGGCAAGCTGGAAGCCCTTCTCATAAACCAACCGACCGATCAGCAGGACCAGCTTCTCCTCGGGGGCGGCGAACTCGGAGCGCAGGCGTGTCAGCTCGGCTGGATCGGAGGCCGGCAGGTCGTCTGGGTCGATCCCGTTGGGGATCACCGTCACCCGCTCCTCCTCGACCCCGAAGATGTCGGCGATCTGCTCGCGCATGTAATGGGAGCAGGCGATCACCCGCTCGGAGCGGTTGGTGATCCAGCGCTCCACCCCGTGGATGTAGGTCTGGGGATGCTTGTCGACCCAGCCCTGGTGACGCCCGTGCTCGGTGGCGTGGATCGTCGTCACCAACGGCGCGCCGAAGCGCTTTGCGAGGTGGTCGCAGGCGTTGGCGACGAGCCAGTCGTGACCGTGGACGAGGTCGAACTCGTAGCGATCCCCCAACTCCACCCCGGCCGCGAGCATGTCGGAGTTCATCCGCTCGACCCAGGTGACGAACTCGCCGAGGTCGGTGGGGCGCTTCGGCTCGCGGATGCGGTGGACGATGACCCCGTTGGCGCGCTCCTGCGCCGGGGACTCCTCTCCCCCACGGGTGAGCACATGAACCTCGACGTCGCGCTCGACCAGCGCCTCGGAGAGCTTGCGCACGTGACGAGCCAGCCCCCCCTCGATCAACGGCGGGTATTCCCAGGAGAGGATGAGTACGCGGGTCACGGCTGAAGAAGCGATGAGAGGCTCAGGTCCGGGGCGAGGGCGCGCATGCGCGGGTCGGTGGAGGGCGGGGAGTCTATGGCCTTCAGCGCCGCCGCCGAGTGAAAGGTGGCTCGCTGGTAGGCGTAGTCGCCCGCCTGGCCCCGCTTGTCGAGGAAGGCCCAGTCGCTGGATTGGACGGCGAGCAGCTCACGCGCGGCGCGCAGGGCGGCGGGGCCGCGCAGGCCGCGGGAGAGCGCCCGCAGGAGGCGCAGCTCCAGCCGCCGCGCGCCCCAGGCGAGATCGGCGACGGCAGGGGAGTCCCACGTGCGGAAGTCCTTGTCCTCCCCCCAGGTCGAGGCGGCGAGCGGTCGCTCGACGGGCTCGTGCTCGGCGAGCGCCTGCGGCACCGTTAGTAAGCGCACCCCCGCCTCCTCGGCTCCGGCCAGGACCTCACGCAGCCAGACCGGGCCCTCGCTCCACCAGTGCCCGATCAGCTCGGTGTCGATCGCGAAGGTGAGCAGGCCGCGGCGGCCGTGGGCTCGGGAGAACTCGCGCAGGCGGCCCGCCGCCGCGGCGAGGAACTCGCCCGCCTGACGGCGCGCCACCGCCTCGGCGGCCGCCGGGTCGTAGCCGCCGCCTCCGATCCGCCAGATCCGCACACCCCGCAGCGATTTGCCGGCGAACTGGGCGTGGGCGGGGTCGGAGGGATAGCCGTCGAGCGACCAAAGCCACTGGATCGCCTCCCAGTCGATCGGCAGCGCCACCGGGCCGGCCTCTGTCGCCACCGGGGCGAGAGCCTCCAGCGGCCCTTCATAGGCGCTCCGGTCGACGCAGAACCAGCGCACCCCCTCCTCCCCCAGTCGCCATTCCAGCCCGGGGACGTAAGCGCACTCCGGCAGCCAGAACCCCCCGTCCCAGCCGAACCGCCGCCGGTGGGAGCGGATCCCGGTATCGAGTTGCAGCCGCAGCCCCTCGCGCGTCGCCAGCAACGGCAGCACCGCGTGGGTCGCCGCCGAGGCCGCCAGCGCGATCCGGCCCTCTTCGATCGCCGCCTGGAACGCCCGCAGCGGATCTCCGCCATGCCCGTCGAGCACCTCCAGCGCATGCCAGTAGCGCGCCAGCTCCCCTTCGCAGGCGTCGCGGCATTCCGCCGGCACCTGTTCGAGGTCCGCCTCCGCCGCGCCGATCCGCCAGTCGACCAGGAATTCCCGCAACCGCTCCTGGGCCCCCGCATCCGCCAGCTGGTCCGCCAGCACCGGCGTCACGGTCATCGTCAACCGGTTCGCCGCCTCCAGGACGGGCAGGTAGGAGCGGATCACCGCATCGAACAGCCACTCCTCGCCGAAGGGGTAGGTGCCGAACCCCTCCACGTAGGGCATGTGGCTGTGGAGGACGATGGCGAGGTCGCCGGCGGTCTCTTCAGGCATGGCAGACGGCGAGGAAGTCCAGTGCCTTGTCGAGGTCTCCCTCCTTCAGCCGGAAGTCGGACGCGGCGATCGCCGGGGTGAAGCGGTCGTAGAACGACTTCGTGAGGCGCAGCCTTCTGTGGATCGAGTCCCAGCCCAGCCCGATCGCGATCTCGTGCGCCCGCAGCTTGCGCGCGTGGAAGAGGCCCAGCATCTCGACGCTCGAGAAGTGGGCCTCGCACAGGTCGCGGAACTCCTTCGCCCGGTACTCGCGCACGTGCCAGGGGTTGTCGGACTTCTCCGCCCCGGGCGGCGCCAGGGTCAGCAGGTTGGGCGTGGAGACGTAGGCAACGCCGCCGGGGACGAGCATCGACTTGAAGTGCTCGAGGATCGCGCCGGCATCCTGAACGTGCTCGATCGTCTGCAGGAAGACGACTGCGTCGCAGGGCTCCGCGAAGCTCTCGACCAGGTCGCGCTCGAAGCGCAGGTTTGGGCGCCGGTAGCGCAGCCGCGCGTGCTCGTGTGCCTCGGGGTTGGCGTCGACCCCGACGACGCTCGCCGCCGCGCCGGCGAGGACGTTCGAGCCGTACCCCTCCCCGCAGGCCATGTCGACCACCCGCTTCCCCTCCAGCCGGGCGGCGATCCACTCGTAGACGACCAGATGGCGCCGATACCAGTAGTTCTCCTCCGGCACGTCGGGCAGCGTCCGCTCGCCGGTCAGCGGCAGCGGCGGCACTCCTTCGGGCTGGTTGAGCTGGAGGTATTCCGGCATCATCGAACAAATTTCGTGCTTCGCTCACTGCGCAAAGAGTCAGATATGGATGCTTGTTCGCTCCGCACTCATCGGGGACGCTATTGCCTTTAGAGTTCCCGCCCCCGTGCCGGCCTCCCCGACAGCCACCCCGGAACACATTAAGGACGTCAACACCCGCTACCACGACGCGGCGGCGGACGAGTACGACGCCAAGTGGGGGATCGACTTCGGCGACACCGGCCAGGAGCAGGTGCGGCTGAAGCTGGTCAAGGCGCTGGGCGGGTTGGACCGCCCCAGCCTCGGCGACGGGCTGGAGATCGGCTCCGGCACCGGCTACTTCTCCCTCAACCTCCTGCAGATGGGGGCGATCGACCGGCTCACGGCGACCGACATCTCCCCAGGGATGCTGAGACGCCTCTCGGCGACCGCCGAGGCGCTCGGCCTCGAAGTCGACACCGTCGTCACCGAAGCAGAGGCGCTGCCCTTCGACGACGAGAGCTTCGACCTCGTCTTCGGTCACGCCGTCCTGCACCACATCCCCGACCTCGAACAGGCCTTCTCGGAGTTCCGCCGCGTGCTGCGCCCGGGCGGGATCGTCGCCTTCGCCGGCGAGCCCTCGCGCTACGGCGACCGGCTGGCGGCGGCGCCGAAGCGGATCGCCATGGCGGCGGCGCCGCTCTGGCGCCGGCTGGTGAGAGCGCGGCCGCGCGGCATCCCCGAGGCCGAGCAGTCCCACGGCCACGCGCTGGAGGGAGAAGTCGACGTCCACGCCTTCGCCCCCGCCGACCTGCGTCGCATCCTGAGCGCGACCGGCTTCGAGAGCCGCCACGTCGGCGGCGAAGAGCTGCTCTCCAACGCCTGGGGCTGGGGACTGCGCACAGTCGAGTCCACCGCCGAGCCGGAGTCGATCTCCTTCGGCTGGCGACGCTTCGCCTTCCGCAGCTACATCGCCCTGCAGAAGGTCGACGCCAAGGTGCTGGAGCCACACCTGCCGGCCGAGCTCTTCTACAACCTGCTCGTCTCCGGCCGCAAGCCGGCCTGAGCGCGCACCCGACATTGACCACACCCTGGTGTGGTCAATGTCAGATTCGTCGGACGCGGAACAGCTTCGCCTTGGAATCGAAGCCCTTGAGGCCGCGCTCGCCGGCGAAGGAGTAGGCAAAGCTCTCCCCCGCGGCTTCCCTCAAAGCGACATCGGCGAGGACGCTGCCCGGCTTGGCGACCCCGGTGATGCGGCTGGCGAGGTTTACGGGGCGGCCGTAGTAGTCGCCGGCCTGGGCAAGAGCGGGGCCGAAGGCGATCCCGGCACGCAGGCGCGGGAACTCCTCGCCTTCCTGCTCGGAGGCCTCGACCAGGCGCAGCGCCGCCTCGACCATCGGCTCGGCTTCGGTCGAGACCATCATCGCCGCGTCGCCGATCAGCTTCACCAGCCGCACCGGCGGCTCGGCGACGGCGGTCGCCATCTCCTCCAGGCGACCGGCGACCAGGCCCAGCTCCTCGACGTCGATCTCCTCTCCGAGCTTGGTGAACTCGACCAGGTCGGCGAAGCAGACCGCGATGTCCGTGGTCGCCCCCATCTCGCCGGAGGCGAGGTCGGCGGCGCCGATCACGTCGCGGCGAACCTGCTCGAGCATGTGCGCCTGGAGCGCGTACTCGAGCGTCGGCCCGACCAGCGGCATCATGTGCTCCGCCGCCGCGGCGAAGCGCAGGGCGAGGTCGCGCTCGGTGTCGCCCGGCTGCATCAACGTGCGGATGACCAGTTCGCGGTTGGCCTCGGCGATCCGCGCGGTGCCCATCCCGATCGTCCGCGCCACCTGCAGCAGCCCCTCCTCCGGCAGGCCCGCCTCCCGGAACGCCTTCACCCGCCGCGCCGCCTCGACGTCGGCCTCGGTCAGCGTCCTCATGTCAGGGTCCGGATAGGGGACGCCAAGCGCCGCCGTGGCGCGCTGCAGGAGCGAAAGCTCGACATCGGCGAGCTCGGCCACCTCGCGAGGCGTGTAGCGGGGGGCGCCTCCGGCCAGCGCCCGCTCGACCGGCAGCAGCGTCAGCCGGCCGGCCTCGACCGCCGCGCGCAACTCCTCCAGTGAGACACCGTCGGCAGACAACTCCTCGAGCAGGGCGAGCCGGGCGGCGCGGGCCTCGCCCTCGACTCCTTCCAGCAGCCCCTCGGCCTCGAAATCGATCACGCGGTGGCCACCGCTCCGCCGCGGCGCGGGTCTCCGCCGCCACTGAGAGCGCCTGTGAGCGGATCGCACGCGACGGCTTGCACGCCGCCGAAGAATAGGTTGATCTGGGGGCGGCGGGCGACCGGGACGCCGCGCGCCTCCAGCCGCGCCAGCGCCGCCTCGTCGATCCCGGGCTCGGCATGGACGACCCCCTGCTCGAAGTGCAGGCGCGGCGCCCGCACCGCCTCGCCGGCGCCCATCCCCTCCTCGATCGCGCGGACGATCGTCTGCAGGATCGCCGAGCGGATGCGGTTGGAGCCGGCGCTGCCCAGGCCCAGCTCGATCTCGCCGTCGCGCAGGACCACGGTCGGCGCCATCATCGACGGCACGCGACGGCCCGGCGCGATCGCGTGGAAGCCGAGCGGGTTGAGGTCCTCCTCGCCGAGCATGTTGTTGAGGATGACGCCGGTGCCGGGAACGAGCACTCCCGAGCCGGAGCCGTTGGAGCAGGTGACGCTGGCGCACATGCCGTCTCCGTCGAGCACCGAGATGTGGGTGGTCGAGCCGAGCAGGTCGCCGGCCGCGAGGTCGAGCCCGGCCGGGTCGAGGAAGCTCTCGTGCAACCCCTCGCCGTAGAGGGCCTCGGCGAACTCCTCGCCGCGGGCGTCGTTGGCGGCGCCCATCGCCGCGACGAGCTGCTCGACCCCGCTGCGCTCGCCAAGCCGCTCCAACAGCCCGAGGCAATAGGCGATCAGGATCCCGCCCGAAGAAGGGGGCGGGTTGGTCAAAACCTCGGCGCCGCGGAAGGGGGCGCGGATCGGCTTGCGCTCGACCGCTTCGTAGCTCGCCAGGTCGGCGGGGCCGAGCGTGCCGCCGCCCTCGACGACGGCCTCGCTCAGCGCCGCCGCGACGTCGCCGCGGTAGAACGGCTCCGCCCCCTCGGCGCCGAAGCGCTCAAGCGCCCCGGCCAGCTCCGGGAAGCGAAACGTCTCGCCCTCGCGTAGCGTGCGCCCCCGCGGCCCGTACAGCTCCCGCGTGCCGGGAAGGCGGTCGTGGATCGGCGACAGGATGTCGAGGATGTAGGCCTGCTCGGCGTTGACCGGAGCGCCGTCGCGGGCGAGCGCGATGCCCGGCTTCGTCAGCTCCGCGAGCGGCGCCGAGCCGAAGCGCTCCAGCGCCAGCTCCAGCCCCGCCGCCGTCCCCGGCACCCCGCAGGAGGCCGGCCCGACGTAGAACGTCTGGATCGTCTCCTCGTCGAAGTGGACGGGGATTGGGGCCAGCTCGGCTCGGCGCTCGGCCCCATCCAGCCCAGGGGCAGCCACGAAGAAGTCGATCAGGACGGTTTCCTCGCCCCGGTGGATCATCATGAAACCGCCGGCGCCGAATCCCGTCAGCGGGCTCTCGACCGCGAATGACGTCAGCGCCGCGCAAACCGCGGCATCGACCGCGTTGCCCCCTTCGCGCAACACCGTCGCCCCCGCCTCGGCGGTGATCGGGTGGCCGGCGGCGACGACCCCGCTCATGGGGATCTGGCTAGCCGGGGAGGAATTCTGGGACGTCGAGGCTGCCGAGATCGCCCGGTTTGTCGACCTGGGGCGGGCGGCCGCGACCGGTGTCCTTGGTGCGGCGGATGGTCGGCTCGGCGCGGCGCGGCGGCGCCGAGCGCCCGTCGAAGCGGGTCGCGACGACGGTCACCCAAACCTGGTCGCGCAGCTCCTCGTCGACGTTGGCGCCGAAGATGATGTTGGCGTCGGGATGGGCGGCCTCACCGACCACCTTGGCCGCCTCGCTGACCTCGACCAAAGAGAGGTCGGGGCCGCCGGTGATCGAGAGCAGGATCGAGCGGGCGCCCTCCATCGAAGTCTCCAGCAACGGCGAGGAGATCGCTTTCTCGGCGGCGAGCTCCGCCCGGCCCTCTCCGTGACCCATGCCGATGCCTAGCAGCGCGCGGCCGGCCTCGGACATGATCGTCCGCACGTCGGCGAAGTCGAGATTGATCAGCGCGGGGAGCGTGACGAGGTCCGAAACGCCCTGGACGCCCTGGCGCAACACGTCGTCGGCGACCTGGAAGGCCTCCACCATCGAAGTCTGCTGGTCGAGCACCTCGAGCAGGCGGTCGTTGGGGACGACGATCAAGGTGTCGACCTCGGCGGCGAGCGCCTCGACTCCTCTGCTCGCCTGGGTGCCGCGGCGGCTGCCCTCGAAGCTGAACGGCTTGGTGACGATGCCGACGGTGAGCGCGCCGACCTCGCGGGCGAGGCGGGCGACGACGGGTGCGGCCCCGCTGCCGGTGCCACCGCCGGCCCCGGCGGCGACGAAGACCATGTCGGAGCCCTTCAGCAGGCGCTTGATCTTGTCCTGCTCCTCGAAGGCGGAGCGGTGGCCGACCTCGGGGTCGGATCCGGCGCCGAGCCCGCGCGTCTGCTCGTCGCCGATATGGACGGTGACGTCGGCGACGCAGAGCTGCAACGACTGCAGATCGGTGTTGACCGCCATGAACTCGACCCCGGGAATCCGGGCCTCGACCATGCGGTTGACGGCGTTGACGCCGGCGCCGCCGACCCCAACAACCCGGATCACAGGTTTATGCGGCTCCCCGCTTCCGGGCGGCTCGTACTCAGGCTCCTCGCGCCCATAGCGAGGGGTCTCAATTACAGGCTGAACCTCGCGGCGAAGGGAGGGCTCCTCGGAGAACACTCGCTTCAGTCGCTCCGGTGGCGTCTCGACCGGGGCTTCAACAGTCTCTTCCGCGGCCGGCGGCGCTGGAGCCTCAGGGGGATCGACGGGCGAATCGTCGGCAGTAGAACGGAAGAGATCCGCGAGGGGACCCTCCCGCATGCTCGCGCGCTTACGCCGACTCATTCGCAAGAACCTCCTTCGCCAGCTCCCGGTAGTAGTTCGCGGCGTTCCCCTGTGGATCGTACTTGAGGACGCTGGACCCTTTCACCGGCGCTTCGGCGAATTTGATCGCCTTGCGGATACGGGACTTGAAGACCATGTCGCCGAAGTTCTCCTCGAGGATCTCCACCGCTTCCTTGGCGTGCACGGTGCGCGCGTCCAGCATCGTCGGCAGGATGCCCTCGATCTTGACGTCCGGGTTGAGGTTCTCCTGGATCATCTTCAGCGTGTTCTGGAGCTGGACCAGCCCGCGCATCGAGAGATACTCGCACTGGACGGGGACGATCACCTTGCTCGCCGCGGTCAGCGCGTTGATCGTCAGCAACCCGAGGCTGGGGGGCGTGTCGATGCAGACGAAGTCGTAGTCGCCGGAGACCTCTTTCAGCGCCTTCTCGAGCGAACGCTCGCGGCCGATCTTGGTGCTCATCGCGATCTCGGCACCGGCCAGGTCGATCGATGCGACGGCGATGTCGATCTCGCGGCGCTGGATGATCTCGGAGATCGGCATGTCGTTGACGAGGACGTTGTAGAGGCTCTTCTCGACCTTGTCGGGGTCGATCCCCTGGCTCATGGTCAG
>DATMBX010000160.1:0-18252 GCA_035558955.1 Solirubrobacterales bacterium | reverse complement strand
CGATGACTTCGGCCCCGTCCGAGTCGGCTGCCTCCGGCGGGGCCAGCTCGGCGATGCGCCCGTCGCGGATCACGACGTCGTGGGCGGCGTCGATCCCGGCGACGGGGTCGAGCACGGTGGCGGCGCGCAGAACGAGGTTCGCGCCCTCGCCGGAGCGCATGTCGAGCGCCTCCGCGAGGCTCACGCCGGTTGCCCTATGGGAGTTGGCGACGGTCGCTCGGCGGCGTCCTCACCCTCTGCGGGCGCGGGCCGCTCGCTGCCGGCCAGCAGCTCGTAGAGGATCGCCATCCGCACCACCAGGCCGGAGGCGACCTGCTCGGCGATCAGCGATTGCGGCGAGTCGATCGCCTCGGCCGAAAGCTCAACCCCGCGGTTCACCGGGCCGGGATGCATCAGCAGCTGGCGAGGGCCGAGCCGGCGCGAGTCGATCTGAAAGTGGGTCGCGTACTCGCGCAGCGAAGGGACGAAGCTCTCTCTCATCCGCTCGTGCTGCATCCGCAGCGCGTAGACGACGTCGGCCTCGCCGAGACGGTCGAGCGAGTTGGCCACTTCGCATCCCAGCTCTTCGATCCCGCGCGGGATCAGCGTCGGCGGGCCGCAAACGGTCACCTCGGCGCCCATCTCGCGGAAGGCGATCAGGTTGGAGCGGGCGACGCGGCTATGAAGGACGTCGCCGACGATCCAGATCCGTCTCCCATCGAGGGTGTCGAGGCGGCGGCGCAGGGTGTAGACGTCGAGCAGCGCCTGGCTCGGGTGTTCGTGCTTGCCGTCGCCGGCGTTGACGACGGCGGCCTCGGTCCAACCGGCGACGAGCTGGGCTGCGCCCGCATATGGATGGCGGATGACGATCGCCGCCGGGTCGTAGGCGGAGAGGGTCGCGACCGTGTCCTTCAGCGACTCCCCCTTGTCGACCGAGGAACCGGCGGCCTTGACCGAGATGAGATCGGCGGAGAGTCGCTTCGCCGCCAGCTCGAAGGAGGAGCTGGTGCGGGTGCTCGACTCGTAGAAAAGGGTGACGACGGTGCGCCCGCGCAGGGTCGGCACTTTTTTGATGTCGCGGCGGCCGACCTCGGCGAAGCTCTCGGCGCGATCAAGGATCGCCTCGATCTCCTCGCGAGAGAGCTGGTCCACCCCCAGCAAATGCCTCATACCGGCACCTCCGCCGGCTCGGTGATCGTCACCTGGTCCACCTCGTCCGCCTCCTCCAGTCGCACGTTGACCCGCTCTCCGCGCGCGGTCGGCAGGTTCTTGCCGACGTAGTCGGGGCGAATCGGCAGCTCGCGGTGGCCGCGGTCGCAGAGGACGGCCAGCTGCACCCGCTCGGGGCGACCGTAGTCGAAGAGCGCGTCGATCGCGGCGCGCACGGTGCGGCCGGTGAAGAGCACGTCGTCGACGAGGACCACCGTGCGCCCCGCAAGGTCGAAGTCGATGTGGGAGGCGTGGACGACGGGCTGGGCGCCGGGGGCCTTGGCGCCGACGTCGTCGCGGTAGAAGGAGATGTCGACATCGCCGATCGGCACCTCGGCGCCGGTCAGCTCGGCGATCAGTGAGTGCAAGCGACGGGCGATCAGGGCGCCGCGAGTGTGGATCCCGACGATCGCGAGGGCCTCAGGCGAGGGATTCTTCTCGGCGATCTCGTGGGCGATCCGCTTCAGCGTCCGCCGCAGGTCATCGTGCTCCAGCACGACCTTCTCACTCACTTTTCGCTTCCTTCCTGGTCTCTCGGGACCGGGTTAAAGGACGGCCCTGAGGCTAGCAGGGCTCACGGCGCTCGCGGGCCCCGTTGGGGACGAGAACCGGTTCTCCCCGTTCCGGGAAGGGGATCTCGATCAGGTCGAAGTCGCGCGGGGCTACAGTCGGCTCGAAGACGTCGCGGGCCTCATCCAGAACCTGGCCGACGTGATAGCGAGATGAGATGTGAACCAAGGCGAGGAGCTTGACGTGGGCCTCCCTGGCGACGGCGGCGGCTTGGCCGACCGTCGAGTGGGCGGTCTCGACGGCTCGCTGGGCCTCTTCCTCGGAGAAGCTCGCGTCGTGGATGAGGAGATCGGCGTCGGCGGCCGCCGCGACGGTGGCGTGACTGGGAGCCGTATCCCCGCTGATGACCACGGTGCGGCCAGGTCGAGATTCGCCGATCACGTTTTCGGGGCGAACCGGTCCAGAGGCGCCTTCGACGCTCTCCCCTCGTTGAAGCGCCGCAAAGGCCGGGCCCTCCGGAACGCCGAGTCGCTGTGCCGCCTCCAGGTCGAAGCGGCCAGGGCGGTCTTCCTCGACCAGGGCGTAGCCGTTGGCGCGCACGCTGTGCTCAACCCCGAAAGCGCGGACCTCAGCGTCCTCGAGCGGAACCGAGTCGCCGGGATCCAGTTCGATCAATTCCAGCGGGTAGCCGGTCCTGCCGACGATCCGCGAGAGGGTCTTGAACAGGTCCCGCAGGCCACGCGGCCCGTAGATCCGCAGCGGCGCCTGCCGGTCGGTCAGCTCCCAGGTCTTCAGCAGCCCGGGCAGCCCGAGGATGTGGTCGGCGTGGAAGTGGGTGAGGAAGATGTCGTCCACCTGGACCAGCCCCAGCGAACGCTGCATCTGGCGCTGTGTTCCCTCGCCACAGTCGAACATCAGCCGCTCCCCTCCGCGCGCGACGAGCAGGCTGGCGGTACTGCGCCGCGCCGAAGGCACAGCGCCGCCCGTGCCGAGAAACGTCACCGAGAGGTCCATGGGTTGCGAGCCTACGCGACACTGAGAGCATCGTCCGACTGCCGTTCGGCTGTCTTCGCAATCTCGCGAAGCGAATCGATCGTCCAGCGGTCGATCTCATAGTTTTCGGCAAATCGAATCCGCTGCCTCTGATTGTTGCGCGGCGGTTCCAGGCGCAACCTGCCTTCAAATTCAGCTACCGCGTCGATGGGGACTAAGTAGACAGCCTGGCTCGGGGGGAAGTACACGCCAAAGATGTCGGCAAGGCCGAGATAGGACTGCGGGCCACGACCGTGGTCGGTAGACCGACAGTTGAAGACCATGCAGCCGCGCACCGGCCACGCTGTCTTGCACTGAACACGCAGGAATGTAGGCCCAGCGATGTGGACAACCAGATCGTAGGGTTGCCCCTCACCAAACGGAATGAGCACTTCTAGTTTCCGGCGAGTCAGAGCAGCCAGCACCATTGCCTCGGCCACATTTCCGCTTCCGGGACGTCCCATTGCGCAACTTTATGTCTGCGGTCGGACAGAACATATGTTCGCTTATACGCAAACTCCGCCAACAAACTAAGCTGCCTGACGAGCGCCCGTAGCTCAGCTGGATAGAGCGTTCGCCTCCGGAGCGAAAGGCCGCAGGTTCGAATCCTGCCGGGCGCGTCAACCCACAGGCTGCATAAACATCACGCGCAACGCATCACTCAGCGAATCTAATCGGTCTCTATCCATCAGACTGCTGCGTGAGGATCCCGCGATAAGTTCGACCGGACTCGCGACTGTCCCAAGCTGCTCGAATATGGCTCTCTACAAGCAAACAATCTTCTGCAACGGTTGACGGCCACAGATTAGGGCTGTATTCCTCGATGCGCAAAATATGGTCCACATCGAAAATCCGACCCGTCCCTTTGGCCTTGACAAGTGCAACCGGCTTGTCTTCCGCAATACGCATGCCGAGTTCGAACAGAACATTGGGGTTGTGCTCCGTTAAGTCCGCCAGAACAAGGTCAGCCTCAAGCAACTCATTAATAATGGTTGATTGGATCACATCACTTCCTTGACGCTGCGCAGTCCGAACTTGCAGGCCCGCCGAGGTAATAGCTGGAATGAAAAAACTGCTAAGCACTTCAGCGAAGAAGCCTGTGGGATAGCGATCTTCATTATGTTCCACAAAGGGCATAATCACGAAACAGACCGGAGCATCCCCATCACTCTCGATGGGACGAGCAATCGTTTCGGCTGGACTCTCTTCTGTCGCATCCCCTCTTATATCCCTTTTAGCTGATGCGCTCAGCTTGTCCCCTATACCGGTGAAGCGACTGTTTTTGTTGAGGAGTTCAACAAATTCATCCTGAACAGCTGGGTCGAGTCCAAATTGGGTATAGAGAGTGTTTTCTCGATACTGCTTCTCAGGGAGATTATTACCCTTGTAATGCTCAAGGACACTACGAAACGATGGCACTGAAAGAAATGCATCGCGAAGTGCTTCGCGCTCCATCTCCGCAGAGCTTGGATAGACAGCACGTCGGCCAAGATCTGTGAGAGAGACTTCAGCCGAACGGCTTGTGCCGTCGGTGAGCCCATATTGCTTTGCGGCAGAGGTCAGGTAAAAGAAGTTGCCACTCTTCGCGCCAATCGATAGGGCTTTTGCTATCTCTGAAACCGGCCAGGGATTCCCTCCGTTATGGTCGCGAAGTGCGCGGGGAACCCGCAACGCCTGTTCAAGGGTGCGCCGAGGGAAAGGACGTGAAGGTGAAGAACTTTTCGTCATCGGATGGCCATGGTACTGCTGGCTTCGGCTGTATTACGCAGCATCAATACTCAAAGGTCGGACCTCACTACGCCAACTACAAAAAAGCGATCTAATGGGCTGATGGAAGCGGGCAGAGAAACTCGCCCGCCGCGGGGGGCGCTCGTCGTTATCGCCATTGGGCTGATCGGGTGCGTCGCGGCGGCGCTGCTGAGCACGGACAAGCCGCTGAGCGCGGCGCAGTTGACCTGGGACGAGAGGGCGCCGCTGCCCGATTCCAAGCCGGTGGCGATCCCCGGTGGAGGAACGATGCGGATCGAGCAGGCCGGGTTGCGAGCCACCGCGCCCAACGCCGGTGGCTACAGCCTCTACCGCGTCACCGGTGTGCTGAGCATCGGCACCGGAGCCCGCGTGGGGCAGGGACGGGTGCGGTGCATAACGCGGGTTCCGACGCGGACGATCGTCGCCCACACGACGAATCAGCGGGCTTCCTATCCGCGTCCCAGCGACGCCCTGATCAGACAAGGCGTCCCCGACACCTCGCTGGTCGAATTCAACGCCCAGAACAGCGACCTCGCCGTCGTCGACTTCGAGGATGCCTTCGACCGCTACACCGGCAAAACGGACATCACGGTCGAGTGGACTCCTTTCCGCCCTGGACAGCAGGGGTGGGACTGGGGACTGCCCAGCGGCCGCCCGGGCAAGCCGCTGACCCTCGGCTTCGGCTCGATCTGGCGCACGACGGCAACCCCCACCGCAAGAATCGCCTGCACGGTCAAGACTGAGGCCGGGACCGCGACGACCCGGACCGCCGGCTCCCTCTAGCAAGGTGAAACGCATACGACAGGCGATAGCTGTCGTATGCGTTTCACCTCAAGGGGGTTAGGGGGCGACGAGGAGTTTGGGGCCCTCTTCCATCCCTTTGCCGACCTTGTTCAGCTTCGGGTTGGCCGGGGCACTTTGCATTCGAGACGCCGGCAGCGTCGCGCACATCGCCACCGCCTCCTCCAGCTCCAGGTCGGGACGCAACCAAGCGGCTTCGGCCTCCTTGTTGGGGAGGATCGCCGGCATCCTGTCGTGGACCTTGGCGACCAGCTCGTTGGGCGTCGTGGTGACGATCGTGCAGCTGTAGAGCCAGCCGTCGTCGAAGCCGCGGTCCTCGGGGTCTTCCCACTCCTTGCGGGTGCAGATGCCGGCGAAGGCGAAGGGCTCGCCGCCGTCCACGGTGAAGCGCCAGGGCTGGCGCGGCTGCTTCGGGTCCTCCGCCCTCATCCACTCGTAGAAGCCGTCGGCGACGATCAGGCAGCGGTGGCGGAACTTGCCGACCAGCGGCGCGTAGGCGCGGCTGGAGGTGAGGTTCTCGGCTTTCGCGTTGATCATCCGGTAGCCGACTCTGAGGTCCTTGGCCCAGCGCGGCACCAGGCCCCAGCGCATCAGCCGCGCCTCGCGCTCTCCCTGCGCCGCCTCCTCGGGGTCGGGAGAGGAGCGCACTGTCAGCACCTCCTGGGTTGGGGCGACGTTGAAACGCCCCAACCCCGTCGCGGATCTTCTCGCGCGCTCCTTCGACGGCGGCGGCACCTGGCCGCCCGCGGTCCGCTCCAGCGCCTTCTCCAGCTCGACCTGGAATCGGTCGGCGACGTCTCTCGTATTTCTCGTCGTGACCGTGAACCGCCCGCACATGACTAGGGCCTCGCCTCCGGGTTGTCGCGGTACCACTCGAGGGTACGGCGCAAGCCGTCGCGCAGCTCGACCTGCGGTTGCCAGCCGGTCAGCCCGCGCAGCTTGGCCGAGTCGACGAACTGGCGGTCGATCTCTCCGGCCGGGTTACCGGTGCCGTGGTACTCGGGCTCGACTTTGCGGCCCGACGCCTCCCCGATCGTCTCCAGCACCTCGGCGACCGAGTGCGGCCGCTCGCCGCCGGCGTTGAACGCCTCGCCCGCCGCGGGCCCGCTCGCGCCGACCTCATGCTCGATCGCCAGGTAGGCGGCGACCGCGTCGTCCACATATAGGAAGTCACGCTGCGGGCTGCCGTCGGAGCGGATCGCCGGGCGGCGTCCCTCCAGCACGGCGACGATCGCCTCCGGGATCAGGCGGGAGAAGTTGAGGTCGCCGCCGCCGTAGATGTTGGCGAAGCGGGTTACCGCGATCGGCAGCTCGTAGGCGCGAGCGTAGCCGAGCGCGATCGCGTCGGCGGCGGCCTTGCTCGCCTCATACGGCGAGGCCGGGCGCAGCGGCATCTCCTCGTGGTAGGGCAGCTCCTCGCTGGGACCGTAGGCCTTGTCGGAGGAGGCGACGACGACCGCCGGCACGTCGGCGCGGCGGCAGGCGTCGAGCAGCGTCCATGTTCCGCGCACGTTGGCCTCGAAGGTGGCGACCGGGTTCGCCATCGCAGGTCCGACCAGGGTCTGCGCGGCGAGATGGAAGACGACGTCGAACTCACCCGACTCCACGGTCGCGCCGACCAGGCGCGCGTCGCAGAGGTCTCCCTCGACCAGCTCGACGACTGGATCGATCCGCTGCAGCTCCAAGCCGGAGAGACCGGGTCGAGCAAGGTCGAGGACGGTGACCGTGTCGCCGCGCTCGAGCAGGGCCCGCGCCAGGTGCGAGCCGACGAAGCCCTGCCCGCCGGTGACCAGCGCCCGCTTCACCGAGCCCTACTCTCGGCCTCTGCCCCCACCTTCCACGGCGCCTCGCCGCTCGCCCAGAGGTCGTTGAGGACGACGGCGTCCTTGTAGGTGTCCATGCAGTCCCAGAAGCCTTCATGGCGGTGGGCGCGCAGCTTGCCGGCGGCGGCCAGGCGCTCCAGCGGCTCGCGCTCGAGCACGCTGTCCTCGTCGAGGTAGTCGAGCGCCCCCGGCTCGAAGCAGAAGAAGCCGCCGTTGATCCAGTGCTCCGAACGCGGCTTCTCGACGAATCCTTCGACACGATCCTCGCCGTCGATTCGCGCCACTCCCCACTGCAGGTGGGGCCGCACCACGGTCACCGTCGCCAGGGACCGGTGTCCGCAGTGGAAGTCCAACAGCGCGCCCAGATCGATGTCGGCAACGCCGTCCGCGTACGTCGCGCAGAAGGTGCCGTCGCGCAGACGATCGGCAAGCAGGGAGAGACGGCCACCGGTCGGCGTGTCGAGGCCGGTATCTACGCACTCGATCTCCACCCCGCCGGGCCAGGTCTCGGTGACGACGAATTCCTCTACCGCCCCTCCCAGGTACCCGGTCGCGAGCAGAAAGCGATCGAATCCCTGCGCCGCGTAGATCTGAATCACGTGCCAGAGGATCGGCCGGCCGCCGATCTCAACCAGCCCCTTCGGCAAGCTCTCGGTCTTCTCACGCAAGCGCGTCCCGCGCCCGCCACAGAGGATGACTACCGGAGGTTTCAGCAGCCGCCGGCGACGGCAGGCAAAATCGTGACCTCGTCGCCCTCGTTGATCGCCGTCTCGAGGCCCTGTTGGAAGCGGATGTCCTCGCCACTGACGTAGACGTTGACGAAGCGGCGCAGGTCGCCATCCTGGGTGATCCGCTCGCGCAGGTCGCCGTGCGCCTCGAAGACGGCATCGAGTACCTCGCCCACGGTCGCTCCGGCGACCTCAACCTCGGCCTCCCCTCCTGTCGCGGCGCGCAGCTGAGTCGGGATCTTCACTGTGACTGCCATCAGACGGCTACCTCCTGGCGGAACTCGACCTCGAAGCTCTCGAGGTCGGGGTCGATCTCGTGCATCTGGAACCTATCGCGAGCGGCGTCGAGGGTCTTCAGCCCCTCGCCGGTGATGTAGACGACGACTCTCTCGCCGGCGCCGATATCACCGCGCTCGGCGAGCTTGCGCAGGACACCGACGGTCACCCCGCCCGCGGTCTCGGTGAAGATCCCGGTCGTCTCGGCCAAGAGGCGGATGCCGTCCTTGATCTCCTCGTCGGTGACCGAGTCGACGCGGCCGCCGGTCACACGCGCCTGCTCCAGCGCGTAAGGCCCGTCGGCCGGGTCGCCGATCGCAAGGCTCTTGGCGATCGTCTCCGGCTTCTGCGGCTTGCAGACCTCCCACCCCTCGGCGAAGGCGGTGGCAACGGGGCTGCATCCCTGCGCCTGGGCGCCGTTGAAGATCGGCTGCTCGCCGGTGACGAGCCCGATGTCCAGCCACTCCTGGAAGCCGCGACCCACCTTGGTGAAGAGCGATCCCGAGGCGATCGGGCAGACGACACGGTCGGGAAGCTCCCAGCCAAGCTGCTCGACCGTCTCGTAGGCGAGCGTCTTCGACCCCTCCGCGTAGTACGGCCGCAGGTTGACGTTGACGAAGGCCCAGGGGCGGGTCTCGGCCAGCTGCGTGCAGAGTCGGTTGACGTCGTCGTAGTTGCCGCGCACACCGACCAGGTTGGTCCCGTAGATGCCGGTGGCGAGCAGCTTCTGCTCCTCCAGGTTGGCGGGGACGAAGACGTAGGACTCCAAGCCGGCGGCCGCCGCGTGGGCGGCGACGGCATTGGCGAGGTTGCCGGTCGAGGCGCAGGCGACGGTGTCGAAGCCCAACTCGCGCGCCTTGGCGACGGCGACGGCGACGACCCGGTCCTTGAAGGAGTGGGTGGGGTTGGCCGCGTCGTTCTTGACCCACAACTCGGCGTCCAGCCCCAGCCGCTCCGCCAGCCGATCGGCGCGCAGCAGCGGCGTCAGCCCCGGCTCCAGCGGGTCACCGGGGCGCCCGGCGAAGGGCAGGAAGTCGGCGTAGCGCCAGATCCCCTGCGAGCCCGCCTGGATGCGGCGCTTCGCCTCGGCGGCGCCCAGGTCCGAATGGTCGTAGACCGCTTCCAGCGGCCCGAAACAGTTCTCGCAGAAGTAGCTGGCGTCCAACTCGTAAGCCGTGCCGCACTCCTTGCACTTCAAGCTCTCAAGTGACATCCGATCTTCCTTCTTCCGTAGCCAACGAAAAAACCTCCGCCTTGTGTGGGGCAGAGGTTCCGATCGGACTCTTCCCCACATCTTCCAGGCCTTTCCTGCACCTGCTGGACTTGGCACCTCTCCCCGGACCGATGGTCCGAGGTGGTTGCCGGGGCTTCGCTGGGCCAGTCCCTCCACCCCTCTAGATGTGGCGCTTATGTGGCCGCAGACCATACCAGGGGCGATTTCGTTCATCGGCGTGGGAGCAGGGCGTTTAACCTTGTGTTCACCGTGCCAACGCCGCCCTACGAGATGATGAGCCCGAACGATGCCGAACCTTCCAAAGCCGAGGCTGCGGCGGGCTACCCGGCGCGGCGAGATTCTCACCCCGGCCCCGCAGGCTGAGCCGCAGGCGCCGAACGTCGAGCAGATCGACGCCGCCGGCCTGCGCTGGGTCAACATCGAGCGCCCGGGGGCGCTGGAGCGCGCCTGGCTGGAGGAGCACTTCGATTTCCACGCGCTCGACCTCGAGGACGTGCTCTCCCGCAACCAGCGGCCGAAGATCGACGAGTACGACGACTACCTCTTCATCGTCCTCCATTTCCCCGTCTTCGACCCGGCGGTGGGGCGGCTGGGAACCGGCGAGCTGGATCTCTTCGTCGGCCCCGGCTACGTGGTCACCATTCCCAACCAGCCGCTGCAGCCGGTCGAGTACCTGTTCGAGCGCTGCCGCGCCAAGGAGGAGATGCGCGAGCAGCTCTTCTCGCGAGGGTCGGGATACCTGCTCTACCGAATCGTCGACGACAGCTTCGACTACTGCTTCCCGATGCTGCGCAAGATCGGCAACAAGCTCGACGCGCTGGAGGACGACATCTTCGAAGGACGCTCGGAGGAGGTCGTGCGCGACATCTCCAACGCCAAGCAGGAGATCATCAACTTCCGCAAGGTGATCCGGCCGCAGCGCCCGGTGCTGCGCGATCTGGAGCGGGTCAAAGGACGCTACCTCGCCCCCGACCTCGACCTGGAGATCTACTTCGACGACATCGTCGACGCGCACGAGCGGATCTGGGACATGCTGGAGAACTACAAGGAAGTGATCGAGGCGCTGGCCGAGACCAACGAGTCGGTGCTTTCCCACCGCGTCAACGACATCCTGCGGGTGCTGACCTCGATCAGCGTCATCGTCCTGCCGCTGACCCTGATCGCCAGCATCTGGGGCGCGAACGTCCACGTGCCGGGGGAAGGAGACTCGACCGCGTTCTGGATTTTGCTGGGAGCGATGGTGGCGATGCTGGTCGGCATGGTGGGCTACTTCCGCAATCGCGGCTGGCTATAGCCTGCGGCGAGTGGCTAACTTCCGCATCTGGGCGCCCTGGCGCCTCGCCTACGTGAAGGACGCGTCCAAGGACATCGAGGAGGAGTGCATCTTCTGCGCCAAGCCGGCGGCGGGAGATGACGAGGCGAGCCTGATCGTCCACCGCGGCGAGCGCAGCTTCGTGATCCTCAACCTCTTTCCCTACACGAACGGGCACCTGATGGTGGCGCCGTACGAGCACATCGCGCGGCTACAGGACCTGCCAGCCGAAACGCTGGCGGAGATGATGACCCTGGCCCAGCGAGCAATGGGCCGGCTGGAGGAGATCTACGACCCACACGGCTACAACGTCGGCTTCAACCAGGGACGGGTCGCCGGCGCTGGGGTCGAGCACCACATCCACATGCACGTCGTCCCGCGCTGGGGCGGCGACACCAACTTCATGCCGGTGATCGCCGACACCAAAGTGATGCCGCAGACACTTGAGCAAAGCTACGAAGTGTTGAAAGACGCGTTTTGAGCGAGCAGCCGACTCTTGCGCCGCCCGGAATTTTCAAGGCTTACGACATACGCGGGCTGTACGGCTCGGAGATGGACGAGACGACCGCCCACGCGATCGGGCGCGCCTTCGCCAGGGTGTTGGGCCGGCTGCGCGGCAAGGATCCCCACGAACTGCGGGTCGGCCTCGGCCGCGACATGCGGCTGACCGCGCCGCGGATGGCCGAAGAGCTGCGCGACGGGCTGATCTTCGAAGGCGCGACGGTGCTCGACGCCGGCATGGTCGCGACCGAGATGCTCTACCACCTGGTCGGCTCGCGGGAGCTGGACGGCGGCGCGATGGTCACCGCATCGCACAACCCGAAGGCCTACACCGGCGTCAAGCTCGTCCGCGAGGGCGCGCTGGCGCTCTCCGGCGATGCCGGGATCGACGACGTGCGGAGGGAGATCGATGCCGGCCTGGGACATGCCCCGGGCGGCGGCTCCTTCGAAGAGGTCGACATCTGGGAGGCATATCGCTCCCACGCCCTCTCCTTCATCGACCCGTCGAAGGTGCGACCGATGAAGGTGGTGGTCGACGGGGGCAACGGAATGGCCGGCCCGATGGTGGGCCCGACGCTGCGCAAGCTCGGCCTCGACCTGGAGGAGATGTACTTCGAGCCCGACGGCGAGTTCCCCGACCACGAGCCCAACCCGCTGCTGGAGGAAAACCGGAAGATGATCGTCGAGCGGGTGCGCGCCAGCGGCGCCGATCTCGGCATCGCTTGGGACGGCGACGCCGACCGCTGCTTCTTCATCGACGGCGAGGGCGAGTTCTGCGACGGCGATTTCGTCTGCGCCCTGCTCGCCCGCGCGGCGCTGGCCAAGAACCCCGGCGCGACGATCCTCTACGACCCCCGCTCCAGCCGCGCCGTTCCCGATCTCGTCGCCGCCGAGGGCGGGCGCTCCGCCCTCTCCCGCGTCGGCCACGCCTTCTTCAAGCTGCGGATGCGCGAGGAAGCCGCCTCCTTCGGCGGCGAGGTCTCCGGCCACTACTACTTCCGCGACTTCTGGTGCGCCGACTCGGGGACGATCCCAGCCTTGCTGATGCTGGAACTGCTCTCGATCGACGGGCGCAGCCTGGCGGAGCTGATGAGCGAGTTTCGCTCGAAGTACTTCATCTCCGGCGAGATCAACTCGGAAGTCGACGACCCCGAGACGAAGATGGCCGAGATCGCCGAGCGCTATGCCGAGGGCGAGCAGACGACCCTCGACGGAATTTCGGTCGACTACCCCGACTGGCACTTCAACGTCCGCCCCTCCAACACCGAGCCGCTGCTGCGCCTCAACCTCGAGTCGCTCGTCTCCCGCAAGGACATGGAGGCGAAGCGAGACGAGGTGCTGGGGTTAATCCGAGCGTGACGCTCACCCCAGAGGGGGCGTTGGAGCAGGCCGTGCTGGCCGGCATCCACTGCCTCCAGATCCCTACCCCCTTCGCCGTCGGCCGGGTCAACTGCTACCTGCTCGAGGACGAGCCGCTGACCCTGATCGATACCGGCCCCAACTCGGGCAAGGCGCTCGACGAACTGCAATCCCAGTTGGGTGAGCGAGGCCACTCGATCGACGACCTCGACCTGGTGATCGTCACCCATCAGCACATCGATCACCTCGGGTTGGTCGAGATCGTCGCCGAGCACTCCGGCGCCGAGGTGGCGGCGCTCGGGATCGCCGCCGAGCGACTCGCCAACTTCAGCGAGGACGCCGAGGCCGAGGACAGCTTCGCAGTAGAGCTGATGCTGCGCAACGGCATCCCCGAGGAGGTGGCCTTCGCCCTGCAGAGCGTCAGCCGCAGCTTCCGCGGCTGGGGGTCGCGCGCCGAGGTGACCCGGCCGCTGGAGGACGGCCAGTCGCTGCCCTTCCGCGACCGCATGCTGCAGGCGCTGCACCGGCCGGGCCACAGCCCCTCGGACACCGTCTTCTGGGATGAGGATCGGAAGATCCTGATCGCCGCCGACCACCTGATCGCCCACATCTCCTCCAACCCGCTGATCTCCCGTCCGCTGGACGGCTCGGACCGGCGCACGCAGGCGCTGGTCACCTACATCGAGTCGATGAGGAAGACCAGGGAGATGCCGGCTGAGATCGTCCTCTCCGGCCACGGTGAGCCGATAACCGACCATGTCGCGCTGATCGACGACCGCATCGCCAAGCACGAGCGGCGCAAGGAGAAGATCTACAAGCTGATCGCCGAGCAGCCGCGCACCGGCTATGAGATCGCCCAGGCGATCTGGGGCAATGTCGCCGTCACCCAAGCCTTCCTCACCCTCTCAGAGGTGATCGGCCACGCCGACCTGCTGGTCAACGAAGGCCGCGTGCGCGAGGTCGACGACGAAGAGGTAGTCCGCTATGAGGCCTGATGAGCCTGCCACGAGTCGGGTCCGGGGTCTCCTCCCTCAGCGGCAATGGCAAGCCGTGGAAGGAAGTGCTCCCAGCCGGCTCGATGGAAAGCGACGGCCGCTGGAGGCAGCCTGCGATGGGTCAGGCGCACGATGGTTTCCTCGCCGTCGCGCACGAACGAGATCTCTACCGCGGTGGACTGCGGGGGCACTGCCAGGATTTCCTGTTCCAAGCCCCAAGTGAGGACGATGCGGCGATGAGGATCGACCTCCACGAACTCGCCCATCATCACGCTGACGTTCTCAACCGATCCTCGATCCAGCTCCTCGGCAACGCCGAGCAGAGCCCCGAATTCGCCGATTTTCTCCTCGGGCGGTCGGAATACGATCCGGCAGATACCGCCGGGTCTAGGGTCGAGGGTCGCCTGCGCCCCCATCCATTGGGTCATCTTCCTGGGGTCGGTGAAGAAGGCGAACACCGTCTCCGGGCGGGCGGCAACCCTGAGTTCGTATTCGAGGGGGCTAGTTTCGGAAGGCGTCTCCGGCATCGGCTCTCCGTTGCTCTGCTTCCGCGACTTGCTTGAGGCGCTCAAGGCTTTCCGGCAGCACCTGGGCCAGGAAGTCATGTAAGTCGGCCAGGCCCCCGGACTGCACGCTGAAAAGGCGTCTCGTGCCGTCGCGGCGCTCGCTGATCAAACCTGTCTCTTTGAGCACCTTGAGGTGCTGGGAGATCGCCGGCTGAGTCACCGAGAAGTGCGAAGCGATCTCCCCGGCGCTCAGCTCGCGCCCGGCGAGCAGTCGCAAAATCTCGCGCCGCTTCGGCTGGGCGATCGCTTCGAATACCTCCACGAACTTAAGGTAGCAATCTCTTTAGAAGTCGCCTTATATAAGGTATAACTTAATCATGAAGGCCAGGCTCTACGGCATCAGGGGATCTGCCCCGTCCTACTCCCCCGAGCTGATGCTTCGTCACAAGGGAATTCCGTACCGGCGCGTCAACCTGATCCCCGACCGCCACCGCAAGAGGCTCCCGGCCAAGGGCTTTCCGGGGTCGACCGTTCCGGCCCTGCTCGTCGACGGACATCGGGTGCAGACGAACCGGGCCATCGCTCGCGCCTTGGATGAGATCGCCCCCGAGCCGCGCCTTTTCCCGTCAAGCGGATCAGCGCGAGCCGAAGTCGAAGCGGCCGAGCTCTTCGGCGACGAGGTCTTTCAGCAGGCGGTCCGGCGGATCGTTCTGTGGTCCCTCGTCAACGATCCCGATTCCGTCACGCCAGATCCAGCCGTCGGCGCCCTGCCCATCCCCCGCAATGCCTGGCTGCGGCATCGCCTGACTCGCCCATCTTTCGCGGCTTTCGGCATCACCGACGCGGTCGTGCGCAACGACTTCAAAGCGCTACCGAGGATGATCGACCGGCTCGAGGGCTACATCGCCTCGGGCGCTCTCGCCGGACCGGAGCCCAACGCGGCGGATTTCGAGATCGCGCCTCTGATAGCCGCCCTGCTCGGAGTCGCCGACGTGGCGCCGAATCTGATCGAGAGCCCCGCGACGATGCTCGTAAGGAGAGTAATGCCGCCGGGCTGATCTCAATACGCTGCTCCGCCATGAGGCTCAGGCACCGCGGCAAGAAACGCATGTTGATGGTCGTCAACCCGTATGCGACGACGGTGTCGGACCGGCTCAAGAATCTCGTCGTCTATGCGCTGCAGGGCCGCTACGAGGTCGAGGCCGTGCAGACCGAAGCGCAGAGCCACGCGATCGAGATCGGCCGCGACGCCCGCGACGGGAGATACGACGTCGTCGTCGCCTTCAGCGGCGACGGGACGCTGAACGAGGTCGCCAACGGTCTGGCCGGGTCCGACGTGCCGCTGACGACGCTGCCCGGCGGCTCCACGAACGTCGTCTGCCGCACCCTCGGCATTCCCAACGACGTCGTCGACGCGACCGAGCACCTGCTTTCGCTGGTGGACGACTGGAAGCCGCGACGGATCGACCTCGGCAGGGTCGACGAGCGTTACTTCATCTTCTCCTGCGGGGCCGGGATCGACGCCACCGTCGTCAAGCGGGTCGACGCCAACCCGAAGCTGAAGGCCAAAGCCGGCCCTTACTACTACAGCTGGGCGGCGGTCTCCACCTTCTACCGCAACTACCTTCACAGGCCGGTGCGGATGCGGGTTGAGACAGAAGGACACGACCCGGTCGAGGGAATCACCGCGCTCGCCCAGAACTCCGACCCCTTCACCTACTTCGCCAGCATCCCGATCAAGGTCTGCGAAGGCATTGAGATCGACGACGGCACGCTCTCGATGGCGGTCTTGAGACGGGCCGCGCAGCGCCACATGCCATCGCTGATGGCGCGACTGTTGAGCGGCGAGCGCCTCCCGGCCTCCGCCCACCGCCAGATCGTCCACCTCGACGACGTCACCGAGGCCACCGTCGCCTCGATCTCCGAAGACAGGCAGGGCGCCGTTCGCCCCTTTCCGGTCCAGGTCGACGGCGACTACATCGGCGAGCGCGAGCGGATCGAGATCCGCGTCGTCCCGCAGGCGCTGACGGTCATCGCCTGATCAGGCTGACGGGGTGATGCGGTAGGCGTCGAAGACCGACTCGACGTTTCGCAGGCGGGAGATGCACTGTTTGAGCTGCTCGGTATCCCCCACTTCGACGACGAAGCGGTTTTTGACCATCGGGTGTTTGGTGGAGCAGCTCGCCTCGAGGATGTTGATCCCGGCCTCCGAGAAGGTCCGCGAGAGGTCTTCGAGCAGGCGAGTGCGATCGTAGGCGTCGACCTGCAGCTCCACCCGGTAGGAGGCCTCGTTGTCGCCCGCCCAGGAGACCTCGACGAAACGCTCCGGGGCCCGCTTCAGCGCCTTCACGTTTTTGCAGTCCTCGCGATGGATGGTGATGCCGCGCCCGAGCGAGACGTAGCCGGCGATTCTGTCGCCGGGCACCGGGCGGCAGCACTTGGCCAGCCGCACCGCGACATTGTCGGCGCCCTGGACGACGATCCCGTAGTTGGAGGCCTCGCGGGTGCGGCGCGAGCGCTCGTCCTCGCGGCTGCCGCTCAGCCCCGCCGGCGCCTCCTCGACCGCTTCGCCCGCCTTCAGGCGCTGCATCAACTTGTTGGCGACGGTCTTGGTCGAGACCTTGCCCTGGCCGAGCGCGATGTAGAACTCGCTCGCCTTGCGGAAGCCCATCTCCCGAATCACGTCGGCGAGCAGCGGCGACATCGCCAGCTTCTGCATCGGAAGGCCGCGCTTGCGCAGCGCCTCCTCCAGGCCCTCGCGGCCGTGGCGCTCGGCGTCCTCCCGTCGCTCCTCCTTGAAGAAGGCGCGGATCTTGTTGCGGGCGCGGCTGGTTCGCACCAGCTTCAGCCAGTCGCGCGAGGGACCGCGCTTCTGCTTCGCGGTCAGCACCTCGACGATGTCGCCGGAGCGCAGCTGGTAGTGCAGCGGCACGATGCTGCCGTTGACCTTGGCGCCGACGCAGCGGTGGCCGACGTCGGTGTGGACGGCGTAGGCGAAGTCGAGCGGGGTCGAGCCGGCGGAGAGGTTCTTCACCTCCCCCTTCGGGGTGAAGACGAAGACCTCGTCCTCGAACAGGTCGACCTTCAGCGATTCGAGGAACTCCGCCGGATCCTGCTCGCCCTCGGCTTCGACCAGCTGGCGCAGCCAGGTCATCTTCTCCCGCTGCGGGTCGGCGGTGCCGCCCTCCTTGTAGGCGACGTGGGCGGCGATCCCGTACTCGGCCAGGTTGTGCATCTCCTCGGTGCGGATTTGGATCTCCAAGGGCTTGCCCTCGGGACCGATCACGGTCGTGTGCAGGGCCTGGTACATGTTGGCCTTGGGCATCGCGACCCAGTCCTTGAAGCGCCCCGGCAGCGGCTTCCAGAGCGAGTGGATGACCCCGATCGCCCCGTAGCAGTCCTTCACCGAGCCGACGATCACCCGCATCGCGGTGAGGTCGAAGATCTCGTTGAACTCCCGCCCCTTCTTCGTCATCTTCGTGTAGATCGAGTAGAAGTGCTTGGCGCGGCCGGAGATCTCGGCCTCGATGCCGACTTCCTTCAATTCCCCCGAGAGAAAGCGCCCCGCGTCCTCCACGTAGGACTCGCGCTCGTTGCGCTGCTGGGCGACGAGCTGCTTGATCTCGGCGTACTTGCGCGGATGCAGGGTGGCGAAGGCGAGGTCCTCCAACTCCCACTTGATCGCGTGGATTCCCAGCCGGTGGGCGAGCGGCGCGTAGATCTCCAGCGTCTCTCGGGACTTCGCCATCTGCTTCTGCTTCGGCAGGGCGCCGAGCGTGCGCATGTTGTGGAGACGGTCGGCCAGCTTGATCAGGATCACCCTGACGTCGGTGGCCATCGCCACCATCATCTTGCGGTAGTTCTCGGCCTGGCGCTCGTCGCGGCTCTCGAAGGTGATTCCGGTCAGCTTGGTGACCCCGTCGACGAGCTGGGTGATCTCCTCGCCGAACTCGGCGCGAACGTCGTCGAGGGAGGCGCTGGTGTCCTCGACCGTGTCGTGGAGCAGGGCGGCGCAGAGCGTCTCGGTGTCGAGCCGCATCCCGGCGCAGATCTGAGCCACGCCTACCGGGTGGGTGATGAACTCGTCGCCGGAGTAGCGCAGCTGATCGGCGTGGCGGTCACAGGCGAACTCGAAGGAGTCGCGGACCGCGGTGCGGTCGATCGTCGCCAGGGCGACGGCGGTGTCTCCCCCGTCGGCGCCGGCGCCGTTGCCGCCGCCGGCGCCGTTCTCGGCCGCG